>JAFTYD010000045.1 GCA_017464845.1 Clostridia bacterium
ACATAGAGAAAAATTATTCCCAGAAATGCTTGTAGGAGCTAATAATAATTCACTTTATTTAGATCAATGGAATGTAGAAAGTGTTATTGCTGCTATGAGAAGAAACCCAAATATAACAGTAATTGTTAGAGGTGAAACAGAAGCTAATAGTGGTCTTTATGGAGACGTTAATTTAACAGATAAAAAATATATAAATGCAATCTCAGGTTTCTCTGGAATATTTATGGGAACATATAGCTTGGGAGAAGAATTTAAGCATTCAAGTAGAACTGAAGGTGGAGAATTATCAAATTATGCAAGACTTATTTTGTCAGCACCATTATTTGACACTGTTGGTTCAAATATTACAATAAAAGATTTAAGAATAGATTATGTAGAACCACGTGAAGGTTATGAATCTATGTTAGTTTCATCTGGTATTGTAAATGGTAATTTGAATAATCTTATATTTAGTTTCTCATCAACTGTTAAATTACAAGGTGTAAATTTAGGTATAATTGCTCCAACAATTGAAAGTACATCTTTAAATAATGTTAAATTTTATTTTAACAATATAACTGGAGATTCTAATAATATAATTAACTTCATTTTTACAGGAGATACATCAAATGAATATTCTGCTGGTCTTATTACTGGTACTTTAAGACAAAAATCTATGTATTCTATTTTAAATGTTAATGGAGTTTCTATTAATTTTTATGAGCCTTCTAGTTCTTCTGAGCCTGAAAAGAAGGATAATGAATATATTAGAGGGACAACTGATAAAGGAATATCAATAAATGTTAAAGCAGTAAATAATCTTGAAGGGGAAACATTTGTTGGAGGTGTATTTGGAAGAGTTGTAAAAGATAAACTTCCAGAAGGAACTCCTGCAAAAATAAAAATGGAAAATAATATTTTCTATACTGGATTAGATTTAACATTCGATGCAGATAATAACAATATTAGTAATTTAAAAATAGGAAATATTTTTGGTAGTATTGAAGGTGTTGATAATATCAATTTCTTAAAAGAAAAATATAATACCTACATGGGATCAAACTTTTCATATAATTTATTTTTGAAATATTCATCTGATGTTAATATACAAAATAAAATTGGTAATTTATCTGCTGGTCTAATTGCTGGAAATGCAGAATATGGTGCATTTGTTATTAATCCAGAAAATACAAATACATATTATAGTATTGAAGGAAATATTGTTGTATCTGATAAAAATAATAATTTTACAGGTAATCCAGATGATGATATAAAATATTATTTCGAAGAAGCTTATGTAGGTGGATTATTTGGAAAAACAAATTTAGAAACAATTTCAATAGAAAAATTTACTGGAATTAATATTAATATCTTTAATAATGGTGATAAACCTTCATCTGCAGGAAATTACTTAAATAATAAAAGCAAAATTGAAGAACTAGATTATGGAACATTCTATAATGATACTGAATTAAAATACATTTATTTTAACAAGGGAAATGTAGGTTCAATAATAGGTCATCAATTAGGTGGTATTTTCAATATTAACACTAGCGAATCAAGTAATAGTGAATCAGAGGGTGAAGGTGATGAAACATCAATTTCATTAATAAATGGAATTATGACAATCATGATTATGGATAGAGATTCAGAATTAGATAATTTAAATTCAAATGTTGGTGGAATGATAGGAAAATCAGATAGTTCTGCTACTAATTCATTTAGAAATTTAAAAGTTGATGTTGATATTTTTGTAAGAGATACTTTAAACACTAATCAAAAGTGTATTGGAGGTTTAATTGGTTTCTTAGATTCATCTTTAAATTTAACAAATACAATATACGAAGGAAATGTTAAAGTTAATAATATTCTTATGTTAACATTCGGTGGTCTTGTTGGAGAAATTTCAAGCAAAGGAATTTTAACAACATCAGTAAGTAATATTAATAATAAAGATGAAGTTAAAATTGGTGGAATGTTTGGAGGTTCATTAGAAGTATATAAACAAGAGAAAAGAGAGACTAATCAAGGTGAGCGTTCAAAAACAGCATTAATAGATTTAACATTTGGTGGTCTTGTTGGTAATGTTAATGGTAAAGAAGTTAATTTATCATATTCAAAATCTTATGGTGATTTATTTGTATATTATCTAAAAGATTATTTTGATGAGTTTGAAACATTTACATTTGGAGGTTTGATAGGAAAAATATCAAGTATTGAAAAGAAAGTTTCAATACAAGAATGTTATAGTATTACAACAAATCATAATTCTAGAGAGACAAAAGTATTAAAAAATTATAATTCAAGAGCATTGATTGGAAGTAATGCTGTTGAGAATAGTATAGATTTTACAGGTAGAGCTGTATATTCATCAACAATTTGTCTTGCATTTGATGATTATGGTATTGATATGGGCTATGGTGAATTAGAAGTAGAAGATGGAGATGCTGATGAATATGGTGGTTTATATAATGGTGATTCAAGTAACGTAAGTAAAGGTGAAAATATTTTAGATTACTTTACACATGAAGCTACTTTAGGAACAAAAACAAACCCTATTAAAATTAATAATGAAGTATTAAAAACTACATTTGTGAATGTTGCAGGAGCTTCTGATGATATTAAAATTGTTATAGGTGAAGATGATGTTGATAAAGATAATGATGGATATAAAGAATCTAAAGAGATAAAAAAAATATTTAAACAAGATGAAAAGACTCAAAAAGATATAAAATTCACTCACAATACTCATGGAATAACTTGGTATTATGTTTCAAATAATTTAAGTAACTATGTGACAATCGATGCAGGAACAGGATATGTATATGACAACTTAATTAAGTCAGAATCATTAAGACTTAATAAGACTCATATGCCTAAAGGAACAAATTATTTCCTTGCTGGAAATGGTTTTACAGTTGAATACGGAGATAATGATAATACTGAGAGCAAATACAGCACAACTGGAAGAAATGTTAGGTCATTCATTGATAATATTCCTACTTATTCAACAGTTTCAAGTTTAAATATTGACCTTAATATTCAATATGCAGAATCACAAAAAATTTTAGATGAAGCAGGAGTTTTTGGTGGTGCAGTTGAACAAATAACTGGAGGTAAATTATATGCAGTTGGTACAACAGGTAAGTTATCTGTTGGTGGGGATTCAATATTATTATATCTTGGAGGAATTGTTGGTATAATGTCAGATGGTTACGTTTCAGAATGTGCATCAAGTGTAAACATTATTTATAGAGCTGCTGAAAACGGTACTGCAGCCCCATTATTAAACTTAAAACAACCAAAAAATCAAGATGTTGAAGAATATGTTTACATATCTAATTGCTATACAACTGGAAATGTAGAATCTTATATATTTGCTGATTTATTTAGCTATATTGGAGGCACTTCAGGAAAGAATGTTTATGTAAGAAATGGTTATACAATTTCAAAATTAATAGCTCAAGATTATACAAAAACTATATATAGTAGTGATACAGCAAAGAGTAAATTGAGTCTAAATTATAAATTAGGAGAAGGTGCTAGTTATCATATCGAAAATGTTTATTACAACAAAGAGTATATTGCTCAATTTAATGAAGAACCTGCTAGTGCTATTACAAATAGTCCTAAATTAATTTCATTGGCTTATTCTGATACAGTAAGATATACATCTTTAGCAAATGAAGCACAAGTGAAATTGCCAGGTTCTGAAGATGATAATAAATTTATTTTCACTGTTAATGACTATATAGATACTGGATGGGCAATGAATATTAAATATAACTATGGTTATGTATATAGAAATTTCTCTCATCTTATAGATGTAACAACATTTGATCGTCAAGATAATTCAGGAGTAACTGAATATAGAAAAATTAATAAAGATATGGAAGCTATTTCAGATAATGCTTACTTTGGAATTAATAATTTATATAAGTTATCAATTTTAGAAGAAGGTACAAATGAAAATAGAATGCATTATGTATTGATTAATGATTTAGATTATTCTATAAAACAAATATCTACTATAAGAGGACATGTAGAAAAAGATCCAACTACTCAAAAAAATAAATATGTATTTAGAAATATAGAGTTTGATGGCCAAGGTTATACAATCAAAAATATAGTAGGTACAGATAGATTTGGTCTTTTTGAAAATATAGAATCATCAAAAATAGAAAATTTAAGAATTATGGAATTTGATGTACAAGTAGCTGCATTAGCAGTTAGTACAACAAATGTAGATATAGACAATATAACAATTTCTGGAAATATTAAAAAATCATCAAATGGTAGTTATGTTGGAGGATTAGTTGGATATGCAACTAATTCTAATATAAACAATGTAAATAGTCTTGCTTATATTAATATTCAAAAAGATATATCTACAGATTCTTTTGGTGCTGGTGGACTTGTTGGATATTACAAGATAACAGATAATAAAACATATAACTTTACTTCAAACACATATAGTGGAACATTAATTATAGATGGAAAAATATTATATATTGGTGGTTTGATTGGTTGGATAATAAAAGGTGATAGTGTTACAGAAGGTAAACTTAATATTTCATATTGTTATAATGCGGCTTCAGTTTTAGCTAATTACAACAGTAGTGCTGATTATTATACATATGCCGGAGGTATTTTTGGTCGTACAACTGCAAAAGTTGAAATATCTGATTGTTATAATACAGGTTTAATTAAATCTGGTAACACAGGTATTACACCAAAAGAAAAAACTATAAACGAAAGAAATGCAGCATATGCAGGTGGTATCTTTGGATATGTAGATTCAAAAGAAATAATTACAATTAGTAATTGTACAAATGATGGTTCAATTGAGGCTATTAGTGGAAATACACAAAAGTTTGAAATAAAGTATGGAGAAGTAATTCAAAATTCAAATATTGCATCACCAGGTTCTATTGAAATTTTCTTAACATATAATCCAAAATATTGGAGATCAACTTATGCATTTGGAATTGGTTATGTAAATGGTGATAAAGAATTTACAAATTGTTATATTTCTGATGATTGTGAAATTAAAAACAATGGTAATATCGGAGAAGCAACTGTAAAACAACAATTTACATTTAAGCATCCTATAATAGAATCAAGTGGTTATAAATATTTCTATTACATTCCTACAACATCAATTGGAGGAAATCCTCCTCTTATGATAACATCTTATGATGAATATGGAATGCCTACAGGAATTTTAATGAATGCTTATGTATTTAAACAAGATACATATATTAAACAAACTATGTATACTAAAACTAGTACTCTTAGTTCTGGAGCATCAAGAACTAATGTTAGCCATAATAGCACAATTAAAGATTTGGGTAAATTGATGCAAGAACAAGGCACACCTATTGTGAATAACCCAAATGCAGTTGGAGGAGATCCTGAATATGAATATGGTTTAACAAGAGTTTATGAGGTTTGGAACTTAAGAAATCCAAAATCAAATGAAAATGCTGTTTCAAACAATGTTTTATATGAAAATGCAACAACATATTGTAGTGATTATAATTCTTTGATAACTTATAAAGGTGCAACATTAAAAGAAGAAGGAAGTTATAAATCAAACATAGATGACCTTAGTGTTAAAAATGATACTTCATTTAAGGTAGGATTAAAAAAATCAGCAGAGATTAATCCAAAGATAGAATATATTTCAAATTATGTTGCTGAAATAAGAAAAAGTGAAAAAATAACATCATTTGTAAATATTAATGGATTAACTTATTCAATTGTCAACGACTCAGAAAATTTGAGTGTTATTGCAACTGGTGGTAGATATATAAAAATGCAAGCTTCATACCAATTCACTTCTGCAAACATTGCAAAAGAGGTTAAAGCGAAAAACTTCACAATAAACTATGAGCATTTAGAGGATGGTAAAAATTTATATTCTCACTCAACTATTACAAGTTATAAAATTGAAGATAATATTGCTACATTTAATTTTAATATGTATTTTAAAGACCCTAAAAATGAAAGTGATGTAATTGAATTTAATAGAGATAAATTAACAATTTCATGTGAATATGAAAAGATAGTTACAATGAGATTAAAAGAATCTAATATAGTTAGATATAATGATGATAACGGAAATTACAATCATACTAGATTAAATATTTTTGGTGCTGATCCAAATATTTATGTAATTGATGAATCAAAAACTCAAAATGTAAGGATTTATGATGTTAATAAATCTACTGATACACCATCATATAAAATTGATACTTATATTCAAAGTGTAGGTGGTGGAAATAAAGAAGCAATAACATTATTTGCACCAACAGCATATTTTGATGAAAGCGCTTCATTTGATAAATATTATTTCTATACATTTGCAAATTACCAAAATTGGTATAACAAAGAAGTAATATTAAAAATAAAATATTCAGGAACTTTAACAAGTAATCCTATAGTAATGGAAATTAACTCTGAAAATATTAAATCAGATGATATTAAAAGTGATACATTTGAAATTGGAGGAGTTCAAACTGGAACGCAAGAACAAACAATAGGATTTGATACATTTATTTTAGAATGGGATAAATTTACTTCAACTGATTTAAGTAAAATGCTGACAAGTAGTACTTATAAGAATTATGTATTAGATTTAAATATTCAAAATTATATATCATCACAAGATGATAGAGCTAAGAATATTAGAAAGTTTAGTAATATAGAGGAATATTATCTTCTTTATGAAGATACTACAATATTACAATATAAAGAAAGTTATTCACATAATGATAGTAAAATTTATTATAATATGGAACATCTTGAATCAGCACCTACTGTAGAAGATAGTCTTGTAAAATTTACATTAAAAGGTTTTGATGGTATAGAAAATTCTAAATTTATTTTATATGTAAAATATGAAGACATTGGTGTTGACTCTACAACAATTAATATTGGAAGTGGAGTTGCTTCAGAAAAAACAGTTTCGGTTTCTGGTAAAGAATATATTGATTATTCTTTTACATATATAAATCCTACTACTGATGATGTTAAAATAAATGAAGAACATAAAGATCAAGGATATAAACATGAAAACTCTAAATTGACATACAATATTTATAACGATCTTAGTAACACAATTGAAAATATAAGTGTTCTTAGTGGGGAAGAAATTAATGTATGTTCAGGTATATTTAATGATCATCATGATGTAAAACTTACTTATGGTCTAAGATATAGCAAAATAAAAGATTTAAAAATAACATCTAAAAAACAAGGTTTCTATAATATAGTTGTAAAAAATAATACTGAAAATAAAATAGTATTGTTTGATGGTTTTACAGCTGCTGAAACATTAAGATTAACTACTAATACTTTTGATATTAAATCTAACTATGGATTATATTTTAGTTATCATGGTAATGTTTTAAATGTGGGAGATAGTTTCTTGAGTAAAGAAATTAGTGCAGATGTAAATGGCGGAACATTTAAAACAAATATTTTAAAAGAATTTAATGCGTCTTCTGAAATAAAAGAAGTTGAATTTGTAGTAAAAGATTCTAATGGTAAGAAAATTTCCTCAACAAAAATAAATATAATTCTTGAAGATTCAACTGAATATGAAGAAGGTGTGATGAAAGATGAATCTGGGAAAAAATATTACTATGATGAAAATACTTATGAATATAAAGATAGTAATGGAAATAAAGTACCTGATGGCGTTTCTCTTTATCCTGTTCCAAAAGGTGAAGAGAAAAAAGAATATAAAAATACTTATGAATATGTAATATTTGATAGTGCTGAGAAACAAGAAAAATTATATACTTATTCTGTAGAGGGAGATAAACCGGTAGATTTTATAGATTCCGCTGAAGTTTCAGCAGATAAATTACAATCAATGTCTCCGTCAAAATTAGATGACTTAGCAAAAAGCATTGATACTATTTCAAAATCATATATTTATATCATTGCTTCTGGATTGTTAAAACATTCGACTGATTCTTCACTTCTGAAAGTTTATTTGGGTAAAAATTGGAAAGACAATTATAAAATTGAAATTTCTTACAAATATCTAACAACAGTTGCGTTAGATACAAATAAAGAAATTAAAGAAGTAAAAAATGAGTATGATTCAATATATGCTGATAAATTTGAATTTAAGAAAGGTGAAGGTAATTGGTTATCAAATGATGAAGAAGTAAAAGTAGATGGTTCATTTACATATGAATATAGTGCAGAAAATGGAAAAATTAAAATTAATGATGTAAAAGAAAATTGTGAAAAATTCTCTATTAAAGCAATTATTAATAATGTTACAGAAAAAGAAATAAAGACTGTTGAAGGCAAAACTGCAGAAAGTGCTCATAGAGGAAGAGAATTATTTGGAATAATTATTGGTGATGATATTGACTATGGTTATGCAAGTCCAGATATTAAAATGCAAGTTAGACTTGACATTATAGGAAATAATCATATTGTTGCGTTTAATAAAGAAGACTCAGTATTTATTTATGAGCTTAATAAATTTGATTTAGAAAATATTTTTATGAAAGAATTATTAATTGTAGCACAAAGTTCAAATAGTGAATTTTCTACTTCAACTAAATTGGATTATGGAATATTAATAAGAAATAAAATTAATGAAAGCTTTATTAATCCTTATAATGTGTCTTTATATGGAAATATAAGAAATATTAGACATAATAGTGATAGAGTATCAGAAACTGGTAATTTAAATATTTTAGGTGAAAAGGTTAGAATAAGCAGTAAAGATAATAATGTTTTCAAAAATTATTTATCAGTAAATGGGTTAAAAGAAGAATCAAAGCTTGGAGAAGGAGTTGCTGGAGTGGGTATTTATGATAATAATGTTTCAACTGGATTTAAAAATATAGACAACTATGGAACTCTATTTGCAGGTAGTGGCTCTAATGGGTATGATGGAACTAATGGTACAACTGAGTATTTCTATGAGGCTGGTGGAGCTTCTCAAAAAAGTGATGTAACTTCAGCAACTGATAAAAATGCTGGAGAATCAGGTGCAGCTGGAACTGTTTCAAATATAAATGGATCAACAGGAATAAAGAAGGATGGAAATGGTGGCACTGGAGGTAATGGTGGCCACGGTGAATTTGGTTATGCATGTTGGGGTGATAATTCAAATGCTTATAGCAAAGGTGGTAATGCTGGTGGAATGGCTACAGCTGGAAAAAATGACAATATAAATGGTGTTGGTGGCTTCGGTGGAGTCGGAGGTTTTGGTACTGTTTATGATGGTAACAGAAGTTCAGGAAGTTATTGGCATGAAAATTCAAATGCTATTTTTGGAGCTGGTGGCGGTGCTGCTGCTGGAGTATCAAAAAGAGCAGGTGATGGAGAAGATGGACAAAGTGGTCGTCATAGATGGTTAACATCAGCTCTTATCATTTTTGAAGCTGGAGGAGATTTTAAATATTCTGCTGGTGGAAAATGTTCAAATGATTCTTGTGCTGGAGATAAATGTACTGCTTGTGGGCATATTGTGAAATCTAAAATTAACAACTATAGTGATTCTGCATTCTATTCATTAACATATACAGCTTATATTGCTCTTGCTCTTTCAACACCAGACCCATCAGATATTTTTGCTCCATTGAAAGCTGCTGCAGTTGTAACTGCGGTAAAAGTAGCGTTTGTTAAAACTGCAGATAGAATAATATTCAGAAATCCTGTTATTGATACATCATCTAATGTTTTAAGTTATGGTGCACATGCTGGTGGAATTTATGGATATAATTCAATTAATAATAAAAATGTTGTAGTTAGTGATGCAACAAACGTAGTCAATGTTATTGGATTTGCTGGTGCATACGGAGGTTAAAAAGTAGATGGTAAAAGAAAAATGCATACATGCTGGTCATAGAGAAAGAATGTATGAAAAATTTTGCAAATCTGATCTTTTTAATTTTCCTCCACACGAAGTTGTAGAGTTACTTTTAACATTTATATTTCCTAGAGGTGATGTTAATCCAATTGCTCATAGATTGATAGACAAATATGGTTCTTTGTATGCAATCTTAGAAGCTGATGTTTTAGATCTAGTTCAAATAGATGGAATCAACACTCGCTCTGCTCAAAAGATACATTTGTTTCATAAGATGATAAATTATTTCACTGAAGATAAGATTACTCATACAATTACTTCAATAACAAATATCAGTGAACTATGTGATTATCTTGAACAACTCTTAAGATGCAAAGCGAGTGAAGAACTCTATTTGATTGGTCTTGATAACAAAAATAATATAAAGTCTAAACTTGCCTTAAAAGGTGATAGCATAAACAAAGTTGTTATAAAGAAAGATGAAATTATTAGATTCTATATTTCTAACAAACCAGCCCTTGTGTTTATTGCTCATAATCATCCAAACGGCAATGCTTTGCCTTCTGGTCAAGATTTCAAATCTACAGAAAGTATTAAAAATATTTTCAAAAATTTAGATATTGAATTCTATGATAGTTTAATAGTTGGTGAAGAGGGAATTTATAGTATGAAAGATAATTGTTATATAAAAAATTTCAATTCTATTAACTTTGAAAAATTGGAAAATATTGCTGAAGATTTAGAATATGATGTCTTGAAAGATGACTTAATTTAAATTCTAAAAAATAAAAAAAAGAGAGAAATTTTCTCTCTTTTTTTTAATTTTTTTATTAAAAATAGCTTATTTTATTAAATTTATTATGAAAAAAGCAAACAAACAACCTAAAAATGAAGTAATAAAAACACCAATAATTAATATAAAAATATAGGTTATTTTGTTACATTTTGATTTTATTTTTTTTCCTGAAAGTTTGTTGTTTTGTTCTAATTCTTCAAAACCATTAGGCATAATTGCAAGACAAAAAACTTCGTCATCATCATATTTTATTGATATCATATCAAGTCTTTCTAGGTGATTTAAAATATGTTTTATTCCATCAAAATCAACTCTATAATTTTTTGGCATGGACATAATAATATCACTACATTCAATTATTTTATATGTTCCACCGGCACACTCTTTTGATAAAATATTTAAGACTAATTTTGATTTAGTATCTAACATAATTTTATTTTGTTTTTTTTAATTGTTTTTATACAAAAGATTAGTGTACATAAATATTTATTTTATTCACAAAATAAATAAAAAGGTGAAAAGTTGACTAAAAAAGAAAAGTTGGTTATGAAATATCTTTGTTTGAAATGTCAGAAAAAAAAGACATATCTTATTTCTCCGCAAGAAATAGCAGAACATCTTTCAAAAAAATTTGTTTTATCAGTTGCAGAAATTGATGAAATTATGGTTAAACTTTCTGATGAAAATTATATTGATTTTGTTGTATCTGAAAGCAAAAAAGGTTATTATTATTGTGTAACACTAAAAAAGTGTGGACAAACTTTTGAGGCAGATGCAAAAAAACAAAGAAAGATACTTATGCTACTTATTTTAAGAAGTATGTTTTTAGCAACAGTAAGTTTTGTTTTTGGTATTATCCTCAAAATTATTTTCAAAGGTGGATAATGAAAAAATTTGAATTAGTATCAAAATATAAACCATCAGGTGACCAACCTCAAGCAATTCAAAAACTTATTGATGGTATAAATGATGGGTTAAAGGATCAAGTGCTTTTGGGTGTAACTGGTAGTGGAAAGACTTTTACTATGGCAAATATAATTGCACAAACAAATAGACCTACTTTAGTTATTGCTCACAATAAAACTCTTGCTGCTCAGTTATGTAATGAATTTAGAGAATTTTTTCCTAATAATAGAGTTGAATATTTTGTTTCATATTATGATTATTATCAACCAGAAGCATATATTGTTTCAACAGATACTTTTATCGAAAAAGATATGAGTATAAATGAAGAAATAGATAAACTTCGTTCTTCTGCGACATCATCGTTGCTTGAAAGAAATGATGTGATTGTTGTGGCTTCTGTTTCTTGTATATATGGGTTAGGTTCTCCTGAAGATTATTACAATTTACATATTGCTTTGAGAGAGGGTGATATAATTGACAGAGATGATGTTATAAGGCAACTTATTAATATTCAATATACAAGAAATGATATAGATTTTAAGAGAACAACTTTTAGAGTTAAGGGTGATGTTCTTGATATATTTCCAGCAAACCAATCAGAAATGGCTATAAGAATTGAGTTTTTTGGAGATGAAATAGAAAAAATATATGAATTTGATCCTGTTACATCAAATAAAATAAATGAGTTAAGTTATGTCGCTATTTATCCAGCAACTCAATATGTTGTTGGAAGTGAAAAGTTAAAAAGAGCAATAAGTGAAATTTCTCAAGATAGGGAAATTGCAATAAAAAATTTTGAAGAACAATCAAAATTTATCGAAGCAGAAAGAATAGGACAAAGAGTTGCATATGATATTGAAATGATGAGTGAAATTGGATATTGTAGTGGTATTGAAAACTATTCAAGATATTTTGATGGAAGAAAACCAGGAGAACCACCATTTACTTTAATGGATTATTTCCCACAAGGTTTTTTAACGATCATAGACGAAAGTCATATGACATTACCTCAAGTTAGGGCAATGTATAATGGTGATAAAGCTAGAAAAACATCGCTTGTTGAGTATGGTTTTAGACTTGAAGCAGCAAGAGATAATAGACCTTTAAAGTTTGAAGAATTTGAAAAAAAATTAGGACAAACAATTTTTGTTTCTGCAACACCAGCAAATTATGAACTTGAAAAATCTTCACAAGTTGTTGAACAAGTAATAAGACCAACTGGGCTTTTAGATCCTATTGTTGAGGTAAAACCTATCACAAATCAAATAGAAGTTTTAATGCAAGAAATAGACAAAACTATTGCAAATAATTCAAGGGTACTTGTTACAACTTTAACAAAGAAAATGGCAGAAAGTTTAACTATTTATCTTTCAGAACATGGATATAAAGTTAAATATCTTCATTCTGAAATAGATACTATGGAAAGAGTTGAAATTATTAATAGCTTAAGAATGGGTGAGTTTGATGTACTTGTTGGTATAAATCTTTTAAGAGAAGGGCTTGATATGCCAGAGGTTGAATTAGTTTGTATTTTAGATGCAGATAAGGAAGGATTCTTAAGAAGTACAGGTGCTTTAATACAAACTATAGGAAGAGCAGCAAGAAATGAAAATGGAAGGGTTATAATGTTTGCTGATACTATAACTGATAGTATGAAAAAAGCAATTGATGAAACCAAGAGAAGAAGAGAATTACAAGAAAAATTTAATAAAAAACATGGAATTATACCAAAAACTATTATAAAAGATATAAAAAATACTCTTGAAATAACAAAAAAGGTTACAGATAATGAAATTAAATTAAAAGATATACCTAAAGAAATTGAAAAATTGACATCAATGATGAAGATAGCTTCATCATCTTTAGATTTTGAAAGAGCAATAGAATTAAGAAATAAAATTCAAGAATTAAAAAAGAAAATTAAATAATATTTGATTTTTACAATTAATTTTAATATTAATATCGGAACTTTTGTTTTTATGTAATAAGGGTTGACATTTATATTTGAATCATATATAATTTTTTAGAACGTTGGGTGAAAAGCAAACTTATTTGCCAATCCGTAATCAATAACCAATGCAATAAGCTCGTGTTATTTCGTTCTTTTTTTATTTTTTAATTTATTTATTTTTAACTTATCAGTAATTGAAAATTGCCAACCAACATATTTCTTTTTTAATTTGTTGGTTTTTTCTTTTTCTGAATAAGGTTTAACATAAGCACATCTTTTATCTTTTGGATTAGGATTTTTGTCTAACTTTATATTTTTTGTGCTTTGTGTAATTGCAGAATGAGTAATTCCAATAAGTTTATATTCATTATCAACACGAGCATAAAAATATGCAGGATGTCCATTTGTTTTATTTTTTCTAAACTCATTCTTTGGAATTTCTTTTTGTTTTTTAACTTTCAAATATATATCTCCTTATTATGCAGTTTTTCTTTTGTAACTTGGATGTTTACTTTTAAAAGCTTTACAGGAATCGGAACGACAAGCTAAATATCCAGATCTCCAAGCTAACTGATTTTTACTTAACTTCTTTTTGTTTACCAGTCTTTTTATCTAATTTAATTTCACCAGTATTAGTAAAAAATTTTTAGTTGTTATTTCACTCTTACACAGATTATATAAAAACAATATAAAAGAAATTTAAATTGAATTGATATTGACAATTATATTGCCTTTTGTTATAATTATTTTAAGGAAAAAGAGGTGGAAAATGGCTATTGATTTGTTTTATAAAATACAAAAAATTAGAAATGAAAAAGATATGCAAAGTTTTCTTTTAAATTTTGAAAATAAAAAAGATAGCAAAATTTTTATTAATTTTCCATACTATAATGCAGAATCTGTAAAATTAATAAAGAAATTTGTTTTGGACTTAAAGAAAAAGGGGTACGACTTTGAAAGCAAAGATATCTATATAGATTGTGGACAAAGCGAAGTTTTTAGAGATAAAACCTTTACAAAAGAAGAATGTGAAAATCTTGCTGAACTTGAGGAATATGTTTGGAACAAAGATGGAAATTTAGCTTTTAAAAATTCAAATACACCAACAGGTTTAGTTCATTCACTTGATCAAATTTTAAATGCTAGCAATCAAATTAATGATGTTTCTAAAAAAATTAATTCTCTTAACTTATCACCATTTGAAAAGTTTATGATGGCTTATGATTATGTTAGTAACAGAATATATAAGGAATCAACAAAAAGTTTTAGAAATTCAAGAGATCTTATTGCAATAATGAACGGAGATGAAATTGTATGCGAAGGGTATGCAAATTTGTTAAAAGTTTTGTGCGATAAGATTGGTGTAGATTGTTTAGTTCAAAGAGCTTATATGCATGAACCTTATAATGGAAGTCATGCTTGTAATGTTGTATACTTGAAAGATGAAAAATATGGTATCAATGGTGTTTACTATGCTGATGCGTGTTTTGATTCAAGAGAAAAAGATGATGTAAATAAAAGATTTTTACATTGTTTAGTTCCACTTAATGATGTTAATAATATGTTAACAAAAATTGATATAGAATCTAACGATTATTTAAATTATTTATATGACGATTTTGATATTGAAGATAAAGAAAAAGCACTTTTAGATGACTTTGTTCCAATGGGGTATGAAGCTTCAAAATTTGTTAAAAATGTAAGTGGAGTTTTGAAACTTGGTACAAATTTCTCTTCAAGATCATTTACATCAGAAAGAGTGTATATTGATCTCAAACAAAAAAATTATGATAAATTGATAAATTATTTCAAAAATAATGATAAAAAATACCAAGTTATGGACCCATATTTAAGTGAAACAATACTTTTAAGAAATTTAGCATTAAGTTATACGCTTGATTCAGATATAAGTAAATTTGAAGATTTGATTGAAGAGAATTTTGAAGTATTTGAATATGAAAGTAAAACAACACATAAAGAATTGAAAGAAATGACAGGGTATGAAATTCTTGCAAGAATAAAGGAAAAAGTTGTTGAAGGATTTAGTTCAGAAAAGTTTGAAGAAGATATAAAATTCTTTGAAACAGAAACTGAACAAAAGAATCTAAGAAGTAATCTTTTTGGTATGAGAAGTCACTCAAAACCTATTGAACTTGATAAATATAGGGAAGCATATAAAACATATTTAGAAAAAGTTGGTTTTGAAGGGGATATTGATAAAAAGGTTGAAGATACCATAAAATATAATACAGACTTGGCAGAGTTTGTTTATAAACCTGAAGCAACAAATTGCTTTATGAAAAACAGTATGGTTGCAACTAAACAAACAAAAGAAATTGAAATTGGAAAGTGAGATAAATATCTCACTTTTTTTATTTTCGCTCTTAAATTTATTTTAAAATTATTAATAATGTGTTATAATTTTTATTATGAAAAATTCGATAAAAATTTATGGAGCAAAAGAAAATAATTTAAAAAATATAGATCTTGAAATTCCAAGAGATAAACTTGTTGTTTTTACAGGGGTTAGTGGTTCTGGAAAAAGTTCGCTTGCATTTGGTACGATTTTTGCAGAAGGGCAAAGAAGATATATGGAAAGTTTATCTTCATATGCTAGACAGTTTTTAGGACAAAGTCAAAAGCCTGATGTTGAAAGAATTGATGGACTTTCTCCTGCTATTTCTATAGATCAAAAAACAACAAATCATAATCCAAGATCAACAGTTGGAACAGTTACTGAAATATATGATTATCTTAGATTGCTTTTTGCAAGAGTGGGAACACCTTATTGTCCAAATTGTAATAAACCTATTGAACAATTATCAATAGATCAAATTGTTGATAAAATTAAGGAAAATGGTGAAGGAGAAAAAATTACAATTTTAGCTCCGGTTATTAGAGGACAAAAGGGTACTCATGCAAAATTAATTGAACGACTTAAAAAAGATGGTTTTGTTAGAGTTGAAATTGATGGAGAAATTTATTCCCTTGATGATAATATAAGCTTAGATAAAAATATAAAACATAACATAAGTGTTGTGATTGATAGAATTATATTAAAAGAAGGTAAGGATTCAAGACTTACAGGAAGTATTGAAACTGCAATAAAATTAAGCGAAGGGTTGATTATTGCTTCAATAGAAAATGATAAAACTTTGTATAGTGTAAATTATGCTTGTCCTGATTGTGGTTGGGCACTTGAAGAAATTACACCAAGATTATTTTCTTTCAATGCTCCATATGGGGCTTGTCCACATTGTTCTGGTCTTGGATTTACTCTTGATATTGATGAAAGTCTTGTGCTTAAAAATTCTCATCTTAGTATCAATGAAGGTGCTTTAAATATAACAGGCTGGCGTATGGATGAAGGTACAATGGCGTATCAATATTTACATGCGATTTCAGAAATGTACAATATTGATTTAGATGTTCCAGTAAAAGATTTACCAAGGGAACAATTGGATATAATTTTGTATGGATCAAAACAAGATAAAGTTGAGATTGTTGTATATAATTATGGAAGTCCAAGAAAGATTCAAGTTGCTTATGAAGGAATTATTAATAACTTAAAAAGAAGATATGATGAAAGCAAAAGCGAATATGTCAAGTTTGAAATTGGCAAATTTATGAGAGAACAAAAATGTAAAGTTTGTAAAGGAAAAAGATTAAATCCTTCTGCTCTTTCAGTTAAAATTGACGGTAAAGATATTTCAGAAATATGTAATATTAGTGTAAGAAATTTGTTGAATTATTTTAACGAAATTAAATTTGATGTAACAAGAACACAAATTGCAGAAAGTATATTAAAAGAAATAAAAGCACGCTTAAAGTTTTTGAATGATGTAGGTTTATCTTATCTTACATTATCAAGGTCAGCAGAAACTTTATCAGGTGGAGAAGCTCAAAGAATTAGACTTGCTACACAGATTGGAAGTGGACTTGTTGGAGTGTTGTATATTCTTGATGAACCAAGTATTGGATTGCATCAAAGAGATAATGAAAGGTTGTTAAATACACTTAGAAATCTTAGAGATTTAGGGAATACTTTAATTGTTGTAGAGCACGATGAAGATACAATGAGAGAAGCAGACTTTATTGTTGATGTTGGACCTTTTGC
The DNA here is from genome assembly GCA_017464845.1 of Clostridia bacterium. Classification (GTDB taxonomy): domain Bacteria; phylum Bacillota; class Clostridia; order Christensenellales; family UBA1242; genus Caccovivens. The sequence continues at coordinate 17,597 of JAFTYD010000045.1, forward strand.
TGGTGTTCATGGTGGAGAAATTGTAGCGGCTGGAACAGTTGAAGAAATTATGAAAAATCCTAATTCAATAACTGGAAAATTTTTGAGTGGAAAAGAAAAAATTGACATACCAAATACAAGAAGAAAACCAAAAGATTATTTAAAAATTTTTGGTGCAAAAGAGAATAATTTAAAGAATATAAATGTTGATATTCCGCTAGGTGTTTTAACAGCAGTAACAGGTGTTTCTGGTAGTGGAAAATCAAGTCTTGTAAATAATATTGTTTATCCGTATTTATCAAATACATTAAATAGAAGTAAACTTGAACTTGGTAAGTTTGATAGGATTGAAAATGTTGAAAAATTGGACAAGGTTATATGTATTGACCAAGCTCCAATTGGTAGAACTCCAAGAAGTAATCCGGCAACATATACGGGTGTTTTTACAGCTATTAGAGATTTGTTTGCATCAACTTTAGAAGCAAAAGCAAGAGGTTACAAAAGTGGTAGATTTTCTTTCAATATAAAAGGTGGAAGATGTGAATCTTGTGAAGGTGCAGGAGTTAAAGAAATTGAAATGTTCTTCTTGCCAGATGTTACAATTCCTTGTGAAGTTTGTAAAGGTAAAAGATATAATAGAGAAACTTTAGAAGTCAAATATAAAGGCAAAACAATTGCAGATGTTCTTGATATGACGGTTGAAGAAGCTCTTAAATTTTTTGAAAATATTCCTACAATAAAAAATAAAATGCAAGCACTTTTTGATGTTGGTTTATCGTATATAAAATTAGGACAATCTGCTACAACTTTATCAGGTGGAGAAGCACAAAGAGTTAAACTTGCAACAGAACTTTCTAAAAGAGAAACTGGAAAAACAATGTATATTTTAGATGAACCTACAACAGGTCTTCATAGTTATGATGTTAAAAAATTAATTTCAATTTTAGATAGATTAATAGGTAATGGAAATTCTGTTTTAATAATTGAACATAACCTTGATGTAATAAAATGTGCTGACTACTTAATTGATATAGGACCAGAAGGTGGTGATGAAGGTGGAACAATTATTGCGACTGGTACACCTGAAGAAATTGCAAATGTAAAGGAAAGTTATACTGGAAAATTCTTAAAAAACATCTTAAAATAATTGAAAAATAAGTAAAAAACTTTAATTTTTAGATGTTTTTATAAAAATAAAATTATAGAGATAAATTTTTATCTCTATTTTTTATTAATACTTTTAATTGACATAATGATTAAAAAGTGCTAAAATTTAAAACCGATGAGAGTAATAAATTTGGCTTCAGGAAGTGATGGAAATATCACTTATATAGAAAGTGAATCTACAAAATTAATTGTGGATATGGGTCTTTCATGTTCTGATGTTGTAAGTAGATTAGAATTAATAAAAGTTGATCCGAAAGATATAAATGCAATAATTATTTCTCATGAACATAGTGATCATATAAAGGGTGTTGATGTTTTTTCAAATAGATATAGTATACCTGTTTATGCTCATGAAAATGTATGGAATGGACTTGATAAAAAATTAAAGAAAGTTGATTCAAAAAATAGAAAAATATTTTATGATATTTTTTATATAAATGATATTGAAATTATTCCTGTTGAGGTTCCTCATGATGTTCCATGTTTTGGATTTAGTTTTAAAAATAATAATAAAAAAATAAGTATTTTAACTGATTTGGGACATACTACAAATAGAATACTTGATAGTGTTCGTGGAAGTCAGTTGATTTATTTAGAAGCAAATTATGATAGAAAAATGTTAGCAGAAGGAACTAAATATCCTCTTGCTTTAAAGAGAAGAATTTCAGGACCAAATGGACATTTATCAAATGATGATTGTGCTGAATTTATTAAAGAATTAACTTTATCAGGAACAAGACAAATTGTGCTTTCTCATTTAAGTGAGGAGAACAATGAGCCTGAGCTTGCTTATGAATATATTTGTTCAAAAATTGCACAATATGGAATTGTTGAAGGTACTCATATTAGAATAGATGTTGCATCAAGAAATCCTGGTGTTTTATTTAGAATAAATTAAAAAATTGACTTCCAAAATGGAGGTCTTTTTTTATGAAAAAATTTATCAAATTAGGTATGTTATCTTTAACATTATTTTTGGCTGGTTGTACGACAACAGAAGCGAAAATTTCTGATCCTAATGTTAATATGAATGTGAGAAATATTGCATTTGAAAATTCTTCAATTGTTGAAGTTTTAGATGGAGTAAAAAGTGCTGTTGTTGGTATATCGGCAGATTACAATGATGGATATTCTGTTGGTAGTGGAGTTGCATTAAATAATGGTAATTATGTTTTAACAAACTATCATGTTATTGAGGGTGGAAAGAATTTAACATTATATTTTGCTGACAAAACAACAGGTAAGGCAAATTCTATTTGGTATGACAAAGGTCTTGATCTTGCAATTTTGAAATCATCAAGAGAAATTCCTTATCTTTCTGCAATTAAAGAAAATATAAATATTGGAGAAGATGTTTATGCTATTGGAACTCCTTTAACATTACAATTTAAACATTCGGTAACAAAAGGAATTGTGAGTGCAAAAGATAGAGTATTAGAAATAGAATCGTCTTCAAAGGGTTCAACGTTTCAACAAAGTTTGATACAACATGATGCCAGTATAAATCCTGGGAATAGTGGTGGACCTTTGATTAATTCTCAAGGTAGAGTTGTTGGTATTAATACTTATAAGACAGCAGAGGGAGAAGGTATTGGTTTTGCAATTCCGATAAAAGTTGGTGAAAGCATTTTGAATCGCATTATTGAAAATAATTCATATATTTCACCATATATGGGAGTATTTGGATTTGATAGTGAAATTGCAGAAGTTTATGGTGAACAACTTTCTATGGAAGGTGTTTATGTAATTTCAACAACAGGTCCTGCATTTGATATTGGAATAAAAAAAGGTGACTTGATAATAAAATTGGGAGACTATGATATTCATAATATGCTAGATTTAAGAGTTGCATTGTTTAATTTTGATGTTGATGATGAGGTGGATATTCAATATTTAAGAGATGGAGAGCTTGTTAGTGACAAAATTACACTTTCAAAGAGATAGATTCTAGGAAACTTTTAATTATTATTTTAATAAAATATAAAATACCTATTGAAATTTGTTGCATTATGTGTTATAATAGCAAGGAATATAAGGAGGAATTTTATTATGGCTGGACCAACTATTAAAGATAAAGTAATTAAAGGTCAAGAAATATTAAATAATGATGTTTATACATCATATCAAAGATCTCATTGGGGTTTAAACGATAATAATAGATTTATAAACGCTTTCTTAGAAGTAACTAAATTTAATAATAAAGAAGAAAATATTTATCAACTTCAAGACTTACAACTTAGATTGAAAGATTTTCTTGGAAAGGATTCAAAAGAAGTTATTGCTCTTGATAGAAAGAGATTAGATGCTTTCACAAAATTGAATTTGTATGGTAATAGAAGTGAATATTTACCATTAATAGCAACTGATCCTATTCCTGCAAGTGTAATTTCAAGATTTGATACCTTATTTGAAGATACTTTAGCAAAACAATGTAGAATTGATTCTGAAAATGAATATTTCAAAGATTTACCAGATGAAAAGATTGAATTTAATGAATCTACAAGACTTATTGCAGAAATTTATAATCTTTCTGAACTTTTATTCAGTAGAAAAACTGAAGAAGATATGGAAAAATTTAAATTATTCGATGATTCAGAAGAAATAGAAACTGTTGCTTTACTTACTACTTATCTTATTATCAAAGATGAAATTATGAACTCTGGAGTTAAGTACGATCTTACAGAATTTGAAAGAGCTTGTGCTGCAAGAGTATATAATTTCGTTGAAAATGATATTAAAAGATATAAAGGTTTGAAGGGTGCAGAAAAACAAAATACATTAGAAAATTATAGTTTACCAAAACTTAGAGATAATGTTATTGCTATTGCAAATCAAATACATAATGCTTTAATTACAAAAGTATTTAAAGATAATGGTTATTTTGACAACTTCTTCCACGATAGAAGAATGGAAGAATTGTTTATAAGAGAAGCAAACGGAAGAGATTTACATGACCCTGTACAAGTTCACTTTATTGATGGGCTTGGAAGAGTTGTTTCAAGAGAAGCTGATCTTATAGGTGAAACAGAAGTTAAAGAATTTGATCATTCAAAAGAAGATACAAGAACAACAGACTCTGCAAGAATTAGAGATGAATTACAAGCTGTTGAACTTGTTAGATATATTTCTGAAATCAGAGATAATATTGATCTTTATAACAATCTTAGACAAGAAAATATTACAGAAAATTTAGATGTAATTAGAACAGGTATTGTTAAAGATATTAATAATGTTTATGGAAAACTCTTAGAAAGATATCAAGAAAGAATTGATACTATCAAAGGTTCTTCATTTGAAACAGAAACACCAACTCTTACTTCAATCTTAGATGAAAGTCAAAGATTCTATAATAGTAATAAGAAAGATAAACTTGAACAACTTGAAAAGATATCTGCTCTTATAAGAAGTTATATTGTTGCTGATCCAAAACAAGATGTTAGATTTGAACAAGATATGGCAACTATTATGGATAATTTCAATACAGTTATCACTCTTGATGAAAAACTTTTTGGAACAATGGATAATGCAACTGTTATTAAAGCTCAACCAAGAGTTAGAGATGTTGCAAGAAAATTAAGCAATAGTGAAGCTTTAACAAGAAGAGTTGAAGAAGTTACAAGAGAAGAAGTTGCAAAAATTATTACTCATTCAAAAAATGTTTATGAAACTGCAATTAAAGATAGAGTTCTTGATGAAAACGGGGAATTAAGAAAAACTGTTTATGCAATTCAAGGATTTCTTGATAAAGATAAAGACGTAACAAAAGATGCAGTAAAACTTGCATTCCCATCAAAACTTGAATTAGAACCTTATGAAATGTTTAAGTTTATTGGATATGCACTTGTTCATGTAAATGATAGAGATGAAAATACAAGATATTATTTCAACGATGAAGATCTTGCTGCTGGTTTAGCAGAAGAATCTTTAGCAAGAGATTTCTATACAAATTCACAAATTGATTATCATAATTTGTTAGATAAAGAAAAATATTTTGATAACTCTTCAAGAAGAGAAAGATTGCTCGGTCAATTTAATTCAGAAATGAAGAAAGAAGATTTTGCTGAACTTCAATTTATGAAAGAATCAGCATTGTTTAGACAAAGTATTGTTGAAAGAGGTAAGAAATTAACTGATAACCAAGAAGATGTAATGAACTTCTTAAGAGATGTTAGATTGTTCTGTGGTTATATTTGGGAAAGAGATAAATCAGGTTACGAAATCTATGGAAAAAATCTTCCATCAGGAAAGAGAATTAAGATGATTGAAGATTCTGTAAGAGATTTGGCAACTGCAATGGTTCTTTCAGAAAATGTTGAAAGTTTATCAATTGCATTCAATCAATTATATAGAACTTGTGAAAACATTTTAGGTAAAAAAGATGCTGACATTAAGATTAGACAATTGGTTAAAGAAGGTATTGAAGATGCTGAAATAATCGCAGGAAGAACTCTTGTTAATACTCAAGATAAAACAATGATTGTTGAAGCTGAAGAAGTAAAAGTTGCGCCAAAACCAAAGAAGAAGGAAACAAAGGTTGTTAAGAAACCTGTTGAACCAAAAACTCCTAATGGAATGAAAAATGTTTTAAACGATTTCTTCAAGAAATAAAATAAATAAAAAGAGTATAGAAAATATACTCTTTTTTTATGTCTTTAATTAATTTAATTTTTGGAATATTTTTAAAAACTTTGTTTATATTGAACTAAAATATTAATTTATTTGTAAAAAAATAACAAAAAAAATCTAGTTTTTCTAGATTTTTTATGTTTGTGTTAAGTTGATTATATTAATATTTGTTATTTGAGCAAAGAAGAGAAATTATCTTTCCGCTAACAACTTCATTGATTTTGTTTTCACCACTCTTAAAATGGTCTCTAAAATTGAAATTTGAAGGGTCTGTTGATAAGAGTTCTCTTATTTGACCAATCATCGCAAGTCTTAAATCAGTGTCAGAATTTACTTTAATAACATTATGTTTTGTTACGGCTTCTTTGATTAATTCTTCAGGAATTCCTGATGAATTTTTTATGTTTCCACCATATTGATTAATTTTATCAACAAGTTCTTTGTTTACTGTTGAAGCTCCATGTAAAACTAATGGGTAGTTAGGTAATAATTCTTCAATTTGAGATAAGATATCAAATCTTAATGTTTGATTTCCTGAATATTTGTATGCACCATGACTTGTTCCAATAGCTACTGCAAGAGTATCACAATTTGTGCTATCAACAAAAGTTTTAGCCATTTGTGGGTCAGTATAAATATTTTGTTCTGCTGAAACTTCATCTTCAACACCACTTAAAACTCCAAGTTCAGCTTCAACTAAAACATTTTTTGAATGAGCATATTCAACAACTTTTTTTGTTATTTCAATGTTTTCTTCAAAAGATAAAGAACTACCATCAATCATAACAGAATCAAATCCAACATCAACAGCTTTTTTACACATTTCAAATGTTTTTCCATGATCAAGATGCAAAAATATAGGGCAATCATAAGTTTTTCTTGCACTATCAATCAATGCCATAATAAAATGTTCATTCATATATTTGAAAGAACTTTCACTTACTGCAACAATAACAGGAGATTTAAGATCTTCACAAGCTTTACAAATTCCTTTTAAATTTTCCATATTTGAAAAATTAAATGCACCAAGAGCAAAACCTTCTTTTAATGCTTTATCGATATAATATTTTAAATTTTCCATAATCACCTCTCTTTTTTTATTATACATCATTTTTAAAAAATATCAAACATATTAATATGATAAAGGGAGAATATTATGAAAAAAATTCTATTAATTTTTGTGCTTTTTTTCGGATTGTTTTTGTCAGGTTGTAGTAATAAAAAAAGTTATATTGAAAAGAATTTATCAGAGATAACTTATTTTACATATAGGGTAAATACTGATGATTTTTATTGTAGTGTAAATTATGGTGAAAGAGAGAAAAATTATGCACTTGATGGACGAAGTGGTGATAATGTTGATTTTTGTTTAGTAACATTTTATTTATATGAAAATATTGAAGAAAATTATTTACCACTTACTGTGATTATTAATGAAAAAAATCTTGTTTGTAATTTGGAAAAAAATCCTTATACGTATTCTTTTATGATAGATTTAGAAAGAGAACTGAAGGGTGATGAAAATATAAAAATCAAGTGGAATGAATGTGAGTATAATTTAACAAAACAAGACTGTAAATTTGATTATAAAAGCGTGTTAAAAAAAATGAATTTTGAGTATAAAAATGAAATAAATGAATGTTTAAAAAATAAGGATTTAAATGCTGAATTTTATTTAAAAATAATTGATATGACACAAAAAGGAATTGATAAAATTTACTGGTGTTTTAGTATAGTTAGAGATGATAATAAATGTTACAATTGTTTGATAGATGTAAATACTGGAGAAATAATTTCGGAAAATCTTTAAAAAATATATTAAAAAATGCCTTTTTTAGGTATTTTTTTTGTAAATAAAGAAATATTTTTTGTGTATTTAATTTTTTTTAAGGTATGTATATAAATATTTTGTAAAATTTTTCTTTGTATGATATAATAAAATATCATGAAAAAAAGTAAGATTATTGAACTTGTAAATAATGAAAAAGAAAAAGCTGTTGTGGTTACAGTTTCTTTTTCTACATTAAAAAATCAAGACAAAGAATATAATAGAAAATTAGTAGAAATTAAAAGACTTTGTTATAGTGCAGAATGTGATGTTGTTGGAGAATTTCATCAAAATATAAAAAAGCCAAATGTTAGATATTTAATAGGAGAAGGAAAGCTTGCAGAGATAAAAAATTTCATTGAAGAAAATGAAGTTGATGTTGTTATTGTTGATCATCCTTTAACAGGTTCGCAACAAAGAAATTTATCAAATGAACTTGGTGTAAAAGTGCTTGATAGAATTTTATTAATTATTGATATTTTTGCAAGAAATTCAAAGACTAATGAAGGAAAAAAAGAAGTTAAACTTGCACAAAATAAATATCTCTTAACAAGACTTTCAAGTATGCAAGGATCTGCAGGAAGATTTGGTGGAGCCGGTGTTGGAATGAGAGGACCAGGGGAAACTAAACTTGAACTTGATAAAAGAAAATTGGAACAAGAAATTGTTGAACTAGAAAAAGAAATGAAAAAAATAAAACAAAAGCGTCAACAAAATCGTGTAGCAAGAATTAAGTCGGGAATAAAAAGAGTTGCTGTTGTCGGTTATACAAATGCAGGAAAAAGTACTCTTTTAAATTCTTTTACAAATGATATTATTTATGCTGATGATAAACTTTTTGCAACACTTGATACAACAAGTAGAAGAATGTATCTTGAAGATGGAAATTATTGTATTTTAACAGATACAGTAGGTTTTATTAGTGATATTCCACATGAACTTGTTGAAAGTTTTTCTGCAACACTTGAGGAGGCTGTTGATGCAGAATTAATATTGCATGTGATTGATGTTGCCGATCCGTTTTATAAAGATAATATCGAAATCACAAATAAGGTTCTTGATGATTTGAATGCAACAAAAAATCGTATTTTAGTATTAAATAAAAGCGAACTTTTAACAAAACCAATGGTTGTGAATGAAAATGAAATATTTATTTCTGCAAAACATAAAAAAGGTTTAGATAATTTAAAGAAATTAATAATTGAAAAATTAAAATAAAAAATATTTGAATTATTCTAATGTTTTTGAAATTCGTAAAATAAAAGAACTTTATCTTGAAAGATAGAGTTCTTTTTTATTTTTAAAAAATAATTTTTAAATGTTTTTAAATTCATATTTTATGGTTAAAAATATAGATTAAAATAATGTTTTATAATTTTCTTTTTAGTTTTCGTAACTTAAGACTTCGCAATTTTTTAATTTATATTTTTCATATAAAGAACCTTTAGGTTCGCCTTCAAAATAACATCGTACATAAAGACAAACTCCAGCATGGGTAACAACTAAAATATTTTGTTTATTATATTTTTTTATAAGTTCGTCTAAAAAGTTGTTAATTCTTTCCTTAAAACTGTCTAGAGGTTCAATACCAAACCTTGTGTCGGTTGGGTCATTAAAGTCTGGAAAAACTTTTATTTCGTCTTTTAGTTTTCCTTCAAGTTCGCCGTTGAAACGCTCTATCAATCTATTATCAATAATAAGATCTTGGTCGCAAATTATTTGTGCAGTTTCTTTTGCTCTTTTAAGAGGACTTGAAAAAACTTTATCAAATTTAATGTCATTTAATTTATCTTTAATAATTTGGGCTTGCATTCGGCCTTCTTCGTTTAGTTCAATATCTATATGACCTTGCATTCTTCCAATTTTATTCCAATCAGTTTGTCCGTGTCTTACAAAATAAATCATTTATTCTTCCTTTAAAATTATTATATAAAAATCGTTAATTAATTACTTTTATAAGTAAAAAATTTAATTATTATAAAAAAATATGTTTATTTTAGTGTTTTTTCATTTTCGCATTTTGTTATATTATTATTTTTGTTATTTTCAAATGTAAAGATTTGACCATTTGTTGAAAGATATTTCATGTAATTTCCATCTTTTGGCTTGCCATAAAAATAACTAGAGAAAAGAACTCCTACACCACCATGACAAACGATTAATATATTTTCTGTTGGATATTTTGCTGTAACTTCATCAAGAAACTCATAAACTCTATTTTCCATTTCGGATAATGTTTCTGCGTATTTTATTTCGGGGTTAGTTTCGTATTTCCAAAGAAGATCCATGTCGCATTCATCTTTTGTTAATCCTTGATAATCTCCAAAATCTCTTTCAACAATTCTGTCATCAAAAATGATATCTTTGTTTTGATTAGTGATAATTTCACAAGTTTTTCTTGCTCTTTGTAGGGGGCTGCAAAAAACAACATCAAATTTTATATCTTTAAGTTTTTCTCTTGTTTCTTCTGCTTGCTTAATTCCATTTTCATTAAGAGGAATATCTGCAAGTCCTTGTAATCTATTTGCTAAATTCCAATCAGTTTGTCCGTGTCTTACAAAGTAAATCATAATAACTCCTTTTTTTGTTATCAAACATTCATTTATGATTATAGCATAAAAAAATATATTTGTATAGATGCTTTAATAAAAAAGTATATCAAAATTGATATACCTTATTTATTTTCTTCGTTTAATTTTTTTACTAAGAAATCAATGTCGATTCCGTGAACCATTCCTGCTTCTTCCAATGTTTCATTTTGACTCATAGGGCAAGAGATGCAGTGCATTCCGAAACCCATTAACACATCTCCAAGTTTCTCATTAATTTTTAATAAATCACCAATTTTTGTATCTTTTGTAATGCTGATTTTTTCTTCGCTCATTTTAATCTCCTTATAAATAATTTTCATAGAGTAGTATAGTATATCAAATTGTAAAAGTCAAACAGGAAAATAAAAAAAGTAAATTTAGTCATAATTTTTATAAACTCACATAAATTTGAAGTATGGAGATGTGTATGGTTTCAAATTTAATATCAAAAAGAGTTATTTCTATTTCAGAAGGGAATGAAATAGGTTATATCTTAGATGTGTGTGTTGATGAAAAGTTAACAAAAATTTTAGGCTTTTTAGTTTGTGATAATGAGACTGAAATAATAAATTATTTAGAATACAAAGATATATTTTCACAAAATGAAGAGTATGTTTTTATAAAGGATAGTAGGGTGTTGCAATTTGGTGAAGCTATTGAAACATTGAATCCAATGAATAAAAAACTATTTGATGTAGATGGTTTGTTTTTAGGAAAAATAATAGAAATTGAAGAAAAAAATGGAAAAATTAGTAAAATTTTAACAAAAAATGGGGAGTTTTTAACAAAAAATATAATTTCTATTGGAAAAGATTGTGTTTTTTATTCGTCAAAAAAGAGTTTTAAAGCAAAGTTTAATCGTAAAGAAAAAGGAATTGTATTCGAAGAAAAGAAACTTGAAAATGCTCCACCAGTTGTTATTGCTGATAAAAATCAAACCCCAATTAGAATTACTCAACATCCAAAGATGATACTAGGAAGAAGATCTTCTGTTACAATACTTGGATTAAATAATGAGATTGTTATCAAAGAAGGGGAGTTGATTACCGAAAAGAAAATTGACCAAGCAAAAAAACATAATAAACTTAATCAGTTAATATTTAATTCAAAGTAATCCTTGATATGTCATGGATTACTTTTTATTATATATAATAAAAGTTTTATAAATTGTCTATATTTGTTTGTATTTTAACCTTTCTTTGTAGTATTATAAATACGAGAGGTATATTATGATTAGATTTATTCCAAGAAAAACGAAAGTAAAAATGGAGTTTATCAGAGGTGTAACTGGATTAGACCTTATCTTAGGCTTTATTTTTCTTGCAATTGCTGTATTGTTATTTGCTTCTAACTTTGCATACCATATTTGGATTGCAATTGTTTGGACAATTCTTGCAGTATCTATGTTCTTCAAAGTTGATGAAGAAAGATTTTATGAAACTTTGGTTTTCTTAATGAGATATTCTGTTCAGAAGAAAAAATTCCAAAGAGATAATGAAGATGATAAAAAATCTACAATAAAAGAAATTGTTGCGTTTGAAAGCGTTGAACAAGATAAGTACATAAACTTCGGTACATATTATGGTGAGGTTATTGAAATCACTCCAATTTTATTTGGATTGTTAAAAGAAGATAGACAAGATAACGTTATCGAAAGTTTTGCAAATGCTTTAAGAAGACTTACAGATGGTCAAACTGCTTCAATTATTAAATTGAATAAGGCGATGGTGCTTGATAGTTATATTTATAACGAAAACAAAAAATATGACTTGTTGAATGACTTAGAGTATAATCACCAAATTACTGAAAAAGAAATTGATACTAGAGCTCCAATTTTTGAAGAAAGAGTTTCATTCATGGAATATATGAATAGACAAGAAAAAATTTATAAAGATTTCTTCTATATCATTGTTTACGATAAAGATAAAGAAACTCTTGATACAACTATTGATGGTATGATAACAGCTTTAGGAAATTCTATTACAACAATTACAGCTAAACCTGTTACAGGAAAAGCTTTAACTGTTTTCTTAAAAGCGAACTATGGAAAAGAATTTGACGAAAGAGACCTTGAAACAGTTGCTCTTTCTGATTATATGAAATGGGCTATGCCTAAGAAAATTCGTTTCAATGCTGGTAGATTCCTTATTGATGATGCAGCATTTAGATCATTTGTTATTACTGACTATCCATTGGAAGTTGGAAATGCTTGGGGACAATCATTCTTCCCTCTTGAAAAAACAAGAGTAGTTATGAAGATTTCTCCTATTCCAAAATATAACTCAGAAAAACAAATCGATAAAGCTATCATGGAAATGGAATCTAAGCTTTATAAAGTTGGTAGAGAATCTGCAAAGATTGAAGTTCAAACTCATATTGAAACTTTAAGAACTTTGCTTGCTAGTTTAAAAAATGGTAACCAAAACTTGATTGATGTTAACACTTATATTATTGCAGAAGACTCTGTTAAAAAAGATGTTCGTGCTATGCTCAGACAAGAAGGTTACAAATATTCAGAATTATTTGCTAGACAAATTGACGGTTTCGTTGGGGCGAGTATTACAAGAAAAGATGTTATGACAAAAAATAAGAGAGGTATTCCTGTTTCAACACTTGCTGCTTGTTTCCCATTTATTTCAAGTTCACTTCAAGACCCAAATGGAATTTATATCGGTGATAACGAATATCCTGTTTTCGTTGACTTCTTCAAGAGAGATAGAGAAAGAGTTAACTCAAACATGATGGTTATCGGTAAATCTGGTTCTGGTAAGAGTTATGCGACAAAAACATTGTTGACTAACTTCTCAGCAGACAATGCAAAAATATTCATTCTTGACCCTGAAAATGAGTATAAGGGTATGACAAAGAGTCTTGGTGGAAAGTTCATTGACGTTGGTTCATCTTTGTATGGTATTTTAAATCCTTTCCACGTTTTCCAATCTTTACAAGAAGAAGATGATGATGTTAAAAAAGTTGAATACGATAAGTTTGGTAATGAAATTGAAGTTAAACAAGAAGAAAAGCAAGACGACTCTTTCAACCAACACTTACAGTTCTTGGAACAATTCTTTAAGGTTATTTTGGAAGGTATCGATTCCGATGCGTTCGAAGTATTAAACTCAGCAATTGTTGAGACTTATAGAAGAAAAAATATTAATGAAAAAACAGATCTTTCAAAATTAAATCCAGAAGATTATCCAATCTTTGACGACCTTTATAATTATTTGAAAGAACAAGTTCAAAATGCAAAAGATGATTTTAGTTTGAAAAATGCAAGAACGGTTGAAACTTATGTTAAGAAGTTCGCAACTGGTGGAAGAAATAGTAACTTGTGGAATGGTCCAACATCAATTGAAACCAGTGAAAACTTTGTTACTTTCAACTTCCAATCACTCGTTGCTAGTAACAACGAAAACTTAACAAACGCGCAAATGCTTTTGGTATTCAAATATTTGAATAACGAAGTTATCAACAACAAGAACTTCAACAATACTTTCCATTTGAATAGAAAGATTATTGTTGCGGTCGACGAAGCGCATATTTTCATTAACCCAAAATTCCCAGTTGCGTTGGACTTCATGGCGCAAATGGCTAAGCGTATTAGAAAGTATGGTGGAATGGAAATCGTTATTACACAGAACATCGCCGACTTCGTTGGTTCAGATGAAATTAAGAGACAATCAACAGCGATTATTAACGCTTGTCAATATTCACTTATCATGTCTCTTGCTCCAAACGATATCAACGACCTTGTTGAACTTTATAAGAGATCTGGTGGTATCAATACAGAAGAACAAAATGCTATCGTTACTGCCGGTGTTGGTCAGGCCTTCCTGATTACGGGTGCAACTAGTAGAACCATGGTTCAGATTACTGCACTTGACTATGTTAGAAATCTATTTAACAACAAAATGTAATTTAGTTTACAAAAATAATTTTACATACGAAAAGGAGAGAAAATTTGAAAAAGATAAGATTATTGTCCTTGTTTTTATTAACATTTATTCTTGCACTGGCAGGAAGTTTTCTCTCTGCGTGTGGTAAAAATAAATATGATGATGTTACATTATCTTGTGATGTAACAACTTTAACATTGGAAAAAGGTGAAGAAAAGAATGTTACTTTTACCATTGAAAATTTTTCAAAATCAATGAGTAATAAACTTTTATATAATTCTTATGATTCTTCATTTTTATCTATTGAAACAAATTCTAGAGATGGTGATACAATTGATGCAACAATTACAGCTAAACAAGGTGGCTCAACAACAATTGTTGCTGTAACAGAAGATGGTTATAAATCATGTTCAATCGATGTTGAAATTATTGAATATACAGAAACTTTAGGTCTTTCATCTTCAGTTATGTATTTATCAGAATCAACAAGTTTTATTCCAAATGCAAATTACTTTGTGTTTGATAAATTTGCAACAGATAAAAATTTAACTTATTATGTTTGTGATAACGCATTAAATATTTTGCAAGTTACAACTTCATCAGGTGAGTTGAAATCTGCAGAATTTAAATCAGTTTCTCTTTATGCAGGAAACTTATTATTTGTAAATAGTGATAATGAAACTTTTACTTTGGCAAAAGCAGAATCATTTAGTCTTTTGGCAGTTTATGATCATAATCCAGAATTAAAAGTTTCATCAACTGTTTATGTTTTTGAAGATTTGAATGTTTCACTTTTAGGTGGTTATGATTATGAATCTTTGGAAGAATTTTCTTCAATTGATATCATAACAAACAAAGAAAGTGCATCTGAATTCTTTATTGAATTAAAAGTTGATCTAAAATCTAGTAGATTAAAGTACGATGATTTTTATAGTGAAAACGATGATATAGTTTTTATTGGATTTGATGAAGATAATCCAAATAAAAAAGAAGATAATTCAACTTATGCTTATTTCAAAATTTCTCCAGAAGTTTCATCTTCTGCAGAAACATCAATACATATTGGAGTTTATTTTGATGTACTTGGAAAAATAAATGATAGAAGTGTTTATGTTGAATTTGAAATTCCTGTAAGTATTAAAATTGCTCCAACATCATTACTTGTAAATGATACTATTGAAGAAGAATTTAAAACTTTAAATTTATATAACTATTACGACTATTCATCTTCATATGGTTGGATTGATTTAAATGTTACAGTATTAAAAACAAACTCTTATTGGGAAGGAGTG
This sequence comes from Clostridia bacterium, assembly GCA_017464845.1. Taxonomy (GTDB): domain Bacteria; phylum Bacillota; class Clostridia; order Christensenellales; family UBA1242; genus Caccovivens. Next base: position 32,976 of record JAFTYD010000045.1, read on the forward strand.
TACTTTCAATTTGATGAACAAGATGTTGAAATTAAATATCTTGGAAATAATATTTCATCAAATCCAAATAGATTGTATACTTCAGTTGCAAATCCTTTTGTAATTAGAGGAAAAAGAAATGCTCAACTTATTGATAATGGAATTATAACAATTCATCTTGTTAGTAGTATTTTGGAAGAAGAATTGACTTATGATATATATTACAACATTATTGATGGTGCAACAAGTTTAAATTATATCGATAATGAAGAAGAGGGTGATAAATATTCTTATGCACAATCAGGGGTACACCTTTCTTTAAATGAAGATTACAATGAAGACAATTTGTTTACATATATCAGTACAAATGCAGTCTTTACAGATATATCTTTTGTAAAAACAAATGAAGAAGATATAAATGTTGCAAACCTTTATACAAAAGGTGATATTTACACAGAAATAAATAATGTTTATATTTTAAATATTTATATGACTCCAATTGCTGTTGGAACAGCTACATATACAGTTTATCTTGATAATGGTGTTAATATTTATTTAATTATAAATGTTGTTGAAACTTTAAATAAATTATCAGTAAATTTAACAGGAGAAAATCCTGATATTATAGCAAATTCAACATTTAACTATGAAGACGATACAACAGTTTCTTCATTGAAAGTTGAAATATTAAATAAAACAGATAGGTTCTCAACTCAAACTCAATTTAATAAAGTTGCTAACTTTGAGATTAGAGGAGAATATAATAAAGTAAGTTACGAAGAACTTGCTATGTCAGATATAGTAAGAGTTTCAGAAAAAGATGGAGTTTATAGTGTTATAACTAGAGATAATGGTGAAAAACTTATAAACTTTACAGTAAGTGGTTATACAGTGAGTGATAGCTTTAGAATTTCAGAAATAGAAAAAGAAGCTTATATTCATGTTGTTTCTTTATCATATGTAAAAGATTTCGTTATTTATAAAGATAATACTTATGCATACAATTCAAAACTTTATTGGGGAAATAATATTGATCCAAAATTTAAAACTGCAAATTGGAGAGCTGTTTCAAATCCTTCAGATAGTTATTATTTCTACAGATATGGTTTTAATGAAAATGAAATTTCAAATATAAATATTGAAGCAAAATCAACTCTTTTAACTGATTTAGAAAAATATCCAAATTATCGTTACAAAAATGATTATATTTATTGGACAGTTATTGACCCTGATGGAAATATGCCACAAATTACAACACAAGTAACTTTAAATGGTGTTGATTATACTGTTAACGTTACAAATGGTATTATGTTCTATGGGGAAAATACTCAAAACCTTATATACTCAAATGTTTATAAAATTAGAAATTATGGTACATTCTCATTTATTAAAGATATAAACGAAAATCTTTCATTTGTATTTTTGTCAGAAGTTGGTAGTTCAGTTGACTTAATTTTCAATGCAACTATAACTCAAAAATCATGGACAATGAGATATCAAATAAATCTTTCTATTGAACAATATATTGAAGTTGAATCTATTTCACTTGGTAGTTCAGTAGATGAAATAAATTTCAATGCAAATTATTTATCAACAGAACTTATTGTTTATATAAATCCAAATTATGCAACAAATACAAACCTTTTTGTTCAACTTGTTGCATCAAATATAAAATATACTGAATTATTAAAATATAGTGTTAAAAAATATAATAATAATGAAGGTGTATATTTGTTAACGCTTTCATGTGAAGATTATTATTTAAATCATTCTACTGAAATGATAAATGAAAAACAGAGTATGGCGACAAGAGTTTATCTTATGCCAGAAGATTGGTCTCCAGATCATGACTTCTCAACATCTCAAGGTTTTATATCATTTGTGGTAAACTTCTCAAATGGTATGTCTATTGAAAATGCATACAATTTGGAGACAGCTGAAGATGTTGTTAGAATTGGAGAAAATGAACATACTCTTTCTGCTTATTATAAAATTTCTACAACAATTAGTATGAATTCTTATCAAGAACTTCCTACTATTGGTGTAATAGAAGAAAATAATAATATTGGTTTCTCAGGAACAATTATTGGTTTGACAGAACAAGCGTCTATAACTGATATTAATATTGATAACAACAACTTATTTACAATAAATGAAGTTGGTGATGAGGAAACAGGTGAACTTGATAACAATGTTTATGCAGGTTTATTCTCAAAAATAAATGCTGGCGCAAGAATTGAATATGTTACATTTGAAGGTAATATAAACATAAATTTCTCTCATGATCTTGAATATGCTAGAGAAGTTTATATTGGATTATTATCAGGTATAAACGAAGGTAGTTTAATTAATATTGGAGTTAGATTACATAATTCATCTGTTGATATTATAAATAATGTTTCATCTTATAATTTAACATTAAATGTTGGTGGAATAGTTGGAAAGAATAATGGAATAATATTGCAATATTATCCACTTTTCAAAGAAGAAAATTTAAGAGTTGTAAAAGTTAATAGTGATAAAAGTTATCAAGCCTTGAGTAATTCTTATTCAATTAGTAATGGAAATATAGAAGACTATTATAAATATTTTATAAGTCTTGATAGTAATATTTATTTAAACTTTACTCCAAAAATTTTAGTTTATATGACAGGTTCTTTTGATATAAAAACAAAAGATACATTGTCTTATATAGGTGGTATTACAGGTTATCACACAGGAATATTGGAAAGAATTACAAAATATTCAGAAAGTAGTGAAGATTTGATTTTATATGGTTATTCAAAATATTCAGCTTTTGTAAATATTAATGTTGATAACGATAATATTGATCAGTCAACTACCTTAGATACTTTGGAAACAAATAAAGTTGATTATCTTGGTGGTGCTGTTGGTTATGCAGTAAATTATAATAATGTGGCAAATAATAGTTTAGAATCATTTAAAATAAATTCAACAATTGTTGGTGGTGAAGTTAGAGGAGAATATGCTACAGGTGGACTTATTGGTTATGTTGAAGATTTAACCTCTACTTCTGAAATCATTGCAAATACATCTAGAACTTTCGTTAGGGGAAATGGTTATGTTGGTGCATTAATTGGTGAAGAACTATATAACACATCATTTAGAGCTAAAGTAAAACAAAATAAAGTTGAAGCAACTGATGATGGTAATAGATATGGTGTTGACACAAGTCTTATTATCAAATATGTAAATAATTATGATTTTGCTAGTGCAGAAAATAATAAAGGTGACAACATCTTTGATTTGTATATTGCTAATAATAAAGACATATCTGTTGGTAATAAAGTTAAGAGTAATTTAAATGGTAATAATTATGCTAATGATATTACTTTAACAAGTTATGTTTCAAGAGCATTGACATTAAGGGATACAGGTAGTTCTCTTAGTTATGTTACAAATGATATTGAACTCTTCTATGGGGACTATATTGTCTTAAAAGAAGAAGAATTAGAAGATGGAACAAAATACGCAAAACTTGTTGAAAGTTTTGAATATACAAAAGGTTCAACTTCAGGAATTGCTCTTGGAAATACAAACTTTAAAATGGATTTACTTAGAGAAGATGAAGATGATGTTGTAAATTCTGTTTATTATATGTTCTATTTTGAAGCAAACGGATATGTTAATGGAGAAGATACTTCAGATAAGAAGGGTGCTCAAAATGATATTGATAGATATGGATTAAACAAAATTACTTCAAAGAATGTAGATTTTTATCCTTTTGAGATAAAAACTGCAACAGGTGAAATTAATAATGATATTATTATTACTTCTCTTTCAAGTAACATTATAACAATTGATGAATATGGTTCAATTAGTGTTCAAAGAACAGGAATTGCAACATTAAAAATTACTAGTATTTTAGACTTTAGACAAGAACAAACTGTTTATTTGTATGTTGTAAATTACAATAATACAAGTGAGACAGATTCAATAATTTATCCAACAAATTCAACTGATTCAAAGAAAATTGATAGTACTTCAAAAATTCATGTTTATGGTTCAAAGGCGATTACATCATTATTCTTAATTCCAAACTATGATTATGAATCAAATTCAAACAGTCCTGTTGATTTTACAGTTTCAAGTGATGGAAAATTATTACTTAAAAATAGATTTATAAAACTTGCAAATAGCAGTGATGTTGAAGCAAATATTTTGGTAAATAAAGATTTTGATCCAAGTAGAATTCAATATACTATTTATCAAAATAATGGTCAGGTTATATTAATCAGTAAAGATAATTCTGTTATTACTGAAGATACTGAAGATAAGACGGATGTCTATACATTCTATACAGAAATAAGAGCTATTATTAATGGTCAAACTTATTATTATCGTTTTAATAATAGTATGAATGTTGATGTTGTTTATCACGAAGGAGCATCTGATATTGATTTGAATTTTAATTCACACTCAATTATGTCTGATACTTCATTTGTTGAAACAATAGCTATTACTTCATCAAATAAAGAAGAAAACTTGTATTATCAAATTAAAGATGCACAAGGAAAAATTATTCAAGAAAGAATGTTTGATTCTGTTGTTGATAGCACATTAAGTGATTATAATGTAGCAACAGAAAATGACTTATTTAATATAATCTTCTCACCAGCTAAAAAAGATGGTGAAACTGTTGTTAATACTTATGATTTTATCGTAAGTATAAATAAGAATAGTTTATTATATAAAGATAGATATTTAAAGAATATTTATGAAACTTATTCAATTACTTTCTTTGCTTCTGAAAGAACAGATGGCGTGTCTTGTAGTATGAATATTGTGTTTAATGAAAGTACAATAAATAATCTTGCTGTAAGCAACTATCAATCTGCATATGATATTTCAGTTGCAGATGAAACAATTGTTCCAGGGCAATATGGATTATTGGAAATTAATCTTGATCCTATAGATACAGTTTTTGATTATATTTTAATTGAAAATAGTGATATAAATTATACAACTGGAAGTGGTACTTCAACCTTCTCATTTGCTTATGAAAATGCTACAATTGGCGGTGTTGAGTATGTAGCAGTAGAAGATATGGGAAGACTTACTTCAAAAGGTTTAATGTTAGATTATGATGAAATCATAGAAGTTTATAAGAGAATTAATAAAACATATCTCGGTACAATAAATATAAGATACTTTATGAGAACGGCTGGGGTTGAAAATCAAGCAAAAGCTGGATTTAAAGTAACTTATGTTTATGGCGAAGAAATTCTTGAAGTTCCAATTGATTTAACTGTTAAACTTTCAAATTATGTTAAAGTTACATTAGATGCAAGACCAGAAAATCTTGAAGGTAAATATGATGTTGCTAGAGGTTTGACTTATGATTTAACATTAGAAACTTATGGTTATACTTATAACCAAGTTACCTTCAATTCAGATAATGAAAATTTTGCAAAAATATATTGGAAAACAGATACACAACTTGTTCTTGAAATAACAAAAGAACCTCTTTCTTATTCAACTAATGAAGAAGGTGGATATATTGTAGGAATTAATGTTGTTGGAACAAAAGTTGTTGATGGAAGAAGTTATGTTTATATCCAAGAATTACAATTCAATATTATGGAATATATATTCAATTACACATACGATGTTTCAAAACCTGACGATCTTATTAAAGATATGAAAAATGGTGTTATTGATATTGCTCTTGGTAGTAAACATGATCTTAAAGTTGATATTATAGGAAGTAAATATATTGAATATGATTCAACTAATCCAGAAATTGTTGGTTATGTAAAATCATTTATTAGTGCATTACAAACAAATAGCCAATATAAAGTTTATACAAATCTTAATTCAAATACTCCATCTGGAATTCCAACTAGAGGGGATATAAATGGAGCTATTAATACAAAAAACGGAAATGTTTCAATACTTGGAAATGGTGTATCTGCTATTTCAACAATATATTTCAAAATAATAGATTATACTGTTATTCCACTTAGAACATATAACTATGAAAATGATTATTATCTTTTCTCATATCAAGCAAATTATACAAAAAATATGGGAAGATATTTCGTTGTAGAAGATTCTTCTGACAATAGCAAGAAAATCTTTACGGAATTTAGATTTAATGTTCATCAACAATCTTCAGAAGATAGTCCAATTCCTATCACAAATTATGAAGAATTGATGGATATGAAAGATTCTCAATATTATATTTTACTTAATGATATTGTTTTACAAAATAATGTATATGAAGAAGAACAATTTAAAACAATTACTTCAAAAATAGCAGGACTTGATGGTAATGGGTATTCAATAATATTTACTGGAAATTACATATTTAATGATATTAGTAATATTGGTCTATTCGATACAATTGAGGATAATACTGTTATCAAAAATCTTACAATTGTTATTAAAAATAGTGTTACATTTACAGTTCAAAGTAATAGTTTCAATGTTGGAGTTCTTGCTGTAAATAACAGTGGTAATATTACAAATTGTGCTGTTGTTGGAGAGGGTGCTGGAGTGCTTTCTGTACTTGCTTCAGATGAAACAACTAGTTCTTATGCTGCAGGTCTTGTATATTCAAATTCTGGTTATATTACACATTCTCATGTTGGAATTAGTATTTATTCAACCGTAAACATTGCAGGATTTGTTGCAATAAACAATAGAAAAATTGCAAGTAGTTATTTCATGGGTGGAGCGTTAAAAAATGAAACAGCTTACTATGAATTAACATCTGGTTTTGTACTTCAAAATAATGCTGATGCTCAAATTATTACTTCTTATGTTTCTGGTATACCTGAAAGTTCAAAAATATATTATAGAACAACAGAGAAAAAGAATTATATCTTATCAACATATTATAGTTCTGGTTTCGTATTTACTAATGAAGGTAATGTAACAGATTGTTATTCAAACATTTATATTTATGGTGGATCAAATACATCTGGATTTGTTTATAATAATGGTGGTTTAGTTACAAGATGCTTCTCATTGTGTGAACTTGAAAACTTCAGTTCATCAAGTTTTGGTTTTGCACAATCTAACGAGGTTGTAACAAATGCTGAAACAATAATTGGAACATTTGTAGATTGTTATTATATGAAGGATACATTAATTGGTATAAATACTTCACTTTCACCAAAAGAATATGAAGGAATTACATCTTTAAATTCAAACGATTTTGATGAATTGGATACATATTTCTCAAATTATACTTATTCAGAAAGTGTTTCTGAAAATACAATTTGGTTCTATTCTGACGGTTCAACTTATTCAGAATTTGGTGGAAGAATATTTAATACTGGAAGATTAGAACTTGCTGCTCCAAACGTAATTGCAATTTCAAAAAAGAAATTAGATGATGCAAAAGAAGTTATAGATCCATTGACAGGACAAACTTCAATAAGTTATTTCTATGTTTATGAAAGCGATTATGCTCTTGGAGATAAATATAATCCAATTTTGATTTCAAATGCAGAACAATTTGAAAAATATATATTGCAGGAAAATTCAAAAGCAAATGTTAATACTAAAAATTATAGAATAATTTCTGATATTAACTATGCTGAATATTCTGAAACTAGTCAAATCTATAAAACTATTTTCTTTGGTGGAATGGAAGGAAATGGTATGGATATAACAAATATATATTTATATTCATCAGAAAATTTGGATAGTGCAGGATTATTTGCACAAGTTGGTAGTGCTGATTACATCTCAGGTTTTATATTCAACTTAAATCTTGAATATAAAGAATTATCATTCGTAAATGCTAGTGTTGTTGGTGCGCTTGCAGGAACAATAAGAAATGCAAGAATTTTAAATGTAAATATAACATCTTCTGATGAAGAAGAATTAACATTAGTTACTGGTAAAAATATAGTTGGTGGTGTTGTTGGTTTGGCACTTAATGATTACAGAATTCAAAATGTAACATTTAGTGTATCTGTTTCAGCAAATCATATTATTACAACAGAAAATAATTCATTTACAGAAAGTTCAACAAACTATTCAGGCTTGTCGTTAGCTGGTGGTTTAGTTGGTGTTGCTTCTGGTTATGGAATTATAAAAACAATTTTAACTTCAGATAAAATTGGAGTAATTGGTGATAAAGTTGGTCTTATGATTGGTTTTGTTGATACGTCAGCAACAGTAAAAGATATTGATGTTTATATGAATGAAAAAATGATGATCAGAGCATTTGGCTATGGTGGAATAGTTATTGGAGAAAGTAAAGGTATTGTAAGTCATATTAATGTTTATGGTACTGAAAAACCGCTTGATAATTTATTTAGAACAATTCCTTATATACCTGATGCTGTTGGTGGAGTTATAGGTCTTTTATCTGCAGGAAATATTAGTAATATTTATATGAGTCAAAGTTTAACATTATCAACAATTGTTGCTGAAAACGGAATTGAAATCGTTGGTGGAATAGTTGGTGAAGTTAGTCAATATTCAACTACACCAATAATTGTTTCTAAAGTTATACTTGATGCATCACTTGTTTCATTCTCAACTTTAGGTGGAATAATTGGTTCAGCTGAAAGTTCTTCAACATTGACAATGTCAGAAATAGTTGTAAGAGATATAGAATTGTCTGTTTACGGAAAATCTTATAATATTGCTGTTGGAGGATTTATTGGAATTTCAATGGGAACAACAATTATGACTATTGCAAATAGTTATACTCATGCAAATATTTTTGTAAACACATTTACAATTAATAATAATTTAAAAGCAAATGTGGGTGAATTTATTGGAGCCAGTGCAAACGTTTGGGGAACAAATGTTTGGGGTACAACAAATGTTGAAGGTAGTGAAGATACATTTACAGGTGTGTATAATTGTTATTCAATGACTACTTTTGATATTCTTATGCAAGATAAATCTGTTCCAACTTCTTTGGTTACTGATTTACAACTTAAAAATTGTTTAAATTTAACAGATAGTTCAATGTTCTTTACAAATGTTTATCTTTTAAATTATGAAACAACAGGTTCGGGAGATGAACAAGTTTTAGGTTCATTAATGTTAAACCCAGCTTGTAGGTTAAAAACTGCATTAATATCTGGAGGAGAAGAAAAATATCCAGACTTTAGTGTTGAATATACAAACATTATTAGAAATGCAGATTGTATTTTAAATGGCGAAGAATTCTTCGACAAAGAAAATTATGCGTTTAAAGATATTGCATTATGGAAAACATTTGATAAAATTGAACAAATATTACCTTATTTAGCATTTGAAGAAAATTATAAATTTTAAAAAAGTTTGTAAAAATTCTTGACATTCTATTATATTTTTGGTACAATTAATCAGTTAAATAGTAGAATGTGTGGGAAATGGGCTTTTTAACTAAATAAAAAGGGTAATAGATGGATATTTTTGTCCGTCTTTTACCTTTTTTTATTTTTCTCACATACATCACAAAAAAAGGAGTCATTATATCATGTCAGTAAGTATCAGAAAACAAAAATACGGAAAAACAGAAAGATATACTTTCGGGAAGTTTGCCGATAAGCTTGAAATGCCTTCATTACTTGAGATACAACAAAACTCATACGAAGATTTCTTAACTACAGGAATTAATGAGGTTTTGCAAGAATTTTCTCCAGTTATTGATTATAGTGGTAAAGCTAAATTATATTTTCTTGATGTTGTTTTAGATAGAACACCAAAGTATTCTAAGAAAGAATGTAAAAGAAGAAGTTTGACTTACTCAATCCCACTCAGAGTAAAGGCAAGATTTGTTATTGAAGAAACTGGTGAAGCTGTTGAACAAGAAGTATTTTTAGGCGATGTTCCTCTTATGACAGAAGATTGTTCATTCATCTTTAATGGAGTTGAAAGAGTTGTCGTAAATCAAATTATTAAATCTCCAAATTTATATCTTTTGAGAGAAAAGAATAATGATAATTCAACATTACGTGGACAACTTATTCCAAAAAGAGGTATGTACATTGAACTTGAACAAGGTGCCAATGAAGTTTTAAAAGTTGTTATCGACAGAAAAAATAAAATTACACTTGGTTTATTCTTAAAATGTTTTGGTTTTACAGCAGAAGAAATTAGTAAATTGTTTGGAGATCATAGACTTGTTAAGGCTGTTTTAGAAAAAGAACCTCAAACCACACAGGAGGAAGCTTTACTAGAATTTGCTAGAAAAACAAGACCAACTGATGTTCCTTCAGTTGAAACAACAAGAAACTATCTTAACTTATGGTTCTTCTCAGATCAATATTATAACCTTTCAAGAGTTGGTAGATATAACTTAAATAAAAAATTAGGTCTTGCAAATAGACTTCCAGGTTTAATCTCTTTTGAAAATGTAGTTTTTGATGATGAAGTTTTAGTTAAAGCTGGTGAAGTATTCACAAAAGAAAATGCTAGAAAAATTCAAGACTTAGGAATTAATGAAGTTTGGATTCAAGCTCCATCAGGAAAACATCTTATGAGAGGTAACAATAGAGTTAGACTTTCAAGTGTGTTCCCATGTGATGAAGAAGAACTTGGAATTTTAGAAGAAGTTTATTATCCAACATTATTACAAATCTTAAAAGAAAACAAATCAAAAGAAGCTAGAATTAAGGCTATAAAAGAAAATGCTAAAAACTTAATGATCACAACTTTAACAATGGATGATATTTTAGCATCATTTAGTATGTACTTAGATGTACTTGAAGAAGTTTGTGGGGTTGATAAAATTGAACACTTATCAAATAAAAGAATTGCAACAGTTGGTGAATTGTTCTATGACCATTTCCGTTCAGGTGTTACTAAGCTTGTTGCAAATATTCGTGAAACCTTACAAGGTAAGGAATTATCAGAAGTTACTCCTACACAAATAGTAAATCCAAAGTCAATCAATAAAGCATTGAGAGACTTCGTTGCATCTTCTCAGCTTTCACAACTTATGGACCAAGTAAATCCTCTTTCTGGACTTACTCAAAAGAGAAGAATTTCAGCTGTTGGTCCTGGTGGTGTTAAGAAAGAAAGAGCTGATGCAGAAATCCGTGATATTCACTATACAAACTATGGTAGAATTTGTCCTATTGAAACTCCTGAAGGTCAAGCTATTGGTCTTGTTAATACTTTAGCAGGTTATGCAAAAGTAAATGAATATGGATTCTTAGAAACTCCATATAGACCAGTTGATAAAGAAACAGGAAAAGTGCTTGATGTTTATGAATATCATATGGCTGATATTGAAGATAATTGTTTCATTGCTCAAGCAATTGAACCTCTTGATGAAGAAGGAAGATTCGTAAATAAAAGAGTTGTTTGTAGACATAGAGAAATTATTACAGAAGTTCCTGCTGATATGGTAGATTACAAAGACGTATCTCCAAGACAATTTATTTCAGTTGCTACATCTCTTATTCCATTCTTAAACAATGACGAATCAAACAGAGCATTGATGGGCGCAAACATGCAAAGACAAGCTGTTCCACTTTTAAGACCAGAAGCTCCAATCGTTGGAACAGGTTCTGAAGCTAAAGCTGCTCATGATTGCGGTGTTGTTCAACTTGCTAGACATGATGGAACAGTAACATATGTAAGTGCTGATGAAGTTAGGGTTCAACCTGACGAAGAAGGTGCACTTGAAGATGTTTATATTTTAACTAAGTTTGATAAAACAAACGATGAAACTTGTTTTAACCAAAAACCATGTGTTAAATTTGGTGAAAGAGTTAAAAAAGATGAAGTTATCATTGATGGTTATTCAACTTGCAATGGTGAACTTGCTCTTGGTAAGAATGTTCTTATCGGTTACATGAACTGGGAAGGATATAACTACGAAGATGCTATCTTAATCAATGAAAGATTGGTTAAAGAAGATGTGTTCACTTCAATTTGTTTAAAAGTTGAAGAATCAAAATGTAGAACTACTAAACTTGGTGACGAACAAATTACAAGAGATATTCCAAACTTAGGGGAAGATGCTCTTAAAAATCTTGATGAACATGGTATCATTAGAATTGGTGCTGAAGTTAGACCAGGTGATATCTTAGTTGGTAAAGTTACTCCAAAAGGAGAAACAGAACTTACTCCTGAAGAAAGACTTCTTCGTGCTATCTTTGGTGAAAAAGCTAGAGAAGTTAGAGATACTTCTTTGAGAGTTCAACATGGTAAAGGTGGCGTTGTTGTTGACGTTCAAGTGTTCACAAGAAAAAATAAAGACGAACTTGAACCAGGCGTAAACGAAATGGTAAAAGTTTATATTGCTCAAAAGAGAAAACTTTCAGTTGGTGATAAAATGGCTGGTCGTCATGGTAACAAAGGTGTTGTATCAATCGTTGTTCCAGAAGCAGATATGCCATTCTTAGCTAATGGTAGACCTCTTGATATCGTATTGAACCCACTTGGTGTTCCATCTCGTATGAATATCGGACAGGTTTTGGAAGTTCATTTAGGTTTTGTAGCTGGCGCTCTTGGTTGGAAGGTTGCAACTCCAGCTTTTGATGGTGCTGATGCAAAACAAATTCAAGAATTGTTGAAAGAAAATAATTTCCCAGAAGATGGTAAAGTTCAACTTTATGATGGTAGAACTGGAGAACCATTTGAAAATAAAACTACTATTGGTATGAAGTACATGCTTAAATTGAACCACATGGTTGACTCAAAAATCCATGCTCGTTCTATTGGACCATACTCACTTATCACTCAACAACCATTAGGTGGTAAAGCACTCTTTGGTGGACAAAGATTTGGTGAAATGGAAGTGTGGGCACTTGAAGCTTATGGAGCTTCTCATGTTCTTCAAGAAATGCTTACAGTTAAATCTGATGATGTTGTAGGTAGAGTAAAAACTTTTGAAAGTATAGTAAAAGGTCAACCTATTGCAGAACCAGGAATCCCAGAATCATTTAAAGTACTTGTAAAAGAATTACAAGCTCTTGCACTTGATGTTAAGATTCTTACTGAAAATGATCAAGAAATTTCTCTTGCAGAACTTTCTCAAGATGATCAAGATCAAGTATCTCTTCCAAATGATACAGAAGATGATTTGAAAGATAAGATAATTGATATCAATGATTTATTGAATGAAAATAATACAACTAGCGATGAAATTAAAGAATCTATTGAAGAAGATACAAAGAATACTAGTTTTGAAGATATAGATATGTTTGATGATTTCGGCGATTTTGACGATTAAAAAATATAATTAAGGGGATGAGTTGATGTTTGAACTTAATAACTTTGATAAAATAAAGATAGGTATTGCTTCACCAGAAAAGATCAGAGAATGGTCTCATGGTGAAGTAACAAAACCTGAAACTATAAATTATAGAACACAAAAACCAGAAAAAGATGGTTTGTTTTGTGAAAAGATTTTTGGACCAAAGAAGGACTGGGAATGTCATTGTGGTAAATATAAAAGAATAAGATATCGTGGTGTAGTCTGCGATAAATGTGGTGTTGAAGTTACAAGATCTAAAGTTCGTAGAGAAAGAATGGGTCATATTGAACTTGCAACTCCAGTTACTCACTTATGGTATTTTAGATCTGTTCCTTCTAGAATTGGAACTTTGTTGGATTTAACTCCAAAACTTTTGGAACAAGTTGTTTATTATACAAATTATATTGTAACAGATCCAAAAGATACAGATTTGTATTATAAACAAATATTATCTGATAAAGAATATAGAGATGCCATTGAACAATTTGGTTATGGTAGTTTTGAAGCAGGTATGGGAGCTGAAGCTATCAAAGTATTGTTAGGCGAAGTTGATCTTGAAAAAGAAAGTAAAGAATTAAAAGAACAAATTCGTACTTTTAAAGGTCAAAGAAAAATAAAAGCTTCAAAAAAATTAGATATTGTTGAATCTTTTAGAAAAAGTGGAAATAGTCCAACTTGGATGGTTTTAGATGTTATTCCTGTTATTCCACCAGATCTTAGACCAATGGTTCCATTAGATGGTGGTAGATATGCTACTTCTGACTTAAATGATCTTTACAGAAGAGTTATCAATAGAAATAATCGTCTTAAGAAATTGATGGAACTTGGAGCTCCTGATGTAATTATTAGAAATGAAAAGAGAATGCTTCAAGAATCTGTTGATAACTTAATCGATAATGGTAAAAGAGGAAAACCTGTTCAAGGTTCAAAACAAAGAGATTTAAAATCACTTACTGCTATGCTTGGTGGTAAACAAGGTAGATTTAGACAAAACTTACTTGGAAAACGTGTTGACTACTCAGGTCGTTCTGTTATCGTTGTTGGTCCAGAACTTAAGATGTATCAATGTGGTCTTCCAAAAGAAATGGCGCTTGAATTGTTTAAACCTTTCATTATCAATAGATTAGTTGAAATGAATCAATCAAACAATATCAAAAGTGCAAAACGTATGATCGAAAGAGAAAGACCAATTGTTTGGGACGTTCTCGCTCAAGTAATTAAAGATCATCCAGTATTATTAAACCGTGCTCCAACACTTCACAGACTTTCAGTTCAAGCTTTTGAACCTGTACTTGTTGAAGGTAGAGCTATAAAACTTCACCCAGCTGTTTGTGCTGCGTTCAATGCGGACTTCGACGGTGACCAAATGCCTGTCCATGTTCCACTTTCAATTGATGCAAGAACTGAAGCTAGAACATTAATGCTTGCTTCAAATAATATTTTAAAACTTGCTGATGGTGAACCAATTGTTACTCCAGCCCAAGACGTCGTTTTAGGATGTTGTTATTTAACTCTTATTAGAAAGGGAGCAAAGGGTGAAGGTAATATTTATCTTTCAAAAGATGAAGCTATTATGGCATATCAAACAAGAGCCCTTGATATGCAAGCAGAAATTCAAGTTAGACTTTCAAAAGAATATAATGGTAAAACATATACAAAGAGAATTACAACTTCTGTAGGTAGATTAATATTCAACGAAGCAATCCCACAAAATTTAGGCTACGTTGATAGAACTAAAGAAGAAAATATTTGTGAACTTGAAATAAATCAACCTGTTATGAAAAAAGAACTTAAGAAACTTGTTGCTATAACTTATGATAAGTTAGGTACTTCTGAATGTTCTAAACTTGTTGATAGATTAAAAGATTTAGGATATAAATATTCAACACTTGCTTCTATTACTGTTAACGT
>JAFTYD010000046.1 GCA_017464845.1 Clostridia bacterium
ACTTGCGATTGTAATCAAAACTTCAAAAGTGTACAAAACAATTCCAGTTAAGCCTTTAAATGCACCAAAAATGAATTTAAAAAATTTTCCCATATAAATTTTACCTCCAAATCAAGAGTTATAATCTAGCATAATTATACTTTATTCTATGTTTTATGTCAATATCAAAAAACAAAAACAATTTTTTTAAAAGGTTAAAAAAGTATGTTATTTATAGTTATTGGTTGATTGTATATTTTATTTTAACAACAATTTTCGACTTTTATAAATAACAATAGACAAACTCTTATCTTGTTTGACAAAAAAAGACAAAGTTAGTATAATTTCAATATTGGAGGATAATATGAAATTAGGTTATTTTACAAAAGCAGCAAGAAACAATAACGAAGATTTTGGTTATGTATGCGAAGATTTTGGTTTTATTGTTGATGGTGCAACAAGCGTTTCAAATATAATTGTAACAAACGAAGTTTCTGATGCAAAATGGTTTTCTCATAAATTAGGAGGATACTTGAAAGAAGCATTAAAGGATACTCAAAGAGATTTAAAAGATATAGTAAAAGATGCTATCGTGTATGTTGATTCTGAATTTACAAAATTTTATAGAGCAAGTATGGTAGAAACTAAACCTAGTTCAACTATTGCTATATTTAGAAAGAATAATGGTTTGCTTGAATATTTAGTTCTTGGAGATAGTCCACTTCTTGTTAAGTATAAAGATGGACAAATTAGGGAGCTTATTGCAAATGAGCAACTTATTGTGTTTGAAAGAGAAAATATCAAGAAACTTGTAGAAATTGCAAATCAAAGAGAAATCAGTGTTATTGAAGCAAGACCTTTTGTTAATGAAGCATTGCTTCAACAAAGATTAAAGATGAACAAGGAAGGTGGATATTATATCATTGCCGATGATGTTAATGCTGTTGACCATGCACTTTGTGGTACAATTCGCCTTGATGTTATCCAATCAGTTATGGGAATGAGTGATGGTTTCAGTCAACTTTATGATGTTTTTGAAAAATATACCAAAAAACAACTTTTCAAAGAAGTTGAAAACGGAAAACCATTTGAAGAATTGTATAGAGAATTATACAAATGTCAAGAAAACGATAAAGATTGTAACGAACACCCAAGATTTAAAGTTAGAGACGATGTTTCTGTGTTCTATGCTGAAATATAATGTATGAATAAAAGGATAAAATCTCTAAAATAATAAATTTGTCAAAAAGTATTGACTTTTATCTTTAAAGTGTGTTACGCTACTATTGTAGGAGAAAGAAAGATGACTACTTTATTTTGCGTTATCAATAATAATAACAATAATAACACAGCAACAAGGTTGGTGTGATCTTTATCGTTGTTATGCAAAATAAACAATTACGATAAACTAACATCAGCCTTGAGCTGATGTTTTTTTATATGCTATTTTGAAAAGGAGAGAATTATTATGAGAGAATATACAAAGACAAAAATAAAAGATGTACAAATTGGAAAGTCCGAAGTTTGGGGCTGGATTGAAAAGGTTAGAGACCAAAAAAGTATGGTTTTTGTTGTTATAAAGGATAGAACAGGAAAAATCCAAGTTACCATTGACAAAGAACAACAAAGCGAAATTGCAGAGGTATTTTTGGGACTTACAACTGATAGTTATGTAACTGTTAGAGGTGAAGTGGTTGAAAGTCCTTATGTTAAACTTGGTGGAAAGGAATTGTTACCAAGAGAAGTTATTGTTCAAAGCAGAGCAGAAATATCTCCTATTGACGGAAAAAGCGCAATAGACCAAAGATTAGATTATCGTTACATTGACCTTAGAGACGAAAAGAAAAGAGCGATTTTTGAGGTTCAAACAGTCATTATGGACGGTGTTAGAGAATTTATCAGACAAGAAGACTTTATCGAAGTTCATAGCCCAATTATGACCAGTGGTGGTAGTGAATCAGGTGCGAATGTTTTTGAAGTTAAGTACTTTGACCAAAAAGCTTATCTTATCCAAAGTCCACAATTCTATAAACAAATGGCAATTGCTTCTGGTTTTGAAAAGGTTTTCATTTGCACACCAGTTGCTAGAGCTGAAAAATCTTTTACAAAAAAACATGCTACTGAATTTATAAGTCTTGACTTTGAAATTGCAGATGTTGAAAGTGAAGAAGATGTTATGGCTTTTGAAGAAAGACTTATTCATCACACAATAAAGTACTTAAAAGAAAGAATGGACGAAAAGATTAAAGCTGATTTTGGAGTTGAATTGAAGGTTCCTTCACTTCCATTCCCAAGACTTACTATGAAAGAAGTTTACAAGATACTTGAAGAAGAATGTGATTATCCTATTGACGAAGGTACAGACCTTGACACAGAAAGTGAGAAACTTCTTGCTGAATATGTGGAAAAGACTTATGGTTGTGATTTCTTCTTTATTCACAAATATCCAAGCGAATTTAGACCATTCTACACTATGAAAGAAGATGATGATCCAACTTACTCAAAATCTTATGACCTTTACTTTAAGGACATTGAAATAACAAGTGGAGCACAAAGAGAACATAGACCTGATATCCTTGCAAGTCAAATTGCAGAAAAAGGTATTGATCCAAAATTGATGGAAAAATCTTATATTGATTTCTTTAAATTTGGTTGCCCACCACATGGTGGATTTGCTATTGGTTTTGAAAGATTGACAATGTTACTTTTAGATCTTCCAACCATAAAAGAAGTTCAATTTGTATTCCGTGGCCCAGATAGGCTTAGACCATAAAAGGAGAAATAAAAATATGAAAGAGATTGAAATTGAAGAAATTAAAAGACTTGCCGGTCTTTCTGCATTAGAATTTGATGATGAAGAATTAGAAAAGTTTAAAGGCGAATTTACAAGTATCCTTAATTTTATTGAAGAAATATCAAAAGCAAATGTTGATGGTATTGAATTAGAATACCCAACACATGATTTTGACGATTTAAGGGACGATGAAGCTGTGGAAGGTTTATCTCAAGAAGAAGTTCTTGCAAACAGTCCTAGCACCAAAAAAGGGTCATTCTGTGTACCTAAAATGATGGAGGAATAATATTATGGATATATCAAAGTTAAGTTTACTTGAAATAGTTGAAAAACTAAGACAAAGAGAAGTTGCAAGTGAAGAACTTGTTAAGTATTATATAGATAGAATAGAAGAGTACAAAGACTACAACGCTGTTTTGGAAGTTTTTGAAGATGCTTTAGATAGAGCAAGAGAAATGGACGAAAAGATTAAACAAGGTTTTGAAGGAAAACTTGCTGGTGTTCCTGTTATCATCAAAGATAACATCTTGTATAAGGGAAAGAAAGCAACTTGTGCTTCAAGATTTTTGGAAGATTATGTTGCACAATATTCATCTACTGTTGTGGAAAAGTTAATAGAAAGTGGTGCTGTTATTATTGGTAGAGCAAACATGGACGAATTTGCTATGGGTGGTTCAAACGAAAATTCTGCTTATGGTGTTTGCCATAATGCACTTGACTTTGACCGTGTTGCTGGTGGTTCATCAGGTGGTAGCGCTGTTAGTGTTGCAAAAAGTTTATGTGCTTGTGCTCTTGGTACTGATACAGGTGGTTCTGTTAGACAACCTTCATCATTCAATGGTCTTGTTGGAATGAAACCAACTTATGGTAGAGTGTCTCGTTATGGTATAGTAGCATTTGCTAGTAGTCTTGACCAAGTGGGACCTATCACAAAGACTGTAAAAGACAATGCTTATCTTCTTTCAGTAATCTCTGGATATTCAAAGTATGATGAAACATCAAAGAAAGAAGAAGTTGAAGATTATCTTTCAAAGATAGATGGAGATATAAAGGATTTAAAAATAGGTGTATGCAGTGAAGTTAAAGAACTTGTAAAAGGACTTCCTGTTGAAAAAACATATTTTGATTTAATTGAAAGATTAAAAAGTCAAGGAAACGAAATTGTTGAAGTTTCAATAAAAGACTTAAGTCTTGTTATGGCTTGTTACTACATCATCGCACCAGCAGAAGCAACAAGCAACTTAGGAAGATTTGACGGCGTAAAATATTCAAGAAGAGAAAAAGGCTGTCAAGACATTGATGAAATTTATATCAAGTCTCGTACTTCTGGTTTTGGAAAAGAAGTTAAAAGAAGAATTATGCTTGGAAACTTTGTGCTTAGTAGTGGTTATTTTGATGCTTACTACAACAAAGCAAAAAAGGTTCAACAAAGACTCAAAAAACAAACATTAGATGCATTAGCAAGTTGTGATGTATTGTTGTTGCCAACAACTTGTGGCGAAGCATTCAAGATAGGAGAAAAGATTGAAGACCCTATCTCAATGTACAAAGAAGATATCTTCACAACACTTGCAAACATCACAGGACTTCCAGCATTGACATTACCATGTGGAAAAGGTGAAAACGGAATGCCTCTTGGAATGCAATTTGTTGGAAAAGAATTTGAAGAAAGCAAGTTATACAACCTTGCAGATTATATTGAAAGGAGAAGAAGCGAATGGAATATGATATAGTTATCGGACTTGAAGTCCATGCTGAATTAAAAACAAAAAGTAAGGTTTTTTGTTCTTGTAAAAACCAATTTGGTTCAACTCCAAACTCAAACTGCTGTCCTGTTTGTATAGGACTTCCAGGGGCATTGCCTGTGCTTAACAAAAAGGCTGTTGAACTTGTTATCAAAGCAGGTCTTTGTATGGATTGCGAAATCAACGACAAAGCAGTTTTTGAAAGAAAGAACTACTTTTATCCTGACCTTGCAAAAGCATATCAAATTAGCCAATTAGTAAAACCAATTTGTGTTGGTGGAAAGATTGAACTTAAAGATAAAACTGTAAGATTAAACAGAATTCACCTTGAAGAAGATGCTGGAAAATTAGTTCACTCAAGTAGAGCAATAGGAACTCTCATTGACTATAACAGAGGTGGTGTTCCTCTTATGGAACTTGTTACTGAACCTGATATTTCTTCTGCTGAAGAAGCTGTTGAATTTTTAACAAAACTTAGAAGCATTTTGGTTTACTCAAATGTTGCTGATTGCAAGATGGAAGAAGGTGGAATGAGATGTGACGTTAACCTTTCTATCAAACCAAAAGGTAGTGATGTTTTAGGTGTTAGATCAGAAATGAAAAACCTTAACAGTTTCAAGAGTGTTTATCGTGCAATTAAGTATGAAGCACAAAGACAAATTGACATTTTGGAACAAGGTGGAAAGATTGTTCAAGAAACAAGAAAATGGGACGACAACAAAGAAAGAAGTTATGCTATGAGAAAGAAAGAAACTTCTCAAGATTATAGATATTTCCCAGACCCAGATATGCTTGCTGTAAACATTTCAAGAGAACTTGTTTCAAAAATAAAAGACTCATTACCAGAACTTGCAGACCAAAGATTCAAGAGATATGTGTCTTATTCTCTTACTGAATATGAAAGCGAAATCTTGACAAGAGATAAAGCATATTCTGATTATTTTGATAAAGCATTGTCTGTTTACTTTGAACCAAAAACAATTGCAAACTGGTTCTTAACAGATGTTATGAGCAAACTTAAAGGACAAGACGAAATCAAGATATCTCCAGAAGATTTAGCACTCATAATAAAAAGTGTTGATGACAAAGTTATCTCAACAAAAGTATCAAAGGAAATCTTTGAAAAAGCTTGGGAAGAAGGTGCAAGCGTTGAAAAATTAATCAAAGAATTGTCAGGAAATATTGAAGGGGAAGAACTTAGAAAAATTGTTGAAACCTTGGTTGCAGAAAATGAAAAAGCTGTTTCTGATTATAGAACAACAGACCAACCTGAAAAGGTACTTCGTTGGTTTATGGGACAAGTTATGAAAATGACAAAAGGAAAAGCAAACGCAACACAAGCTGAAACAATGATTTTGGAATTAATAAAAGAATAAAAGTTTTTAAAAATAAAAATCTATTAGGTTTTGCTAATAGATTTTTTTTAGTAAGTTTTTAAATAAAT
>JAFTYD010000047.1 GCA_017464845.1 Clostridia bacterium
TACTATTCATATTCAAATCAAACAATTGAATTCTATATAATGCTTTTTCAGGATTCAATTCGATAGCCTTTTCTAATTCGCTTTTAGCCTTATTTTTATCATCAAGTTTTATATAAGTTAATGCTCTGTTATAAAAATCTTCGCCTTCTTCTTTTTCATTACCATAAATAATTTTTGTTACGTTATTAGTAATATTAGTTGTATTATTTGTTACATAATTGTTTATTGCCTTTTCTGTTATAAATGCAGTACCACAATGTGTGCAGATTCCAGCTTCTTTGCTATCATCAATATTTATTTGTGCACCACATTCTGTGCAAATTGCAGGGACTAAAGCCATAAAAAACCTCCTTTGTTAGTTTATAAAATGAGTATAGCATATATAAATTATTATTTCAATCAAATAAAAAAAAAGTTGAGATATTTCTATCCCAACTTTTGGTTGTCTAATTAGAATCCAAAGTCTGAATCTGAGAATCCTGTTCCACTAGATTGTTTTAAGATTTTCTTATTTCTAATCTTAATATCATAGTAAACAGCTTTTGTATCAAGACTCTTCATAATACCAACTGTCTTTTCAACATCTTTTCTATAGAAGAAAGGAGTTTGATAGTTTGGTGTAAACATAACTCTGATTGGGTGGAATTTGAATATCTTAATAACAACTTCACCCTTAGCAAGTTGACCAAGTTCATAAGGTTCAATCAAAGCTCTCTTTGTTCTTTGAATATTAATGTTAGCACCATTGCTATCCATATCCTTATTATTGGTTGTTCTTGTTGTTTCTTCATGGATAAGGTTAACTTCACCACAAAGTTTAGAGAATTGTTCTTTTGTTGGTTGGTCGTCAGTACCGATAAAGATTTGAGCGTTACAGTTACCTTTGATGGTTTCTGCTTTCTCTTTACCATATTTAGATTCAAGCTGAGTATATGATTGAATAGCCATTTCGAACAGGATATTACGTCCACGGGAAACGGTAATCATTGAGTCAAATTTAGGAATTTCTGGCAAGTTACCAAATTCTTCCAAGATGAAGTAAACGTGTTTTGGAAGTTTCAAGCCTTTATATGAGTTAGCTTTGTCAACCAAACGTTTATAAAGTTGTGAGATACAAAGAACTGCAAGTGAGTGTCTTTCTTCTCTATCGTCAGGAACTACGATGTAAAGAACGGTAGGTTTTGCAGTGAAATCGTCAAAGTCAATATCACTTCCAGAAGTTAAGTAACAAAGACCGATATCTTGCATGAATGAAACTTTACCATTCAAAACACCTAAGTATGATTTAGTAGTACCAGGTGCGTTGTTAATAACGGCTGAAGTCATTTGAGGAACGTTTGAAGTAGCTTCATTTCTACCTTCAAGAAGATAACTTCTGATAGTATCGAAAGGAGCATCAGCATCTGGGTCTCTGAACATAGCGATTTTGTACAAGTTAAAGAAGTTAAACTTGTCAACTGTCATACCAAGTTCAGGGATAAGAGAGTCTTCAAGCATAGCAAGAGCACAACCATAGAGGAAGTCTTGAGCACCTTCTTCCCATGTTGGGTCGTTTGCTGTTTTAGATTTTGGAGCAACAGTGTTACAAATTTCTTTAATTTCGTTTTGAGCTTGGTCAATCAAAATTTGTTTCTTTGAATTTAAAGTTGTTGTAAGTTGTTGTTCATTTGGATAAGCAACACCTTCAAAACCAAACCAAATATTTCCATAAGTTTCGCCAGGGATAGTTTTGTATCCAGCTGTCTTTGGAGAGCCAGAAGTAAACTTCTTAACTTCTTTGGTTAAGTTGTGAGCATGTTGATAAACCTTGTATGGGTGTTCGAGAGGATTCCATCTTGTTGATGAGAATGGGTCTCTAAGGTTATATACAAGAACTCTGTAACCTTCGTCTTCCATAATTCTAGCAGTTTGTTCATAAAGTTCACCTTTAGGGTCAGAGATAACAAGACAAGGTTTTTCACCACTATGACCATAAATTCTGATAGTAGGAATCAAAGACAAAGTTGTTTTACCAGAACCAGATGTACCGATAACTAGGCAGTGAACTTCATCTTTCATATTAATTTTGTATTTTCCATCAATAAGAGAGTTTCTTATGATAATACCTGTGTTTTTAACATTTGGAAGGTTTCTCCAAGTTGTAAACATCAATGCAGGTATATTTTCAAGTTCGCTTTCACTTAAAAATCTTGCGTCATAAGCAAGGTCAATTTCTGCACCAGCAGCAGTTGTACCAGTGGTGTTTGTTCCAGGTTTAAGTGGACTTTTTTTGCTTTTCTTGTTTGAAGTGTAAGCAACATAGATACCAATCAACAAACCAAGACCAGCACCAGCGAATGCATAACCGTCAGTTAATGCTTCAACATATTCGTTAGTACCCATTGCAAATTTAGAAACTACAAAGCCAGCAGCGAAACCAATGATGATTAAAAGTAGAACAATTATAAATGGGTTAGCTTTTTTCTTTTCTGCCATATTTCCTCCTTGTAAGGTTTAATATATAATATATATTACACTTTAATAGTATTTTTCGCAAGTAAATTTAAAAAATTATTTTATATTAGGTTTCAAAAATATCATTTTTGTTTAAGTTTGGTGAAAATAGTACGAATATGGTATAGTATTGATATATGTCTTCATAGTGTAACGGATAACACGAGAATTTCCGGAGTTCTTAATCTCAGTTCAATTCTGAGTGAAGACACCAAAACACATTTTTTATTATATGCATAATAAAATATAAAATTTATCCTTGTGGATACAATTTCAATTATTTAAAAAATGTTATAAAATAAATTGTGTTTTTAGTTTGATATTTGATATAATTTATTTTGTAAAAGGAGAAAATTAAAATGGGATTATTTGATTTTGCAAAAAAACAACTTCTTTCTGTTATTGAATGGAATGATAACAGTAAAGATACAATAGTTTATCGTTATCCACTTAAGGATCGTGACGAAATTATGAATAGTAGCACTTTGGTGGTTCGTCCATCTCAAATTGCTTTGTTTGTTCACAAAGGACAAATCTGTGATGTTTTCGCTCCAGGAACTTACAAACTTGCTACTGAAAACATTCCAATTATCACAAAGTTATTGTCTCTTCCAACAGGATTTAATAGCACAATCAAAGCTGAAATTTATTATGTTAACACAAAACAAATGACTGGTATCAAATGGGGAACTCAAAACCCTATCCTTCTTCGTGATAAAGATTTTGGAAATATCAGAATTCGTGCTTTTGGTGTTTATAGTTATAAAGTTGATAACGCTAAAAAATTTATGGAAGAAGTATTTGGTACAAATGAAATCTATAAAACAAAAGATTTAAGTGACCAAATCAAACCTATGGTTCTTCAAAGTTTTAGTGATGCAGTAGCTGAAAGTAAAATCAGTGCTCTTGACCTTGCTTCAAATTATAAAGAATTCACTGATACAATTATTGCTACAAGCAAATCTGAATTTGAAAGAATTGGTCTTAAGTTATGTTCAATGGTTATTGAAAACATAAGCTTCCCAGAAGCTGTTGAAAAAGCTCTTGATGAAAGAACAACTCTTGGCGTTATGGAAGACAAAATGGGTACTTACACTCAATACCAAGCTGCTCAAGCTTTAAGAGATGCTGCAAAAAATCCAGGTGGTGGAAATTTAGCAGGTCTTGGCGTTGGTCTTGGTGCTGGCGTTGGAATCGGTAATGTATTCACAGAAGCTTTACAAGGTGCAAAAAATAAAGAAAGAAAACCTCAAGAAGAAGCAGGAGCACCTGCACCTTCTCCAGTACCAAGTACAGGTACAAAGGTTTGTCCAAAATGTAATGCTGTTATTAGCGCAAAAACAAAATTCTGTCCAGAATGTGGTGAAAAACAAGTGGTAGCAAGATTCTGTCCAAATTGTGGA
Source organism: Clostridia bacterium (assembly GCA_017464845.1). Classification (GTDB taxonomy): domain Bacteria; phylum Bacillota; class Clostridia; order Christensenellales; family UBA1242; genus Caccovivens. Next base: position 3,897 of record JAFTYD010000047.1, read on the forward strand.
GTATCAGTTACTGGTAGAGCGAAATTCTGTCCAGAATGTGGTGAAAAGTTATAAGGTAAAGTATGGAAAATCAAGAAATGGAAAAAAGAGTTTTATCTTCAAACTCAACAAAATGTAGCAACTGTGGAGCAAGTATTCGTTATAGTCCAAAAGTTAATAACCTTGCTTGTGAAAGTTGTGGAAGTGTTTTTGAATTTGAGAAATCAAAAGACTTTCAAAAACAACCTCTTCGTGATGAATCTTTGTTGACAGAAGATAACAAATCTTGGTCAAACGAAAGCAAAATTTTTAAGTGTGAAAGTTGTGGAGCAGAAGTTGTTTTGAATAGTTTGGAATATTCTCAAAATTGTCCATATTGTGGAAATAGTCATGTTTCTGAAACAACAAACTTACCAGGAATAAAACCTCATTGTGTTGTTCCATTCTCTTTTGATGAAGAATCTGCTTCAGAAAAGTTTAAGGCAGGGGTAAAAAAGAAATTTTTTGTTCCAGGTGCATTCAAGAAAAATATTCCAAGAAACAATATTCATGCAATCTATACACCAGTATTTTCTTTTGACGTTAACACAAGAACAACTTACAATGGTGTGTTGTCTGAAAGCTATACAGTAAAAAGATCAGACGGTAGTGTGGAAACAAAATATAGAAGATTTAACATTAGTGGTACAAAAGATTTAAAATATACTGATTACATAGTTGAATCAAGTAGTAAGTTTAATAATTTACAAATAGAAAGTATTCTTCCTTATAATTTTAATGAAGCATACAAATTTGATAACAATTTTATTAGTGGATATGTTGTTGAACATTATCAAGATTCATTAGATAAATGTTATGACTTTGCAAAAGAAAATATGGAATACGATATAAAAAGAAAAATTTTATCAAGCTATTCTTATTCTTCAGTTGAAAGTTTTAATATGGACGTAGATTATTCAAATGAAAAATATTTGTATAGACTTGTTCCAACATATGTATTTGAATTTAAATACAAAGAAAAAAATTATAAAGCATTGATGAATGGTCAAACAGGTAAATTAGGTTCTGGCCTTCCAAAGAGTGGATTTAAAATTGCATTGTGCATAATTATTCCATTATTATTGTTTATTGGTATGGCTCTTCTTATTGCTTTAAGTTAATTTTAATAAAAGGGGGAAAATCAAATGGCTAGAAATAGAATTCAAAAACATCGTGGATTACTCAAAGGTATTAGTGCTGCTTTAATTATATTAGGATTAGGTGTTCTTGCTCTTAGTATCTTTATGGTTGTAAATGGAGCTATGAACGTTAGTTCTGGTGGTGCAGGAAGAATTGTTGAAATTGTATTTGGTATAATTCTTGCAATAGCTAGCGTACTTGGATTAGCAGTTGGTATTTACCTTGCAGTTATCGGTCATGCAATTGTTGCAACACACGGAAGTATTGCAGAAGATAACCTTGGAAAAGGTACAGTAAATATGAACAAATGTAATAACTGTGGAACTGAAATTCAAGGAAACGAACAATTCTGTCCAAACTGTGGAAAAAGCGTACTTGACAAACAAATTTGTCTTTCATGTGGTTGTACAAATACTGCAGATGCAAAAGTATGTACAAATTGTGGCAAAGACTTAAAATAATAAAAACAAAAAGATAGCAAAATTTGCTATCTTTTTTTATGCACATAAATTAGTATTTAGGTGGGGGATAGAGATGTATAGGAAAGAGATTCTTTGACATATCAACATGCATAAAGTTTATGTGTTATCATCTTTAATAGTGAAAGATAACTTTAGAGATTCTTTGTATTTTTAATATTTCAAAATGATAAAAAATGGGATAATAGTTTTATTTGTTATGTAATCTTGAGTTAATA
>JAFTYD010000048.1 GCA_017464845.1 Clostridia bacterium
AAAAATTATTTTTAAAAAAATTTATACAACTCTTGAAATATAATAATAATAGTGATATAATAAGACGATAATTTTATAAAAGGAAGAAAAATAATGAAAAACGAAAAAATAAGAAACATTGCAATTATTGCCCATGTTGACCACGGTAAAACTTCACTCGTAAATGAAATGTTGAAACAAGGCAATGTTTTTAGAGAAAATCAAGTTGTAGAAGATAGAGTTATGGATAGTAATGCTCTTGAAAGAGAAAGAGGAATTACTATATTTTCAAAAAATGCATCTTGTATGTACAATGATGTAAAAATAAATGTTGTTGACACACCAGGACACGCAGACTTCGGAGGAGAAGTTGAAAGAGTATTAAAGATGGTTGATGGTGTTCTTTTAGTTGTTGATGCTTATGAAGGTCCAATGCCTCAAACAAGATTTGTTCTTGAAAAAGCATTATCATTAAAATTAAAAGTAATAGTTGTTGTAAACAAAATAGATAAACCAGATGCAAGAGTAAAAGAAGTTATTGATGAAGTGTTAGAACTTTTCTTGGAATTAGATGCAGATGAAGAACAACTTAATTCACCATTTGTATTTGCTTCAGCAAGAAGAGGTATTGCTTCAACAAATGAAAGTGAACTTGGAGAAAATTTTAATCCATTGTTTGAAACAATTATAAATCATATTCCAGCACCAGAAGGAGAAAGTGAACAACCATTAAAACTTTTGATTTCTTCTGCTGAACATAATGACTATGTTGGAAAACTTGCAGTTGGAAAAATTGAAAGAGGAAGTTTAAAAGTTGGACAAAATGTTTCTGTTGTAAACTTCCATGAACAAGATAAAAAAGTTAAATCAAAAATTGTTAGTCTTTTTGTATTTGAAGGTTTAAAAAGAATTCCTGTTGAATCAGCAAGCATGGGAGAAATTGTTTGTGTTGCAGGACTTGAAAATGTAACTATTGGTGATACAATCTGTGATGAAAATAATATTGAACCAATTGAGTTTGTAAAAATTGCAGAACCAAGTGTTGAAATGACTTTTATGGTTAATGATAGTCCATTTGCAGGAAAAGAAGGAAAATTTGTAACAAGTAGACATCTTAGAGATAGATTATATAAAGAAGCTGTAAAAGACTTGTCATTAAGAGTTGAAGATGGTGAAACTGCTGATGCCTTTAAGGTTAGAGGTAGAGGAGAAATGCACTTATCAATTCTTATTGAAAATATGAGAAGAGATGGATTTGAATTCCAAGTTAGTATGCCAAAAGTTTTATTCAAACAAGAAGATGGACAAAAGTTAGAACCAATTGATAAATTATACCTTGATGTTCCAGAAGATTGTGTTGGAACAGTTATGAACAAAATGGGAGTTAGAAAAGGTGAACTTTTACAAATGACTCCACATGCAAATAGAATGAAAATGGAATTCTTGATTCCATCTAGAGGACTCTTTGGTTTTAAATCTGAATTCTTGACTGATACTAAAGGTGAAGGTATCATAAATTCATTGTTTGAATGTTATGCTCCATACAAAGGTGAAATTCAAAGAAGAGACTTTGGTTCACTTATTGCACATGAAGAAGGTGAAGCAATTGTTTATGGATTATTCAATGCACAAGAAAGAGGTGAACTCTTGATAGGTGCAGGTGTTCCTGTTTATGCGGGAATGGTTGTTGGTATAAATCCAAAAGGTGATGATATAGTTGTGAATGTATGTAAGAAAAAGCATCTTTCAAACTGTAGAGCTTCTGGTTCAGATGATGCACTTAGATTGACACCTCCAAGACTTATGTCTTTGGAAGATGCAATTGAATTTTTAGGTGATGATGAATATCTTGAAGTAACACCAAAAAGTATTAGAATTAGAAAAATTATTTTAGACCATAATATGAGACTTAGAGAAAAAGGAAAAATGTTAAGGGGTGAAATTTGAAAAATTCTGAAAACTTTAAATTTAAGAAAAATTTTAAGCGTATGGGAATCTTCTTTGCCATATCATTTCTTCCAGCGCTCATAATTTGCTATATTTTGGAGCGAATTGGGGTAAATCAGATATTAAATGGTATGGTAATTATTGTAATCTTTGCAATTTTCTACTTGATATTTTATCAAATATGTGCTAGAATTGATAATAAGAGGAAGGAGAAACTTGAAAAACACAAGTCGAAAGACCCTTTTTCAGAGTAGGAGAGTTAGATGACAGACTTTAAAATGATGCCAAACAATCTCGAAGCAGAACAAGCTGTCCTTGGTTGTGTGCTTCTAGATAATGATGCGCAAGGCGACATTATGGGTATCTTGAAAGAAAATGATTTTTACTCCGAATCTCACAAAAATATATTTTCTGCAATGCAAAAAATATATCAAAAAAGTGTTCCTATTGATTTCGTTACTTTGACAGACGAACTTGAGATTGAAAAAAAATTGGAACAAGTGGGTGGGATTGATTACATAACTTTCTTGACTAATGTTGTTCCTTCGTCAGCAAACTTTATGCATTACTGTGATATTGTGAAGGCTAATTCAATCAGAAGAATACTTATTAAAAGTGGACAGATGATTATTGAAGAGGCTTACAAAAGTGAAGACAAGGACAAATCAGTTCAATTTGCAGAGAAAACAATTTTTGATATCTCACAAAAAGAAGAGTTATCAACACTTGAACATGTTGGTAAACCTGGTGGAGCATTAAATGCTGTACTTAAAAAATTTGATGAGATAGCTCAAAATCATGGACAGATTAGGGGTATCCCTACTGGACTTAAAGATTTTGATGAAATCACAAATGGACTTCATGCTGGTGATTTGATTATCTTAGCTGCAAGACCTGGTGTTGGTAAAACTACTTTCGCTATGAACTTGGTTGTTAATGCAAGTATTGAGCAAAACAAAAAATGCGCAGTATTCTCTCTTGAAATGCCAAGAGAACAACTTATGCAAAGATCATTATGTTCAGTAGCAAAAGTGGATATGTCCAAAGCTCTTAAGGGAACAATGGACCAAGAAGAATGGAAAAGAATTTGGGTTGCTGAAAAAAGATTAGCTTCAAGTGGAATATATATCGATGACTCAAGTTTGACAACTCCAACTGACATCTTGTCAAAATGTAGAAGACTTAAAGCAAAAGAAGGTCTTGATATCGTAATGATTGACTATCTTCAACTTATGTCTTCAGGTGGCAAAAATAAAGAGAATCGTCAACAAGAAATTAGTGATATTACTAGGGTATTAAAAATTGCTGCAAAAGAATTACAAGTTCCAATTATTTTGCTTTCGCAATTATCGAGAGCTGTGGAGATCAGAAATGATCATAAACCACAATTATCAGATTTGAGAGAATCTGGTTCTATCGAACAGGATGCAGATATTGTGCTTTTCCTATATGACCCATCAAAATATAATGATGTGACAACGGAAGACGAACCTGGAACAGTTGAACTTATTATTGCAAAACATAGAAATGGAAGAACAGATACTGTTAAACTTAGAATGATAAAAGAATCTTCTACTTTTGTGGGAATAAATGATAGAGTTCAAAAACAAACAAAACAACAAGTGAATCCTGATGATATTGAAATGACTCCAATAGAGATTGATGAAAATCCAATCTTTGATGAGTAAAAAGGGGGTAAGTATGAAAAAAAGAGGTGGATTATTTAAAATTCTACTATTATTATTGATAGTAGGTGGTGGTATTTATCTTGCTATCACATTATGGCCAAGAAATACATCTGCAGTTTTCAATTCTGTATCAGCTCAAGTTAACGGTGGTATGTTAGATCAAACACCTGTTGAAGAAGATGAAAAAGATAACTTTAACTCACTCTTCAATAAATATTATGATGCAGTTAAAAATTCTTTGAAGGAAGACAGTTTCCAAGAAATTGAAAACTTCAAGTATTCTTATAATAGTTTAGCTATTATGGCAAAGTTCTATGAACAAAATATTAGTTTTGCTGAAGTAAATAAAACTTTCAAGAAAAACAGTAAGACTGTTACAAAAAATCTTAAGAAAGTAGATAAACTTGCAGAAGATATGTATGCTTATATGGAAGAAACTTTAGAAACAGAAGTTCAAAATACTTCTTGGGCTGAATACTCTTGGAAAAACTATAGAGCAAAATTCAAGTCTGTTTTAAAATATTACAATAAAGCATATACTGCTCTTGCAAAAATATATAAAGAATGTTTACCAGAAAGTGCTATTAATCACAACTTAACTTATTTAGTTTTAGATGCAAGCAATTCTTACTTAAAATTGACAGTTGAAAATTTTGATGAAGAAAATGATTACGCTGTTTTAATGTATGGATTTGTTAACACTTACTTAAATGAAAAGTTTGATAGATCTATTTTACAATATCAATTTAATGAAGAATTAAAAGAAAACGCTACTTTAGTTTATGAAGTAAGCAAAGATGGACTTAGACCAGATAACAGTGCTCAAGATGCATATGTATTATATGATCAATTCCTTAAAGGACAAGGAGGGTTTGTAGTATGAGAAAAAAATTAACATTAATATTTCTTTCTATAGCCATGTTCTTCTGCTCTTTTGCAGTAGTAGGATGTTCATCAGAAAAATTAGTTAAACAAACTAATGAATCTTTAGAAGATTTAATGGAAACTATTACAGATGAAGTTGATAAAGATGAAGATTCAATCTTTACAAAAGGTAAAGTTCATGAAGACTGTATAGCAACAGATTATAGAGTTTCTTATGGAACATCAAAAATTAACACATATATTTCAAATGATAAAGCAAAATTAGTATATGATGGAGAAACTTATTCTCAAACTTATCTTTCAACTTATAGTAGTTTAGATTATGTTTACAATTCATTACTTTCTATTTCACTTAATTATATTTCAAAATATTCTGATTCTTTTGAATTCGCTATTGCTGGTGAAGATTATACAAAAGAACAAAAGAAGTCTTTAACTAACTTAAGAAAGAGTATCAAAAAATTTGATAAAGAATTTGAAAGCTTTGAAGAAACTTGGGAAGAATTCTTAGATTTCTATGAAAATACAGAATCTCATGATGGAACAACAGAAGGTGAACTTGATCAATTAAGAAAATATAAAATTGGTTATGGTAAACTTGTTGGCCAAACAGTAGATGTTGCTCAAAAGCTTCTTGAAGCTAGAGAACAAATTATCTACGGTGTTATGAATGAAACAAGATCTGCAAATGTTATTAAAGAATATGCAATTATTAAGACACTTGATATGTATTATGAATTCTTTATTGGAGAACTTGATATAAAAGTTGCTTACCAAAGCA
>JAFTYD010000006.1 GCA_017464845.1 Clostridia bacterium
AAAGCACATCAAGAAAACGATAAAGCAGTAATGCAAGCGTATGGTTTCTGGGGTAAAGTAAAAACTGAAAGTGAATGTGTTGCCGAACTTATGAAAATGTATCAAAAATTGATAAATGCAAAAAAATAAAAAAGAGAACATTTCGTTCTCTTTTTTTTATGGAGTTAATCTGTCTGGGCCACGGAAGATATACATTGCTTCTTTGATACTTTCGATATTCAAAAGAATCATTGTGAGTCTATCCAATCCAAGACCAAATCCACCATGTGGAGGACAACCATATTTGAAGAAATCAATATAGTTCTTTTGCATAGTTTTTGGGTCAATTCCTTTTTCTGCAATTTGGTTTGCAAGGATATCTGCTCTATGTTCTCTTTGTGCTCCACTTGTTATTTCTATATCTTTAAAGTAAAGGTCATAAGATTTTGAATATCCAGGTTCATCATCTTTCTTCATTGTATAGAATGCTCTAACTTTGCTTGGATAGTTCTTAACAAAGAAGAATTCGTGTCCTGTCTTTTTAGACATATATTCAGTCAAGAGATTTTCTGCTTGAGTGTCAAAGTCATCTCCATCTTTGATTTCATATTTACATTCATCTCTTAAGATTTGATAAGCTTCTTTCATAGTAATTCTTGGGAAAGGAAGTGTTGGAACAACAATGTCAACGCCAAGTAATTCCTTTACTTTTTCGCCATATTTTTCGCTAACAAGTTTAATTCCAGCGTGTAACATATTTTCTTCAAAAGCCATAACATCTTCTTCACTTTCAACATTTGCAATTTCAATATCAAAGCCAGAGAATTCAGTTGCATGTTTTCTTGTGTGAGATTTTTCAGCTCTAAATACAGGAGTTGAAATAAATACCTTTTCAAAGCCAGAAGCAATTGCCATTTGTTTATAGAATTGTGGACTTTGGATAAGATAAGCTTTTTTATCAAAGTACTTAACTTCAAAAACTCCAGCACCAGATTCGCTTTCGTTTGCACTTGTTGTAGGGCAGTGAACTTCAATAAAGTTGTTATCAAGACAATAGTTTCTCATACCTTGAGTTAAAGCAGTTTGAACTTCAAAAATAAGTCTTTTCTTTTCATCTCTAAGGTCAATCCAACGATAGTCTAATCTTTGGTCAATTGAACTTTCAGAGTCGATAGGTGAAATTTCAGCATAACTTTCAACAGAAACAGAAGTTGGAAGAATTTCTTTGTTACCAAGTTTAACAAAAGAATTTTCAACAAGTTCACCTCTTACGATAACATAGCAATCAGAAGTTAACTTTGAAAAAACTTCAGCAATTTCAGGAGTTTTTTCTTTTTCAACAGTAACTTGCATTTTGCCAGAACGGTCTTTAAGTACGATAAATTGCATACTTTTTGTATCTCTAACTTTTTCAATCCAAGCCCAGATTTCAACAGGGCCAAGCTTTGCTTCAGAGATAGATGATTTAATATAATTTTCCATAATATTCTCTCCTTTTAAAAAACAAAAAAGTCATTCTATCCATATTAGGACGAATGACTTTAAAATCCGTGGTGCCACCTAACTTATCACTTAAAAAGTGATCACTTTATTATCGTGTTACGAACGAAACGGCTTTTCCTACTATTAGTTCAAAAAAGCAACTCCGAAGTGTCTTTCTTGCAAACTCCTTTAGTACATTTCAGCAAACTGTACCTCTCTGTGAAATTATATTTGCAGTACTCCTCTTCATCACAGTTATTGACATCAATATACCATTAAAATAAAAAAAAGTCAATAAAAACAAAATAAATATTTTTATTTGTTTGTTTTGTGTTATAATAATACACAGGTGAGGGTACTATGAATAAAGATGAATTAAAGAAGAAACAAGAAGAACAAAAAAGAAAACAATTCAAAGAACAATACTTTGATTTTTATGATGATGTAAAATCTCACACACATAGGAGATATGATTGGTAAAAAATAAAAAAGACGAATTTAATATTCGTCTTTTTATTTTACCATAAACTTTTAAAGAATTATCTTCTTAAGCTATAATCTTGGCTCATTTTGTTGATTGTGATTTGTTGTAAACCTTCTTCACTTTGCATAGTGTCTTCTAATTCATCAAATTTGATTTCTGGAAGGTGAACATCATCAACAGAAGTAGATGTTTTGCTCTTATCATAGAGATCATAAAGATCAGTAGATTTGAGTTCATAACATACAGCTGAGATTTCATCGTCAACCAATTGTTCAACTGTGAGAGCATCTTGATAAGTATTATAAACTTCAGAACAAAGTTTAGGATTTCTCAAATATACATTAACCAAATATTCATATTGTTTATGAGAGTAATCATTGTTACCATAGTGGTTCTTTTCTCTTTCGAGCATTGTTGATCCAAGAACATTGTTGCTGTTGTTCTTAAGGATTTCATTAAGATAAACTGTTGGAACAATAGCATCTCTAAGAATGCTTGTTTCAGAAATTGACATAACTTTGATAATGAAATCTTTATCAAAATATTTTTGTTCAGATTCGTTTTCTTCACTTAATGGACAAATAGCTCTATATAATGTTAAATCACCATGTCTAGCATCTAAGATTTTGAAATCTCCTTCATAGAATTCTTCTGTATGGATAACATCGTTTAAGTTTTCTGAAGCTTCGAAAGCTCTGTCATCAGATACTGTGTAAACGAAACCACCATTTGGAAGAACACAGTGAATTCTATAAATTTTGTTTTCTTTACCATTAGCGATATCAGCTTTTGTTGGTTTAAATTTATAGTAGATGTTGTTGTTTAATTGTCCTTCATAGATAGCGTCTTCAATAGAAATCCATTTATCATCTGTAAGATATTCTTTTTTGATGTTGCTTTCTGTTTCACCATCTAAGTAACTTACGATGAAAGGTTGAACTTCATAAGTACCATCTTCATTGTAGATTCTTTCAGTAGCAATTACACCATTTTCAGAAGCATAGTAAACTTTAAATGTTCTTGTTGAAAGTTCATAGTCACCATTTGAAGCTCCTTCTTTTTTGTTGAGGTTCTCGTTTCTGATAACGGTTCTACCTACTAATTCATTCAATTTTGCCATAATTTTCCTCCTTAACAAAATAGATATATTTTAATGTACTAAAATACATTATCATTTTATCACAATACTACAAAATAAGTCAAAGAATTTTAAACTAAATTATAACAATTTTCGACTATTTTTTTATTTTTTTTGCAGATTGTACTAAAATGCCTAGTTTTATTATGTGAAAAAATTAATGAATTTTATTATAAAATAATAAAAAAGAGAAAGAAAAGTCTTCTCTTTTATTAAATTATATATATTATATATAATATTTATCTATTATTACCTCTGCATCTAAATATCAAGAAGATTAAAAGAGGTAGAATGTTTTTTAGGTTATTATTCTTGTTTTGAGAGGGTAACTTATTAATAGTTTCAACTTCATTATCTGGTGCTGAAGGTAAAATAATTTCTTCTTTTTCCTGAATTGGTGGGAGGTTTATAGGTAAAACATCATTATTCTTTTTTTCTTCAAGTTCTCTCATTATTTTTGCTTGGTCGAAATTTTTGTCAAAAACAGACCTAGACATTTTTATTACTTTTTCATTTTGCTTTTCTTCCATATACATCTCCGATATGTTTATGTATGATATAAAATTAAAAAGTGTTAAAATTTTTTAAAAAGATTTGACATAAAAAAAGAGTTGATATTTTCAACTCATTTTTTGATTTTAAAAAAATTATTTTTTCTTTTTTGATGTTGCTTTCTTTGTCGATTTTTTAGGTTTAGATTTGTTTGCTTCAACATCGATTAATGCATCGGCAAGAGAATAATCTTTGTACTTATCAAAGTTGTTAACAACTTCAATAACATTTGTCATAGTTTCATTTCTTTCAGTCAACACTTCAGATTGAAAAACACTTAAATTTGTTTTATAAGTTTCAACTTTTAGAACATAGTTTTTTTCTAACATCAAATCATATTTAATACCTTTTTCATTTAACTCTTGTTTGTGAGTTGTGTCTTCAAGTACTACACTATAATCATAAGGGACATAATGTTCTTCCACAAGTTCAAGTTTAAATTTTACGTCTTTCCATTCAACAAATGAAGTTGAGAAAAGATTTTCAATGTCTATAATAAGTACTCCATTACTTAGTGGCATAAAAAGATATTTACGGTCAATTGAGTAAGCTGTTGAAGAAGAAAAAAAAGGAGCGAACGCTGTGTGAATTTTGTTGAATCTTAGGTTGTTTTTAAAAATGTTTAAGATATTTGCTTGAATGTTGTTTGGAGAAAAATTGCAATATCTTAAATCAGATACAACATTGAGGTCTTCCAACAATTCAAGTTCTTTTATTGCATCAGGGTTTTCTTTTTCAGAACTAACATGAGAAATGATTTCGTAATTTTTACTAATCTTGCTTAAAATCTTTATGTTATTAAAAATTTCTTCTTCACTAAAATCTTCTCTTTGATTAAAGATGATTCTCTTTTTTGTTAAATTAACTTTATCCTTAAATTGTTCAGATACTTTTGCTAACTTAATATTATATTTGTTCAATATTAAATCAAGCACATGATTTTTATTTTTGCTTTGTTTATATTCCACAAAACAATAGAAAGAAACAATTGCTACGATAACAACTAATAAAATAATTGTGATAGTTAAATTCATATAATTCTCCTAATGGAAAAATTATATCACACAAAAATAAAAAAGTCATTCAAAATAATTATATTATAAATTTTAATACAGCAATTATCATTAAAGATAAACCACATAAAAAAGATAGATTAACTTTGATGTTTTTTGAAATTTTTTTACCAAAAGAATCTCCAAGATATATAGCGAAAAATGTAAAGAAAAGAGAGATTATTGCTATAAGAAAATATGTACTTGAAAGACCTAGACTTATACCAACACCAAAACTATCCACAGATAAACTTATTGCAAGGATAAGAGATTCAAAAGATGATATAAATTTGTTATCATCAATATCAGCCTTTTTTGTATCAACAAAAATTTTTAGATATTTTTTTTGTTTTTCATTAAAGAAAAATTTTTCAAAATTGCTATTTTGTTTTTCTATCTTGTTTCCAAAAGTATCCAAAATAAATTTAATTAATCCAACAGAGAACATCATCAAAAAAGAAAGTAATTTGCTAACCGAATTTGAAATTAACCATGAAAAAGCGAATCCTATGAGTAAGGATAAAAATAAAATTATAGAACATATAAATGAAATCAAAAAACATTTTGAAAATGTAATTTTAATTTTTGATATACCATAAGAAAATCCTGTCACAAAACTATCAACAGACAAAATTAAGGATAAGATGAATATTTCAATTATTTCTTTTGTAAGCATTTTTTTTACCTAATACATCATATTAAAATAATCTGTTTTTTGCTATAAATAATTTTTAAATAAGATGACAAGTTTCATAAAAGTATGATAAAATATTTTTATCAAAAGGAGATAAGTTTTATGGATATGTTTAGTTTAAATGGAAAGATTGCTCTTGTTACAGGTGCTTCTTATGGAATTGGATTTGCTATTGCAAAAGCATTACATAAGGCAGGAGCAACAATTGTTTTTAATGATATAAATCAAGACCTTGTTGATAAAGGAATAAAAAGTTATGAAGAAGAAGGTATCAAAGCTTTTGGATATGTTTGTGATGTAACAGATGAAAATGCTGTAACAAGTCTTATTGCAAAAATTGAAGAAGAAGTTGGAATTGTTGATATCCTTGTCAATAATGCAGGAATAATAAAAAGAATTCCTATGATTGAAATGTCTGCAGAAGATTTTAGAAAAGTTATTGATGTTGATTTGAATGCACCATTCATTATGGCAAAAGCTGTTATTCCATCTATGATAAAAAAAGGTCATGGAAAGATAATTAATATTTGTTCAATGATGAGCGAACTTGGTAGAGAAACTGTATCTGCTTATGCTGCTGCAAAAGGTGGACTTAAGATGCTTACAAAAAATATTGCATCTGAGTATGGTGAATACAATATTCAATGTAATGGTATTGGTCCTGGATATATTGCAACACCACAAACAGCACCACTTAGAGAAAGAGGAGAAGATGGTTCTCGTCATCCATTTGATTCTTTTATATTGTCAAAGACACCTGCAGGAAGATGGGGAGAAGCTGATGACTTAGGTGGACCAGCAGTCTTTTTAGCATCTGATGCGTCAAACTTTGTCAATGGTCACATTCTTTATGTTGATGGTGGAATTTTGGCATACATTGGAAAACAACCATAACAAAAATAGCAAACCAAATTTGGTTTGCTTTTTTAAATTTAAAATACTTTTAAAGAAAATTTTACTTTAATAACAAATAGAAGATATGAATAAGATTAGAAGTCTTAAAAATTATTGACAATAGTATTAAATTACATATAATCATTTTAGAATCCAACCAAGCCCAAAGGCAATTCGTCGCACGGGTTGAATTTTTTATTGACAATTATCTCTAGATTATATATAATATATATGAACGTTGGAAGAAAAACGAATTAAGTTTCGGTGTTCCGTAATCACAACCAATGCAAAATTGCTCGTGTTGTGTCGTTCTTTTTTTATTGACAAATTTCTTTTTATATGCTATTCTCTTAATAGAATTACATTGACCTTATTTATAAGGCACAGGCGAAAGGCCAGAATTGTAATTCTTTTTTTATGTCTATTTTGTATTGTGAAATTTTAAGTTGAATAAAGTAAAATTAAGTAAGATATTGACTTTTTTAGTTAAAAATGATATTATCTTTTTTGAGTTAAAAAGGAGTTTGTAGATCATGAATTTGCAAAAAGAAAAATTGTTTGAAGAACTTTTAGACAAAATAGAAAAAGGGCAAGCAAGTGTTTCTCTTACAAAAAATAATCCTCTCTATATTGCAAAGCCTGCTCATGAAAGAGAAGTTGGTGCAATGATAGAAACTTATGTTGATGGTTATTTACAAATAGGAGATGAGTTTATCATTAAGCAAGGTGATTATATTATGAACACTCTTGACTATAGTGGAAATTGCATTGTAGATAAAAGAAGTGGTATCAAAATTAAAAAACTTGTAAGTTATGAAGATTTGATGAGAGAATATCATGAATTACCTGTTCAAGAAGAAGGTTCAAGCGAAATAAAGTATTATTCTAGAATTTGTTTCATGGTACAACTTGGAAACTCTAAGGAAGATTTAGGTTACAGATTGCCTTGTTATAAAGGTCTTGGAAAACAAGAACACCTTGAAAAATGGAGAGAATTAGGAAGCAAGTGTCTTGAAATTGTTGAGGTTGAAAACGAATTATCTGAAACTAAAGATTCATATAATATTGATAACAATTTAGGAAAATAAAGGAGAAGGAAATGGCAGGAAAAATTTATCATGTTTCACAAAGAAAAGATGGTACTTGGCAAGTAAGAGCAGCAAAAGCAATTAGAGCATTAAAAAGATTTCCAACACAAAAAGAAGCAATTGATTTTGCAAAGACTGTTGCTGATAACCAAGAAGGAAGCATCTTAATTCATAAAAGAGATGGAAAAATCAGAAAGACAACTTATACTTACAATGATAAAGAAGAAAAAGATGAAAAAGAAGAAGCTTAATAACTTCCTCTTTTTTTTATAAAAATAAAAACGAGATTGCTCTCGTTTTTTATTTTATCTATTATTGATAGCGTCAATAGGTTTCTTCTTAGAGATTTTCATAACTGGAATAATACTTGAAACAAATGCAACAAGAACGCTTATTCCAACAAGCAATAATATTTGTCTTAAACCGAATGACATAATTGTGATTAAAAGACCATATTGATTTCTTAATACATTATTTATGATTGTTACAGCAACAAAACTTGTTATGCAAGCAAGTATGCAGTTTATCATAGCAATCAACAAACTTTCATTAAAGAAGATTCCAAATACATCTTTACTTCTTGCACCGATAGCTCTAAGGATACCGATTTCTCTTTTCTTATAAGAAATACTTGTTGAGATAAAGTTCATAAGCATAAGAGATGAGAACACAGCAAAACCTATACCAACATACAAGAGAATTTGTGATAAAGTTTCAACCAATGAACCGATTGAGTCAAGAGTATAAGAAACTTCGTTCTTTATTGTAAAGTTATAAGATTTGCTATTCAAATCAAGAATACCTTGTAAAACTTTTTTAAGATCTTTTTGGCTTTCTGGAAGTGCAGAAGATACAGCAAAAGCATAGTCACCATCTTCAATAACAATTGCATCGCAAACATTTTCACCAGCAAGCATAAAGAAGGTATTAGACCAATCACTTGGTTGATAGTCATTTTTATAACAGAAACCTTCAACTTTAAATTTTGTATTTTTTTCTTCATAAGTTTTGTTGTTATAGAAACTAAATACACCATCTGGAAGATTTGTATCAGCAAGAATAGTGTTTATATTTTCATTTAAGAAAGTATTTATATCACTACAACTAGTAAACGCATTATATAATTCATTATTACTTTGTTGAACACGATTTCTCATATAGCAACCAAGGTCTAACAAAATTCCGTTTTTAGAAAGGTTTGTTCTTCCATTAAAGTAATATTTTTGGAAGTTATTACTTTGAGAAGAGTTGTTTATGTTAATGATATTTGTTGAATAAGAATTAATATTGATATCAACATCGTTTACATTTAAATATAAAGTACCAGAACTTTCAATTGGATAACCTAGTGAAGAAGCATCATCTAACATAACAGAATTCATATAATTGTTAGTAACGAAAAGTAAGTTGTGATAACCAAATTTTTTAACAATTTCAAATTCATATTGTTTAAGCATATTATCAAAACTATAATCATTTGTATCTTCGTTTATATATCTCTCGCCATCGATTCCTGTATCAACAATACCAACAATTTTAAATCTCTTATAGTTGTCGTTCATATTAAATTCAACCCATTTGTTTTTAATTGTTGACAAGTCATTTAAATTTTCTGATTTATATTCAATATCAGTACCTTCTTGAGTTGTTCTTCCACGGAAACCATAATATTGCAAACATTCAGCAGTATATTTAGTTATAGCAACTTCATAATCATATGTAGGAAGATTTCCGTCAATTTCGTAACCTATTTTTCTTAAATTTGATTCTGTATCAACAATTATACCAGAAAGACTACTATAGTAATAAGATTTATTATTTTTATTTTCAAGTGGAGAAAAGTAGACTGCTTCATATTCGTCTTTAAAGTTATAAACAGGAGTAAAATTTATTCCAGTTTCTTTTTCAATTTTATTGATATCTTTTAAAGAAAGGTTAACTCTACTTTTATTTTCATATCCATATTCGGTTTCTGTTATGTATTCTTTTGAAACACCAAAAGTTGAAATTTCAGAATCTTGGATAGATTTTGCCATTGTGTTTAAATATTCGTATGAAGACATTGAGTCAACAACACCAAACATAGCAAAAGCAACAAGTGAGAGAATAATAGTAAATATCAATCTCACAGGTTTAACTTTCAAACTACTTGCACCAATTTTGAAAGAATCTCTAAATTTCATTTTTGACTTAATAAGTTTTAAGTCGTTTTTATTGTATTGTTTGATATTTAATGATTCTTTTGTTGTTTGAGTAAATTCTTCAGTATTGCCATTTTCATCAATTCTTGATTTTCTTCTAAGTTCACTATTTGTATCTTCACTAAGAGAAAGCATAATATCATCTTTAGAAGATTCAATAGTACTGATAATAAAATCTTTTTCTTGATTTGAAAGTTTATGACCTTTTTCAATTTGAATCATATTTTCGCCAAGAAGTTTGAATCCAGGAGTTAATTCCATAGGAGGAGCTTTAACTTTTCTTTCATCTTTAATAATACAACCATCTTTAAGTTCAATGATTCTGTCACCATAAATTTCTGCAAATTCTCTATCGTGAGAAACAACGACAACAAGTTTTGTTTTTGACAATTTTTTCAAAGTATCAAAAACTTGTTTACCAGTGTTTGAATCAAGCGCACCGGTAGGCTCGTCTGCGAAAATAATTTCTGGGTCCTTAATCAAAGCTCTTGCAATAGCAACTCTTTGTTTTTGACCACCAGACATTTCATTAATTTTTCTTTTGCCATAACCTTTAAGGTCAACCTGTTCAAGAAGGTTATTAACTACTTCTTTTGTAGCTTTTTTACCTTGAAGTTCAAGAGCAAGAGAAATATTTTTTTCAACATTGAAATCATTTAAGATATTATATTCTTGGAAAATAAAACCAATAAAAGTATTTCTGTATGAGTCAAAGTCGCTTGATTTAAATTCTTTAGAAGATTTACCTTTAATGATAATTTCGCCTTCATCGGCGATTTCAAGACCACCAATAATATTAAGAAGAGTTGACTTACCACTTCCAGATTTACCTAACAAAAAGACAAGTCCGGTTTCTTCAAAATCAATAGATACATCATTTAAAGCTTTAACAGGGACACCTTTTTTAGGTTTGTAGGTCTTACTTATATTTCTTAATTGTAACATAATTTTTTCTCCTAACACGTCTATATTATCATAAATCTAAATTAAAGTAAAGATTTAAACTAAATAAAATAATATAAATATACAATATAATAAAGTCTTAAAATTTTTATAAAAAAAGAGATATTGAATTGAATATCTCTTTTATTAACATTTAAAATAATTATTTAATCATAGGATTATCATTGTATTTAATATGTTTAGGTTTTGTTTCTTGTTTAACTTGAGGTTTTGATACTTCTTGCTTAACTTCTTTTTTATCTTCAATTTGTATTTCTTGTGGAATATCTAATGATTTTTCTAAATCAGGTGTTGCATAAATCATTTTATCTGCAACATTAGCTTCTGTGATTTTTATTGAAATGCTGTCAGCAAGGTTATAAGTTTTTCCAGTATATCTATCAACAATTGCCATTTTGTTTTTAGTAAATCTATAATCAGAGAAAACTCCATTTTCGAGTTCAGAAACAGGAACACAAACATCTATCATACCACCAATTCTTACAGTTATTGAACCTTGTGATATTTTGCTAATGTATCCTTCAAATGTTTCTCCAACATGAAGTGATGCCCAGTAAGTGAATAAAACTTTATCACTTTGAACTTCAGCTGCTTCTGCTTTTCTTTCTTGTTCAGAAAGATGTTCACCCATTGTTTCAAGAGATGACATAGAATATGTATTGTTGCGACCCTTCAAGTGTTCTTTAAAAACTCTATGCATAACCAAATCAGGATATCTTCTAATTGGTGAAGTTGTATGAGCATAACCTTGTGATGAAAGACCAAAGTGTCCAAGATTTTCTGGTTGATATTTTGCTTTGCTCATTGACCTTAATGCAAAACTTGTTAAAACATCTTCGTATTTACTATCTTTAATAAGTTCTGTCAATCTTTGGTAACTTTGTGGATTTGGTTCCAAATGATGTTCAAGTTCAAGATTTCTTAACATTGAATTAACGGTAGACATTTTGTCTTCTCTTGGTTTTTCGTGAACTCTATAAAGGCCATGTAAACCTTGAGATTCAAAATACATAGGAAGAGCTTCGTTGTTAAGAATCATAAATTGTTCAACAACAGCATGAGATACATCTTGACTTGCATTTGTAACATCAAGAACTTTGCTTCTTGTCCAGTCAAACTTAAAGGTAGGTTCTTTGCTCTTAAAAGAAATTGCACCTCTAGATTTTAACTTTTTATCTAAAACTTCATGTGCTTCATACAATGTATCAATAACATCTTTTACGTCACTAAATTCAACATCTTTTCCATTACGGCCAAGACGGATATCTTCTGCTTCTTCGTATGATAACGAATGAGCAACATTTATAACAGCTTCATGGAATTCATAATTTTTTATTTTACCATTTTTGTCTATGTCAATGATTGAAGCAAGTACCAATCTGTCAACACCTTCATTAAGAGAACAGATACCGTTTGATAAAGCAGGTGGGAGCATTGGATAAACACCATCGCCAAGGTAACAACTTGTACCTCTTGCATAAGCTTCTTTATCAATTGCACTACCTTTTTTAACATAATGGCTTACATCTGCAATAGCGACATAGCATCTGTAACCATCTTGAGTTTTTTCTACATATATTGCATCATCTTTATCCTTACAACCTTTTGGGTCCCAGGTTGTAAATTTAAGATGTCTTAAATCTAATCTGCCTTTTAATTCTTCTGGTTTTACTTCTTGAGGAATTCTTGAAACTTCAGCCATAACTTCAGCAGGGAATTCTTTAGAGAAACCATAAGAATCAGCAATTGCTATATTTTCAACAATTGGATCATCTGCATAGCCATAAACTTTATCTATGACACCAGCTCCACTATCTTTACTTGAAGTTGGTTCAATAGTAACTTTAAGACTACATTTTTTACCAAGATGTTCTCTTGTCTCTTTACCTTGAGGGAGAATATATTCTGGTAATTTTTTATCATCTGGCACAAAAACATAATATCCTGTGTCAGTTTTTCTTACAACACCAACAATGTTATTGGTTTGTCTTTTTATTATACGGCTAATAAAAGCTCTTTCTTGACCTTTGCTTCCATTGTAGCCAAGTTCAACAATATCGCCTTCTCTAGCACCATTTGAATTTGGAACATAGATATCTTGTTCCTGTCCTTTCACGGTAACAAAACCGTAAGAACCTTTGAAGCATGAAAAACACCTTCATTAATTTTTCCACTATTTCTTATTTCTCGTCCATGATTACTTACACTGAGTCTTCTTTCTTGTACAAGTTCTTTGATAGCATTATTTGCTTTTCCGTTAGAAATGCCTAATGTTTTGCTAAGTCTGTTGACAATTGAGAATACATCAGTAGTGTTAAAAAAATTATTTACAACCAAGGTTGTGTAAACTTTTTCTTTTATATCCATAATCATTTCTCCTTGATTAATTGTATCACACCACCTTTAAAATTACAATATATTTAACTAAATCTTTAAAAAATTTTATTATAAAATAATAAAAAGTAAAATTTTAAAGAAATAAGCCTTATTTTGTTTAATTGATTAATGTAGTCTAATTGTTTGAGTTATATAAAAAGGGGCAATTTTGAGCCAAAATACAGCAAAAGAAACAAAGGTTGGTGTGGAAGTAGTTGAAAAACATAAATTTTAATGTTATAATAACTGAAAGTATATAAATAATAGAGAGGGTTATGATGAAAAAAAGATTCCTTGTTTTTGTTTTACTTCTTATATCTGTATGTACATTCTTTACTGCTTGTGGAAGTAAAAATAATACAAAACTAAATTTTATGGTTGATGATGAACTTTATTATAGTGTTGAATATGAAAGCTCATCTGATGATCTTAAAATGCCAGATGATCCTACAAAAGAGGGTTTTATTTTTGATGGTTGGTTTTTTGATAAAGATGTTTGGCTTAAACCTTTTGATGAAGATAATTTACCTAAAGCTGATGAAGATAAAATTTATATCTATGCAAAATTTGTTGAAATAGAGGAAATTTGTAATCATAGTTTTGATGATTGGCAAGTTATAGATTATCCAGATTGTGAAAATTCTGGTCAGCAAGAAAGAACATGTTTGCTTTGTGGACATATTGAAACAGAAAGTATTAATGCTTTAGATCATGATTATTCACATTTTAATATAAATCCAACTTGTACTGAAAAGGGATACACAAGACATGAATGTAATCGATGTGAAGAATTTTATATTGACAATTACATAGATGAACTTGGACATACAGAAGTTGTTGATATTAAAGTTGATGCAACTTGCACAGATGATGGATTAACTGAGGGTAAACATTGTTCTGTGTGTAATGAAGTTTTAATTGCACAACAAAAAATTGATAAACTTGGACATGATACTTCAGATTGTATTGTTACTGAAGAAGCAACATGCTTTAAAGAAGGTAAGATGGAAGGAGAATGTCCTGATTGTGGGGAATCTTTACATATAACTATTTCACAACTTAATCATAAACCAAGTCAGTTGCAATTCGAAGATGAAGAATATTGTGGTAGTCAAAAATTAGGAATAATAACTTGTACTGAATGTTTTGTAATTTTGCAAGAGTTTGGTCATGATTATAAAGAACATACAATTTCGGCAACTTGTGAGAAAGACGGAAGTGTAACTTATATTTGTCAAAACTGTCAAGATAGTTATGTTATAACAATCGAAGCTCATGGACACATTGATGGAGAGTGGGAAGTTTTGACTTTTGCATCATGTTGTCAAAGTGGAACAGATATTCAAAAATGTTTGATATGTGAAGATATAATAAATTCAAAAGCAACAGAAAAAATAAATCATACTTATCAAAGCAAAGAAGAAGGAAATAAAATAATTTATGAATGCTTGTATTGCGAAGATAGTTATGAAGAAATAATTGAAGAATGTATCACCATAACACTTCAAACAAATGGAGGGAAATCACTTCCTGTAATTATTATCAATAAAGGAGAAATACCTTCTTTACCAAATCCAACAAAAGAAGGAGTTGAATTTTTAGGTTGGTTCATTGATGAAGAATTACAATCTGATTATTTAAATGAACCTTTATATAAAGACACAACACTTTATGCTTGTTGGAGTCAGGAACTTGTTACTGAATACGTTGAAACAAACAATATTATTACAGATGTTGGCACTGACTTTACATTTGATATTATTTCACAATTTAAACTTACAGATGATAATATTGGGCTTTTTATAACTATTACTGATATTTCAAATAACAATATTGAATTTTACATTAAATCCAAATCAGAAAATTTATATACAATTGCAAGTGATGATTATCAAAAAGGCGAAACTTATGTGGTTAAAATCATAGGTAGTGCTGAGTTTAAAGATATCAAAGGTAATGAATTGTGGTTTGTTACAGAATGCGAAAATTATGTTGAAATTGAAACAAAAGATAATCTTAAGTTTATTCATATAAGTCAAGTATTTGGATATGATGAACAAGATGAAAAATCGTATATTTTCTTAAAATCAGATGTTTTAGATGCAAATGATATAGCTGTTGTTTACGATAAAGACTATAACGATATGAGAATTGTTTTCCAAGTAGAAAATGAAACTAGTTTAAATGGATTGTATGTTTATGAAATTAAAAAAGCTGATCCAACAAAAGTTTTTGATCGTTATGAATTTTATTACAGTGAAGATATGGATTTGACAGATGTTGAATTAAACGAAAATCTAGAAGATGAAGTTATTGCTAAATTTATGCAATCTCCTTTGTATTCACAATTCGCATATGCTGCAAATCAATTTTCATTAAAAAATGATAGTTTCTATACATTGAATGATATAAAAATTGTAGGCAAAGTACAAAAAGTTAATAGTAGTGTTGTTCTTAACTTGAAAGTTACAGCAGATTTTGTAAAGGGTGAAGTTGGAACAAGTTATAGTCAAAAATTATTCTCTGTAGTTTTAGATGTCAAATTAACAATTTCATACAAAATTAAAACTGTTGTCAATAGTGCTGAAGATTTTTCTTTCATTCTTAATGTAAATACAGATACAAAAGTTGATTTGTATGCATCAAACGGAGTTCAATTTAAAGACAACAAGAGTTTGTCATATTTCAAAAAACTTTTCCTTCTTGCAAAAGAAGAAAAGAAAGTTTACGAAGAAAAAACATCATCTGTTTTATATTCAAAAGAAATTGAAATTTTCAAAACAACAAAATTTATTTATGGTTTCACTTTTGGTTTAAATGCATCAAATGTTTTCCAATTTGAAGCATTGGGTCAATTGGGAACATCTTTGAAATCAAATATAAATTCAACAATTGGTTTTAAGTTTACAAAAGAAACTGGCGCAGAAATGATAACTGGATTTGGTGGAAGTGCAAGTGCAACATTCTACTTAATGGGAGAAATTGAACTTTCAGCAGGATTAAAACTTGGTGTTTCAATAGGTCTTTTGGGAATGGTTAATGCAGAATTTTCTGCAACAGCAAGTGCGATTTTTGAACTTGGTGGAATCATTGGTGCATCAATCAGCACAACAGGTCAATCAAATACATTTATGGGTGGATATATTCAGTTTAAACTTGGATTAAATGTTAAAGCTGGATATAGTATAAAACTTCAATATTGGCTTTTTGGTTGGAAAGAAAAACTTCTTCATTCAGATAATTTCTTTGATAAAAAATGGGAGATTCCTCTTTTAACAATCGGAGAAAAGTCTGTTCCACTTTACTTTGAAACAGCAAACGAAGTTTATGAACAAGAAACAAATTGTAATCAAACATTAAAGATTAATGAATTTGTAAATAAAAAAGCTATTTTCCAAAATACAGATGGAAAGAGCACAAACACAAGAGATGTTATTTGTAAATACTATTTGTTAGAAGATTATGAAGGTATAAACCTTTCATCAAATGGTGATTTGACTTTTGATGATTGTGATTTGCATACTGCAACAATCAAAGTTAAAGTTTGCTATGGCAATGTACAAAAGATTGTAACTATTAAATTAACTATTTTACATAATATTGAAGAAGTCCTTTATTTGGCACCAACTTGTACAACAGAAGGACAACAAGCTTGCAGTTATTGTTCATCATGTGATGTGATTTTCAGTGGGGAACTTGCAAGCATAGAAAAAATTGAACATAATTTTGAAAAACAATATGTTTCTGAAAATTCTTTAAAGACAGAAGCAACATGCACAAAACTTGCAACTTATTATTATTCTTGTACTGAATGTAATGCAATTTCAAACGATAAATATTTTGAATTTGGTGACTTTGCAGAACATAAATATGATAAAGAGTACACTTGCAAAGATAAAAATTGTATTGCATGTGGATATCTTTTAGAGGCAACTACTGACCATGAACTTGGTCAACAATTCATTGAAAGTTCAACTTGTCCAGGAAAAGGTTATTTAGCAGAATTCTGCTTGTTATGTGGTGAATGGCAAAATGAAACAGGTATGCCTGGTCAATTAATGCATCAAATTGAAGATAGAAGTGTTCTTCCAACTTGTACAGAAGACGGATATATTTTATATGTTTGTACAGATTGTGATGTTGAAGTTATAAGAAAAGAATTAAATGCACTTGGACATGAATTAAATTTTATAAAAGATAGCGAAGGTCATTCTGCTCTTTGTGTAAGAGAAGGTTGTGGATATTCAGAAGAAAAAGAAGCGCACTCAAGTGAAAATCAAGCAACATGTGATAGTGATGAAACTTGTGATAAATGTGGATACTTGATTGAAAGTCGTTTATGTCATGATTATGTTATAAAAAATGGAGAAAACTCAACTTGTATCCAAGAAGGTTATACAAATTATCATGAATGTTCAAGATGTTTTAAACAATATGGTAAATTAACAATTCCTGTTGGAGAACATAACTTTGGTGAGTGGATTCATAACGAAGATACAAACACTCACAATAGATATTGTATTTACTGTGAAGATGAATATGAAACTGCAGATTGCGAATTTGATATTGATTTTATCGAACCAAGTTGTTATAAACCAGGCTATAAAATTAGTACTTGTGTTTATTGTCAAAACATAATTACAGAAATAAATGCACAACCTCATCATAATTTTGATAAGGGTGTAGTAGTTGAATCAACCTTATATGAAGAAGGCTCAACAACTTTCACATGTCTTGATTGTGGATATACAATTATTGAAAAAATTTCAAAACTAGAACCTCAATGGACAACATGGGTTCATGTAGAAGGAACATCAACACATATTCGTTATGATATTTATGATAGAACATTCTTTGAAATAGCAGAATGTGAATTTGAAACTCAAACACAGCAACCAACTTGCACTGAACAAGGGTATGATGTACATATATGTAAAATATGTGGATATGAAAAATTTGATAATTTCACACAAGAATTAGATCATGAATTTAGTAAAGTTTGGAGTAGTACTTCTCAGATACACTTCCATAAATGTACAAGAGAAGGTTGTTATGAGATATCTGATGAAGGTCAACACTCATTTGGAATATTTGAAACTACCAAACAACCAACATGCGTAAGTCAAGGAAGTAAACAACAAACTTGTTCAATTTGTTATTATATTAATGTAGAGAGTATTAATCCTCTTGATCACAACATGAGTGAGTGGTCAGTTGAAAAAGATTCAACTTGTGTTGAAGAGGGTGAAAAAGTTAGAAGTTGTTTAAGAACTGGTTGTCAAAAGAAAGAAACTGAAACAATAAGTAAAAAGCAACACACAATGGAACATTATGAAGAAGTTCCTCAAACATGTACACAAGATGGAACAATTGAGTATTGGCATTGTGAAACCTGTAATTTGAATTATGGTGATGCTGAAGGATTAAATGAAGTTGAAATTTTAATTATAGCAAAGGGTCATAATTTAACATATACACATAACCAAGACAATTCAGGACATACTGTTGAATGCTTGGCTTGTGATTATCAATTGTCACAAACTTGTGAGTTTAATAAATATATTATTAATCCAACTTGTACAGAAATTGGATATACAAGATATACTTGTAAATTATGTTTATATTCATATGAAGAAGAGCATAAAGACGCAAACGGACATAGTTGGGATAAAGGTGTTGTAACAAAACAACCAACTTGTACAGAAGACGGCGAAACAACTTTCTCATGTGATAATTGTGATTCTGTTTATACAGAACAAATAAATGCAAGTGGTCATGATTTTAGTGAAGACTGGAATTATGATAATTCTGTACATTATCATATTTGTTTGAATGAAGGTTGCAATGAAAAAATTGATCAGACAAGTCATATTTATACTGAATGGACAGAAGTAACAAAACCTTCATGTATTGCTTCTGGAACAAAAATAAGCCATTGTGATGTATGTGATTATGATACTGTTGAAACAATAAAAGAATTAGGTCATGATTACACACAATGGACACAAAAATCTTATTCAACCTGCACAGAAGCTGGAATATTGGAAAGAATTTGTCTTCGTGAAGGTTGTGGAAATGTTGACAGAAAAACAATTCCTCTCCTTGAACATAAATTAACTTATGTTGAAGAAGTTAAACCAACTTGTGTAACAACAGGAATTATTGAACATTGGAATTGTGAAGAATGTAACAAAAACTTTGATAACAAATTTGCATTAAATGAAATAGATATTATAATCAATCAACTTAATCACAATTATGGAGATTGGACTCATATTGAAGATAGCAAAACACATCAAAGAGTTTGCTTAAATGATAAATCTCACAAAGAAGTTGAAAATTGTAATTTTGAAAGCAAAGTTATTGAACCAACATGTACTTCAGATGGTTATACACAAAACACTTGTACTGTTTGTGGTTATAGTTATCAAGATGCACAAACATCAAAACTTAATCACGCTTGGAGTAAAGATTGGACAATAACATCATTAAACCACTATCACAAATGTGAAAATAAAGGATGTTTAGAAATAAACGATGAACAAAGTCATGAGTTTAATGATTGGTTAACAACATCATATCCAACATGTGAAGAAGAAGGACAAAAAGAACACACTTGCAAGGAATGTTCTTACAAAGAAACTGAAGTTATTTCTGCTTTAGGTCATAACATGAGTGAATGGACTTATACAACTCAACCAACATGCACAAGTGGTGGTCAACGAGTTAGAACATGTTTAAATAATTGTGGAAAATCAGAAATAGAAACTGTTGAAAAACTTGGTCACAATTTAAAATTTATGGAAAAAGTTGATTCTACTTGTACAGTAGATGGAACCAAAGAACATTATCATTGTGATAGATGTAATAAAAATTATATAGATGAAACAGCAAGCGAAGAAATTGATGATATTACAATAAATGCCAATCATACTTTTGGAGATTGGAAACATGATGACAATGCTGAAACACATTCAAGAACTTGTTTGATTGAATCTTGTGGTAAGGTTGAAAATTCAGATTGTCAAATTGAATTTCTTGCAAAATATGACTCAACTTGTACAACACAAGGTTATACAATCAGTGTTTGTAATGTTTGTAGATATAGTTATTTAACAGATTATAAACCACTAAAAAATCATTCTTATGATGATGGAGTTCAAACAAAAGCTCCAACATGTACAGAAACAGGAGAAATGTTATACACTTGTTTAGTTTGTAAAACTGCTACAAAAACAGAAACTATTTCTGCTTTAGGTCATGATTATAGCGATTTGTGGACATATAACGAAACAAATCATTATCATGTTTGCGAAAACAACTGTGGAAGTGTTTCAGATACTGCAACACACAGGTTAGGAAGTTGGATAACAAGAACACAACCAACATGTGTGAAAGAAGGTGTTAAAGTAAGAGAGTGTAGTGTATGTGATTATGAAATGACTTTTTTAGTACCTAAAATAGATCATAATTTTGAACAAAGATATCTTACAATTGAATCTAACGGGAATTATGTTTATGTAATTTACAAAGTTTGTTTATCTTGTGGTTTGGAAGAAGAAATTACTCGTTCACAAGAACATAACCATGGAAACTTTATCATCTTAGATAGAGTTGAACCAACATGTACACAAACAGGTTTAACACAAGGACTTGGTTGTAAGGATTGTGATTACATTGATCAACCACAAGAATTAATTCCAGCCTTAGGTCATAACTTTATGGGCGAATATTGCTATCGTTGCAACGAACGAAAGGGTAGTGATGGACTTATCTATGAATTAAGTAGTGACGGAACTTATTACATCTTAACTGGACTTGGCGATTGTGATGATGAAGAAATTGTTGTTGCAAAAACATATCAAAACCTTCCAGTCAAAGAAATAGGTGAAAAAGCATTTTACGAAGAATTCTATGATGAATATTTCGATGAGGATAAATTTATTAAATTTTATCTTCCAAATTCAATAACAAAAATTGGAGAAAATTCTTTTGCTGCTGCATTTATAGTAGAAGTAATTTTTGAAGAAAATTCTTCGCTTATAGAAATAGGGAAATATGCATTTTGTAATTCTACATTGAAAAAATTTGAAATTCCAGATTCTATTGAAATAATAGAAGAATCTGTTTTCTCTGGAACTCATATCTTATCAATTACAATTCCAAAGAGAGTTAAGATAATTAAAGAAGCTGCATTCTATTTTTGTTTTAATCTTGAAGAGGTGATTTTTGAAGAAGGTTCTCAACTTGAAATTATAGAAGATTTTGCATTTACAGATTGTGAGAGACTTATCTATATCAATCTTCCTACGGGATTAAAAAGTATAGGAATTAAAGGGTTTAGTGATTGTTATGATATGATAAGTATTACAATTCCAAGTACAGTTGAATATATTGGAAATTATGCTTTCCTTGATTGTTATAAACTTGTTGAAATTATTAATTTATCAAACACAAGTATTAATTGTCTTCCTGAAAACCCAGGTTTAATGGTATATAATAGTTTAAATTATCAAAGCAGATTAGTTTACGGAGATAAATATATTACATTTAATTATAATAATAAAGTTTATCTCATGGGCTTTACAACTTATCAAGAATTCCTTGATATTGATGATATTCCGGAAAATGTAACAGATATATATCAATATGCTTTCTATAAACAAAGTTACACAACAGATTATTATGTTTATTTAGAAGGTATAACTATTTCAAATAAAATAAAAACCATTGGGAAATATGCTTTCTATTTTTCATATTTTAACTCGATAACATTTGAAAGTAATTCAAGCTTGGAATTTATCGGGGAATCAGCTTTTGAAGAGTGTTATTACTTAGAAGAGATTATATTACCAAATGTTGATGTTATTGAGAACAAAGCACTCCAAACTCGTGCTGGAACAATTGTATATTGTGAAGCAACTGCTCAACCAGCAGCATGGGCAGAAGAATGGTTAAATCCAGAGGGTGCAGATGAAACTGATACATATGGATATAATCATGTTTATTGGTATAGTGAGACAAAACCAACGACAGATGGAAAATATTGGCATTATGCTGATGATGGGGTAACAATTCAAATTTGGTAAACATAAACAATAATAAAAGATCGAAGAAAATCCTTCGGTCTTTTTTTAACAATTTTTAGCAAACAATAATGATTTGTTTACGATAAATGTTGTAAGTAAAACCAAATTTTCATTATAATGGAAAGATTGCTAAATCTTTGCAATTCCACAAACTATTCCCACAATCTCAAGAAAAGAAAAACTCAAAAATATCTATTTAAAAGATTTTTCAATGAAATTCTTACCGGGATTCTAACCCAAGAACCTCTGCCTTACCAAGGCAGCCCTCTACCTACTGAGGTACATCAGCATATTTAGTTGTTTTTTGAGTTAAAAATGAGCACTTTTTACAAAAATCTCACACTTTTGTCTCACACTTTGTTTTTTCACTTTTTTCAAAGTTCCTAAATCCCTTTATTTATAAGGGATTTGATTTATTTGATTATACCAAGGGCATTACCTTACCAAGGCAGTGCGCTACCGACTGTGCCACATCAGCATAGCTCCAAAATGGAGTAAATATTCAGTTGTAAAATTGTTCAAAAATGTTATTTCCTTGTCTTACCAAGGTGGTGCTCTACCTACTGAGCCATAACAGCATGTATGAAATTTTGAGTTGTTTTTGCTAATTTTTTGGTTGGTTTGAGAGTGCCAATCAAGTCTTACCAAGGCAGTGCGCTACCGACTGTGCCACAACAGCATATTAAGATTTTTGGTATAATTTTTGTGCTTGGTTTTTCCTTACCAAAGAAAAACTCTTAACCCAAAAAGTTGAGCCCTACTATGTTAAAAGGCAAGTAAAATAATAGATTATTTAATGTTAGAAAACAAACTAATGTCAAACATAAATAAAATTTGACACCCTTTGACATCTGTTATAGTAAAAAACAATAATTGTAGCTATTTAAGTCTGTCAAGAATGTTTAAGAACTTTATATGTTTTTATTTAAACCAATAACAAATAATATGTTTTTGTATAATAGTCTTTATTATTGGGCTTATACATTTTATCTTACATTTATAACAAAGGACATATCGAAAAAATAATTTATAAAATTTTTATAAAATGTTACAAATTTATAAAAATTATGCTATAATGATTCTGTGATAAATATTCGAAATCCAGAGAGAGGGCTCGATGGAGGGTCCGAATATGGTTTATCACAAAAGATTATTGAACAAAAAAAGCACAGGAGAAAATATTAGAAAGCTGATATTAACTTCAAATTTTTCATATGAAGATATCGCAGAATTTCTACAATTAAATTCTTCGAGAGTGATTTATGAGTGGGTAAATGGTGAAAAAATGCCATCATTAGAGAATTTTATAAATCTTGCTTTAATATTCAATGTAAAATTAGAGAGTATTATAGAGTTTCTATAAACTCTCTTTTTTTGTACCATTGGCTCATTGTGTTAAAAAAATTTTTATATTATAATCAAAGTGTAAAAATATTTAATAATACACATATATTCTTTGTTGAACTGTTTGAATTACGAAAAAAATGTGCTATAATAAATATTGATACGAAGTAAGCAGACTCCAAAATGTGATTAGGAGTTTTACCTATATGAAAAATTGGAACAAATTTTAAATCTGGGATATGATTTAAAAGGCGCAACCCAATTGTTAAGAGCAAATTTTCAAGAGTGGTATCGCTGTATCAAAATTTAATAGTCATAGGGATTGATTGTTAAAAGATGGTAATGGCGAACCCATTACCATTTTTTTTGTGAGGAGAAAGACATGAAGAAAACCAGCAAGACAATTGGAAAAGATTATTCCAAGTTGGAAAATTCTGTAGATAGCAGAGAATATTATGGATTATTCTTTAAATCTAATAGAGTTAGATTAGATACAAAGAGATATAAAAAGTTTTTTAAACTTCCAAATAAAAAAATTGAACAAAGAAAGACAGTTTATTATATTCCAACAAGAATACATAGATATGACTATATGTCTAATAATTTTAGGGATATGTTAAAAGATTTAAAAATTCTATGGATTAATGAATTTTCAAGAGCAATCCATATTATTAAAACTCCAAAACAAGTAGAAGACGATGTAAGAGTTAACAACTTGATGGATGGAATACTTGATTATGATGAAGCTTGTGCTAGTGGAATATTTGCTAGTTTGAAAAGAGAAAAACCATATAAATTTGTAATAAAATCAATATATGCACAATTTTTTCAACAAATGATGGCTCAAATAGATGCTTTATGTTTAAGGGTTATTGTTAGTCAAGGATACAAGAACGATGATTTTTCTAAAAAATTATTTGACACCTTTATTCAAGGTAAACAAGTCGGTAATGATAAGATTGATTTCTTTGGTTATGCTCATTATGGCATATATGATAGAGCATATTTGGTTTGGAATTTTTTAAAACACAATTCATTAAGGTCGTATGAAGAACTGAAGAGAAAATATCCGGAAATGATTTATGACCCAGATTCAAAATATGAAAATGGAGATTTGTCTTTATCTGTTTTAAAAATTGATGAAAACTTTATTATTAATTGTTTAGATAATATGCATAATTTCTTTGATGAAGTTTGTATTAGAGGATTTGGAGAAAATCCTGATGATGCTGAATGGGATTATGATGATTATTTTATAGAGCAAGTTGATAATGAAATTGAGGCAATGACAAACCCTTTGGGTTTGCCACCTTGGGTTTAATAAGGAGTTTATTATATTTCAAGGAGCAGTTGGACCATCGTTAAGACATAGCAGAAAGGGATTTGTTTCTAATGGTGAAGCAGTAATTAAAGAATCACACAATGATATAGTGATTGGGCAATTAATTACAAATGTAAAAGGAGGAAAAAGTATGAATAAGTGGGAAAAATCAAGTTTAAAAAAAGGGTTTGGAAAAATTAATTTTAATGAAAAAATAGGATTGTTTAAAAATGCAATATTTTATATTTATCCTATTGATAAAAACGGACATATGAGGACTTCATTTTATGTATATGATAAACAAAGAGATATGTACTTAAAAAAATCTGGATTAACAATATCAGATGTACATAATATAAAAAAAACAGATTATTTTTATGATAATCCACAAAATTATCAATTTTCTAAAAAAGAAGAATTCAAAATGGAAATTCAGGGATATAAGATTAAGGTTGAATTTTATTCGTTGGAAAGCAATTATACGAACCGAACTGAGTTTTTGGTGAAAGATAATATAGAAGAGTTTGAATTTTATAAAACTGACTGTGATTTTAAACCTGAAAAGCCAATTTATTATGAGATAAAAAAAGGCGACAAATATTTCTATAAAACAAAAGGTATTTGTGAAGTAACAAAAGTAATTGGGCAACAAGAAGGGATATTTTGTGAGGTTGAAACAAAGAAAAAGAAATAATTCAAATCAAATGGAATGATGGAAATTTATTCTATATTCCATATAAACAACCAGATGAACTTGAATTTTTGTATGAAGAAAAAGATGCATATAAATTTCAACGATATTTAATTAAGGATGGTAATGTTGTAAATTTGATGTGGCAACCAATCGAAAATGCTGCAAGATATATTGTTAAGATGTATAAGTATCTTAATAGAGAATGTTACAAAAAACTTTTTTATTTGAAAGACTATGAAGTGAGTAGAAATGAACATTTGCTTTCTATTGATAATTTGATTGGTCGAGATTACTTATTTGTGATTATAGCAGAAGATAGAGATGGAAAAGAATTAGCAAAAACAACAACTAGGATTTAGGAGAAGAAATATGAAAAAATTAAATATGGAATTAAATTCATTTCCAAATGGCGTTATGGTATGTTGGGAAAAAATTGATGACTGTGCAAATTATGTTTTAAAATTGTATCATCGAAAAAACGAGAATGCAGTTGATACAAAAGAGTATAGATATGAGTATGTGTTTAAACCCGATTATAGTTTAGTTAATCTTAATTGTATTGATGTAATCAATATATCAAGAACTAAATGTTATCATACAATAAGTGATTTAGCTAAAACAAAGCTAAAATTTGAATTTGGCGTTAAAGGACCTTATGGTACGGTAACTAAATATAATGAATACTCGACTTCTTATTTTGTTGAGATAATAGCTGAAGATAAAAATGGTGAAACAATTGCAAAATCAGATTTAATTGCATTTGAACCCGGTTCTTCGCAAAATTCAGTTGTTGTAAGTGGAAAAAACACTGTTACAATAGGATAATGGAGGATGTATGGAATTAGTTTGTAAACCTTTAATGAATGGAATAATGGCTTATTGGTCAGAAGTAGAAAAAGCTGCTAGTTATAATGTAACACTTTACATAAACAAACAAGCAATATCTAAAAGAATAAACCCTAGAACGGAATTATATTGTACTTTTAATGGACTAGCTGCAATTGATGGAACAACAAAAAATACAATTATATCAGCGGCAAGAAGCACAGTACATGTTGTAGGCGGTAGCCATAGCACTCCACAACATTCAGGACAAGATTATTATGTTGATGTTGTAGCTGAAGACAGAGATGGTAATATTATTGAAAAAAGTGAAAAAGTAAAATGCACTGTAAGGGAATTTTAAAAGGTGGTAGGTATATGAGATATTATGAAGAAGAATTAGAAGTTTTAATTAAAGCAGGCGCAAAAGTTGTAGAAGTTGCTTCATTCGAATGGGAAAGAGTTCATGGCTTTGCAAATTATGTTGCTGAAGATTTAGGAATTGATTGGTATACTTGGAGTAGTGTTTCCGGTTTAAAAGTTTGGGATGAAAATGGATTTAAAGTAATAAATGCAGATTGTATTACTATTCCACAAATTCTTGATTATTATATAAAAAATGAAAATGATATGTTGCTCGTATTAGAAGATTTTCATCCTTATAGCGAAGCTTCAAATCCGGCAAATATAAGATACATCAGGGAAATGATGCGAGCTCAAAATTATCAAGGAGATTACAAAAAAGCAATTATTTTAAGTTCGCCAAATAAATTTGTTCCTGAAGAACTTTCTAAAGAATTACCTGTAATAGAAGTTGAATTACCAGATAGAGATACTATAGAAGTAATTGCAAATAGTGTTGTAGAAGAATACAAAGATTATTGTATGGAACATAATATCACACAAAAGTTGCTAGAATCTGCATTAGGACTTACTGTTATGGAGGCAAGACTTGCTTTTGCAAAGGCAATTATTCAAAACAGAAAACTTACAGAAGAAGAAATTCCGCTAATTATTAGTGAAAAAGAGCAAATTATTAAAAAGAGTGGTCTACTAGAGTACTTCCATCCAAAAGAATATTTGACTAATATTGGTGGTCTTGACAATCTTAAAGATTGGATTGCAAAAAGAGGAAATGCATATAGTGATGAAGCTAAAGCTTATGGTTTAAACACTCCTAGAGGAGTTCTTCTTCTTGGTGTTCCGGGTTGTGGAAAAAGTTTGACAGCAAAAGCAATTGCAAATGAGTGGAAATTCCCACTTTTAAGATTTGACCTAGGTAAAGTGTTTGGTGGTATAGTGGGTGAATCTGAAAGAAATATAAGATATGCTTTAGATGTCGCAAAAACTATTTCGCCATGTGTATTATGGATAGATGAGATAGAAAAAGGGTTAAGTGGTTCTCAAAGTAGTGGTAGAACAGATGGTGGAACAAGTGCCAGAGTTTTTGGAACATTCCTAACATGGATGCAAGAGAAAAAAGAACCTGTTTTTGTTGTTGCAACTGCAAATGATATAAGTTCATTGCCACCAGAACTTTTAAGAAAAGGTAGATTTGATGAAATATTCTTTGTAGATTTACCTAGTGCTAAAGAAAGAGAAAACATATTTAACATTCATCTAAATCATAAAAACAGAAATGCAAAATCATTAAATTTAGATATGCAAAAACTTGTTAAAGCAACAGAAGGTTTTTCTGGTGCAGAAATCGAAGAGGTAGTAAACGAAGCTTTATTTAATGCATACGCTAACGGACAAAAAGATTTAGAGCAAGCTAATTTAATTGAATGTATAAATTCAACTTCACCATTGTCAAGAACTATGGCTGAAACCATTGCAAATTTAAGAAAATGGGCAGAACAAAGAGCTAGACTTGCAAGTAAGGAAAAACCGGAAGAAGTTAAAGATTTGGGTGAAGACATTCCTAGACTTCAACAAGAATATAAAAATCCTTTCATAAACAGGAAAAATAAAGATGATAAACAATAAAATTGTCACGATAATAAAAGAAAACCAATTTGATAAGGAATGGACTTTGTTTACACCATGTTCATTACCTAGAAATATAAATAAATCTTATTCTTACATGCCAACAAATGATATAATCCCAATTATTTCAAAGGCAGATGAGGTTCACTTAATTCTAGATCGAGCAGGTTTGCCAAGTTCTATTTTGAATGAGTTAAAATGGGTTAATAAATATATTAAATTTAAGTTAATTGCAAAAAGTGAAGAGATTAAATCTGCTTTTTCAGATTTGAAATTTAGTGATATAGTTATTGATAATAAAGTTGATTTTAATTATCTAGGTATTATAGGTAAGGAAAATTTATTTCTAATTATAGATTTAGATAATATTAGAGTGGATGATACATTTGAAAAGATTTTCTTTGAGAATCAAGATTTGTTAAATTCTTTTAATTTTAATAGTATAAAAGAGATTTATGTTATTGATAAACATGGAAGTGAAGAAATGTTATCTTTTTGTCAAAATGTTAAGGACCATAAAATTCCTTTAATTTATATTTGCGATAAAAAGATATTCAATAAATCAATCTATGATAATTATTCAATGTTAACAAAAAGGATAGTAGTTTCAGATAACAATATATCAGCTATTTTTGCTGTCAATAATGATGAAAGTGTTTTATCATTTATTCTTCAAAGGGGTAATTTTATACCAATTAATTTTCCGAGTTTAGATTATATTATTGATAAAACCTATGTGAGCTTAAATAAAAATCTTGGTGATTTATCAGGAAAACCGGATATCTATACTTGTTATAACGGAAAATTAAACAATCTAAATATTGTAAATAATATTGATGTTAATCATAAAATTAAGATTTTGGACTATAAAGATTTTGATAATGAAGTATTTGATAGTTCTCTTACTAATAACCATAATGAATATAGTAATGTAGCACAACAAGTTACATATAATTTTGAGTTAATTCCACCAATAATTGACAAAAGTTTTAAAATTTCAAGCAAGTATGATGAGATTTTTAATTTGTCGAGACAATGGCAAGAGGAGAAAACAAAAATAAACATAAAAGACTTTAATAATAAGCTTTTACAACTTGATAGCAGTAATATCTTTATTGAGACTATTACTATTCTCAAAGACATTGATGCTTATTTAACAGAGATACTTTTTATTAAGACTACTGATTATTCTTCAATGTGTAGTTTTAAAGGTTATCATCAAAATATGTTGTATTATAAGGATTTTATTGCAAAATTTAAGGAAAATTTTATGAATAATTGTAAAAATTTATACTTGAGACTTGCAAAACAAAATACTGACAACAAGTTCGGTCAATTTGATATTGAGATAAGTGATTATAAAAAAATTATTGAAGAAAAACAAAAAATGATTGAGCAGGGAATTGATATTCTATCTAATAAAAGAAGAATAGAGATTTTAAATAAGAAAATTGATGATTTACAAAAACTTAAAACTAATTTTGAAGATAAAAATATCGAAACAAGTAATAAAAATTCAGATGGTTTCATGGAAAAATGTAAAGGTTTTTTAGAAAAGAAAATTCATACGAGAAATACATTGTCAATTTCTAATGTTCTAAAAGTTAATGATTTGGAAAAAACATTAATTTTAGAGCAATTGTTTGGTCAATATCTTAAAGATTTCTATGATTTTATTTCTTATACAAGTAATATTTTGGAATGTCTTTATGCACAAGATTTTCCTGAGGACTATTTACTGTTTGAAAAAGAAAATAAGAACTACATAATCATAGAAAAAGAGAGTCAATTTAAAGATACACAGGACATACAAAAACAATATAATTTAAACTGCATAACAAGGAGATAAATATGAGCTGTAAAAGAAAAGTTCAGGCATGGAAAGAGGTTAAAATTCATATAGATACATTAAGCAAACAAGAACTTATTATGCTTGAAGACAGTATTAAAGAATGTATTACTCAGAAACTAATAAAATTGGATATTTTACTAAAAAATATAAATACATATTATGCAAATAGCATATTATTGATTAATGATAGATATGGTGTTTTAACTGATGTTGAACAAATTATTTCAGCTTTTGGTATGAGTATAAAAAAAATCAATTGCAATCTTAAGGGTAAAAACTATATAGTTACTGACGAATTATTTGAGTTAGCAAGTATGTTAAATTGTGAAAATATAATTGAAAATAAATTCACTCAAGTTTCTGATGAAATTTTGGCAATTATTTTAGAAAACTCCATTCAACAAAAAGAATCCAATCTTAAGGAAATTTTGCAGAAAATAAGGAGAACAGGTTCTTACGATATTACTCAAAAAGAACTTATAGAAGAAACATGGGAAGATGGAAGACTTTTGAGTTCTCAAACAATTGAAAAACATTCTGAAGAAAAAACAGTTAAAAGTTTGTTAGAGGGTTTTGCTAAAAAAGCTCAAAATACTGTTAATTCAAATAACAAACATATGCAAGAAGGCACAACAGAATTGCTTTGCAGTAGAGCAAAACAAATGGGATATACTGTAAAAAAAGAAAAACAGGGCGAAGAAATTCAACTTGTCTTGGTGAGGTTGGGCTAATGGAAGAAAAAATAGTAATCAATATAAATTCTCTTGGGGAATTAAATGCTGAAACTTTTGGTATTAAAGGTGCAAAATGTTTAACTGAACTTGATAAGCTTATGAAAGATATTGCTAGGGAAGTTAAGGTTGAAAAAAAACCAGATTTTTTTGATGAAAAAACAAAAACTGATAACTC
Organism: Clostridia bacterium; assembly: GCA_017464845.1. Lineage (GTDB taxonomy): Bacteria > Bacillota > Clostridia > Christensenellales > UBA1242 > Caccovivens. The sequence continues at coordinate 30,924 of JAFTYD010000006.1, forward strand.
AATAAAGGTTAAAAACTCATGATAAGATATGATAGCTTTTCTGTTGAAGAAAATGAACATTTGTACGGTCCCGGGAAAAGACTTTTGCTGTTTTGTCAGGGATGTTCTTTGCATTGCAAAGGATGTGTAAATAAGCACTTATGGAATTTTAGCGGTGGCAATGAAATTAGTGTTGAAGAAATTATTTCATTGTGTGATGATGTTGATGGAATTACTTTGCATGGTGGTGAACCTTTAGACCAATATACTTCAGTACTAAGATTAGTTGAATGTTTAAAAAACAATGGAAAAACCGTTATCTTATTTACAGGTTATATGTACAAAGAATTAAATAAAATTCAAAAAAAGATATGGAGAAAATCAGATATAGTAGTATCAGGTCGATATGAACAAGATAAAAGAAATATATACTTACAATTTAGAGGATCCACTAACCAAAAAGTATATATTCATAAAGGTGAATATGAAAAATATAAAGTTGTAGATGGTAAATCTGTCGCGATTATTGGAGTTAAGAAAGACGGAAGTATAGATATAAAGGGATTTCAATCCGATGAATTATATAAGAGCATTGAAAACTTATCAAAATAATCGATAAAGTAAAGCACTCAATCTTAATGATTGGGTGTTTTTTTATTAAAATTTAAAAATTTTTAAAGAAATTTTGCTAAAACTGGGCAACCCTTTGCAATTTGGAGTGGTTAACATTATAGAGAGGTTTTATCTCTCAAGTTTTATAAAAAGGAGGTTAAACAAACAAAGAATTAGTTAAAATTATGAGAAATTTTAACAAGCAGGATAAGGAATAGACTCAAAATACAATTTTGGTTGCTAAATTCCTTGAAAAACCAGCATTTCAAGTGATTCAACACCAAAATTAAAAGTGTCAAATTTGAGTCCGTTCCCCAAAGACTAAAGCAAGTGGGATACCCACTTCTTTTTTATTTGTAAGTTATAGAAAGAAGAAAAATTTATAAATACAAAAGGAGTAATTATGAAACAAGATTTACAAGCAGAGATGTTGATTTCTGCAGAAGCTAAAAGACTTGCAGATAGATATAACAAAGATTATTTAGACTGTGAGGATTTAATGAAAATTACAGGTCTTGGCAAAGGCAATGTAAGAACACTTATGAATAGATATGATTTTCCAACAACCAATGTCGGCAAGCGAAAAGTTATTAGTGTAATGGCATTTGCAAGATGGGCTTACTTTCAAGACAACAGGAGGAAAAACTAATGGCTAAGAAAAGAAAGAATTCCAGACGAGCAAATGGCGAAGGCAGCATTGTTCAAAGAAAAGATGGTCGTTGGTGTGGAGTTGTAACTCTTGGATATAAACCCGATGGCAAGATAAATAGAAAGTCAGTTTATGGACATTCACAAGCAGAAGTTTTAGAGAAAATGAGTGTGTTAAAACATAGACTTGTAACTGGTCCACAAGTATCTTCAACGACTGCTTTGGTTGGCGAAACAATGAAAAATTGGTTAAGAATATTTAAGAAGCCAATGGTATCATCTCGCACATTCGAAAGCAATATTAGAACATTTAAAAATCGTATTCTTCCAGCGATTGGAAATATGAAAATTAATGAAGTTAACACAAACATTGTTCAAGCGATTTTGACCAAATCTTTACAAGACCATAAAGGCAGGTCTAACACACCAAAGAGAATAAAGTTTTTGTTAAATCAATTTTATGAGCATTTAATAGAGCAAGGCCTTGCTTATGATAATCCTACCCTAAAATGTAAAGTGAGCAATAGATATAAAAAGACATATATGGATAGCAAAGGTCAACATAAAAATAATGAAAATTACAAGGCAATTCCTGTTGCTGAAAGGGCAAGATTTATTCGTGCGCTTGATGATGGTCCAGATATTATTAAACCACTTTCACTTGTTATGATGTTGGCTTCACTTCGTATTGGTGAGGCACTTGCTTTAAAATGGGAAAATATAGATTTTGAAAAAGGTGCTTTGTTTGTTGAGCAAGGTTTAACAGAAGATGTTGAGTTTGATAACGACCTTAATATCATTGGCAGAAAGAACATTATTTCAAGCACTAAAACAACTTGCAGTAAACGAGCAATTAAAATGCCGCAACTAGTTATTGATGCTTTGCTACAATGGCGAAAAATACAATGGTGCAAAGAACAAGTTAAAGGCAAAACTTTAACAAAGTCCACAAACCTTGTGTTTTGCAACGATGATGGCTCAATACGCAGTTATGACGCAACTCGTCGAGTATTTGATAGGTTTGCCAAGAAATACGGTTTTAGGCAAGAATTTGGGCTTCATTGCCATATGTTAAGACAAACATTTTCAAATATGCAAATTGAGAATAAGAGAAATATTAAAGATGTTCAGCATTTGCTTGGACATAAAGATGCAAAGACTACCCAATTGCACTATAATTCAGTAATCGACCAAGAACTTGACTACGAAGGTGCAGAACTGTTGGATAGTCTTTTTAATGACACAACACTATATGATGGTGAAGAACACATAAAAAAAGATGTCCCTGCCTATCACATAGACAGCAACACCTTTAATGAAGAAAAACCGAAAACATATGAAGAAATGACCGATGATGAACTCGACCGACAATATGAAGAACTTAAACACCAACGAGAAGAACGAAGAAAACGCAGAAAAGAAAAAGATTTTGAGATGTAGTATTTATATGTAATTATTTTTATATTTTGAACATAATATTAATTATGCTATATATGAATATTTTTGAAAAAGCGTTGACTTTTTTAAGATTATGTATTATTATATAGCCATGGAAGGATCCTTTCAACCAGTGTTGAAGGACTTTGGGGAGGTCTCTAGGGATCTCCCCACTTTCTATTTTTAGAGAGGTTTTATGAAAAAGTTTACTACATATGAGGAACAAATCAAAATTCTTAAAGAAAGGAATTTAATTATAGATAATGAAGAATCATTTAAAGATACTTTAAAAGATTGTGGTTATTATAATTTAATAAATGGTTATAGTTTTATTTTTCAAGATTCAAATACTAACATGTATTTAAATAGTGCTAGTGTTAAAGACATTCAGGCATTATATACATTTGATAAAAATTTGAGAAATATTATATACAAATATGCAATGACTTTTGAATCTAGATTTAAATCAATTGTTTCCTATGTTTTCAGTAAGTATCACGGCGAAGATGAAAAGAAATATTTGATAAGAGAAAATTTTGATAAAGATATTAGAAAAGAAGCAAAAATCGCAAAATTAATTAGTGATTGTAATAACATAATTAAAGAGTGTTCTGACAAAAAAAGTAGAAGATTTAGAAATTATATTTATCATTATGTAACAAATCATGGACATGTACCATTATGGGTTTTAATAAGAGCTATGACAATGGGAGATATCTCTGTATTTTATGCAAACATGAGATTAGAAGAGAAAACAGAAGTTGCCAATGAATATAATCTTACACCTTCACAATTAGAAATTATGGTAAAAATGCTTGTTTCGTTTAGAAATACAGTTGCTCATGATGAACACATATTTTGTAAACGACTATCTAAAGATAAATTACCATATACATTAGAAGTTTATGATATTATGAGAATAAAGAAAAACGACAAAGGATATCCGTTGTCTGGCACTTGTGATTTCCTATCTTTAATGATAATATTTAAATATTTATTAAAACCATTAGAATTTGCAGGTTTTTGGACAGAATTTACTATTGAAAGAGAAGATATATTAATTAAAAACATAAAATCTCATTTTGTTGCATTTATAAATAATGAAATGGGATTAAAAAACAGATGGAAAAACTTGCAAAATTGTAGGATTAATCCAAAAATTTTATCTAATTAAAAGGCCATTGTTTTGGTCTTTTTTCTTGAAAAAATTGCTAAATTTTATAAATTTAATGTTGTACTACAAATATGACAACAAACAGGGTGATTTTAGGTGGTTTTTGATGAGTTTGGATGAATAATTTTTTAAGTTTAAATTTTGAGTTGGGTTCAAGAGCGAAGTTAAGTGAAAACTGTTGTCAATTGTTGTCAAAATGAAAAATAGTTCGAATCTATCCCAGGAATTGAACAATGAAAAAAACCTTATTTTATAAGGGTTTTCTATGGAGCTGTTACCGGGATTCGAACCCGGGACCTCCACCTTACCAAGACCTGGAACCACCCAAACAGTTCAATCCCGCCTAAATCCGCCCTAAACCGCCTTAGACAGACAATTTATTAATGCTTATAGTATAAAATTATTTTATAAAAGTATAAAATATTTCAAAAAATGTATAAAATTTGTCATCAGGATCTTGACTTTTTGCCGACAATAAATTATTATTATATATACAAAGTGTAAATTTTTTACACCAAGCAGTGACTTATTGTGTAATTTTTTTACACTTGGGCATAATATTATTATAGGAGGTCTTATTATGCTAACGAAAGTTATTTTAGAAAATTTTAGGAGTTTTAAAAATAAAACAGTTTTTGATCTAGAATCGTCAAAATATCAAATTTTACAAGACAGAAATGTTAAAAATGGGATATTAAAAAGTGCTTTAATTGTTGGACCTAATGCAACAGGCAAATCCACTTTAATAATTGCTATTAGAACTTTATTAGATATGCTTTTTAGAGATAATTTTACAATGCGAGCATTTGATTCTTGTTTGTTTTGTCATAAAAATAATATACATTTAGAATATCATTTTACGATTGATACTAAGAAAATAAAATATTATTTTGAAACCGATAAAAATGGTAATATTGTTATTGAAGATTTGACCATAGATGATGATAAAATTATTGAAAGAAAAATGCTAAGTGGTAGAGTTAACATTAATAATAAAACTACCAAAATAATGGATAAATTATTTTCAAACAAAGTATTATTATTAAGAAAATGTTATTTTTCTGATGTGTTTGCAACTATGCCAACCATTAATAAACTAATGGAATTTTTGCATTTTTCCGTATATGTTGATGCAAGTCAACAAATTGCTCATTCGTATAATAATATTTCACATTTAATACAAGAATCAGATCAAAATGTAATTGATGAAATCAATTCAACATTTAAATCTTTAAATATTGGCTTTAGAATTTCAAAAAGCAAAGAAAACAAGATTAGTGAAATTAATGATAAAAATGGTAGAGTTCAATCATATAGTGTAAAATCAGAAGAGCCAATAATATTTTTTCAAAGAAATGATATGAAACTTAATCTCCCTTTGGAAATGGAATCATTGGGGAATCAAACACTTATAAACATGTTTCCTTCTGTTTTATATTGCTGTCAACATAAATGTTTATTGCTAATAGATGAATTTAGTAGTGGCTTTCACAATATGCTTGAAGAATTAATCGTGAAATACTTTTTGTTAAATTCAAAAGAAAGCCAGTTAATATTTACATCTCATTCAACAAATTTATTAAACACAAAACTATTAAGACCAGACCAAATATACACTGTAGATTTTGAACCAAACGAGGGATCTTTTATTGAACGATTCTCCGATGAAAATCCTAGAGAGGCTCAAAATTTAGAAAAAATGTATTTAAGTGGAAAATTTGGCTCTATCCCAGACTATAATTTATGATTATAAACAAGCAAAAGAGAATCGGCAAGGTGATTATTTTTACTGAAGGAGAAAATCCAGAATTTGAAATAATTGAAAATATATTTCATCATTATCTAGGATACACTATAACAAAAAAAAGAAGAAGCAATAAAATTATTACGGAATTACAAGGTAGTAAATATTCTAAAATAATACTTCTTAACACTCCTACCAGCAATATTGATAGTATTAATAATGAATCTGAATTTTTTGATTATATATTTAAAGAATTTGCAATTGATCTAGATATAGATACAACAAATAATCCTGTTTATTTTGTTTTTGATAGAGATCCTATTAATAATAGACAAGGAATTGTGGAAAAATTATTAAAGAAATTAACAAGTTCTCAAAATGATTCTGATGAGCAGAACGGACTTTTACTTTTAAGTTACCCAAGTATAGAATCGTTTACTCTCTCTGCCAATGAAAGAGACTCATTCGATACGAAGTTCAAATTGGGAAAGGATTTAAAAGAATTTATTAGCGATAAAAAATACAATTCTGATATAAATGATATCAAATTAGAACAAGCAATAAACGAATTTTTGAATTTCTTGGAACAAAAATCCGTAATAAATAATCCATCTGATATATTTGAAAAGTTGGATGTTATAGGATTAAAAATTTTTAAAATTCAGCAAGCAAATTATTCTCGAGAAAACTTATTTTTTTGCATAAGTCAGCTAGTGGAAATTTTGATTGATTTACAAATTATAGAACTTTGATAATTTCAAACTTCTTTTTAATTTATACTTTCCATATAGGGAGGTATAAAAAAATGAAAAAAGAATTTAGAAAAACAAGGCGACCTAATGGAGATGGGTCGCTTTATTATTCTGCTAATGGTTATTGGTATTTTGCAAAACGAATGGTAATTAATGGAGAAAGAAAACGAGTAAAAACTTCTGCAAAAACAAAAATAGAAGCAATAAGAAAATTCTATGAAAAGTATGGAGATGATAATTCTTTAAGTATTGACGATAAAAACAATCTTCAAATAAATGGAGTACTTATCTATTGGTTAATGAATGTGAAAAGATTAAGTGTTAGTTCTTCTACACTCTGTAGTAATTTAATGGTGTATAGATTATATATAAAGCCTTATTTTGAGAATAAAATATTAAGTAATTATAAACAATAATAGCCTGCTTGTATTTTTTAATTGTTTATTAAACAACAATATTCCCAAAAGTATGTTTTTAAAGACAAAATTTGTATTAAATCAATTTGCTAGTTATCTTGTTTTAAATAATTATATAGAGTCTTATCCTTTAATTTTGAATAACATCAAATATCCAAAAAGCAGAGATGAAATAAAATACAAAGCACTACCAAAAGAAATAAGACAAGATTACATTGAAAAATTAAATAATCATCAACCACTTAAATTGATATGCTATTTAGGTTTGTATGCAGGCATGAGAATTGGAGAGATTTTGTCGTTAAGGTGGAAAGATGTAGACCTTGATAAAAGAGTTATTTGTATTAATTCTTCACTAATAAAAACTTATCAATTTAATAATTATGGCGAAACAATATCGAACAAAAGAAAAATAGGAACAACAAAAACTAATTGTAGCATTAGAGCTGTTTCTATTATTGATGAATTATATAAAACATTAACTGAATGGAAAGTTTTGCAATTAGTCGTAGATAGCAAAGATAAGGATTCATTATTATTTGATCACGAAAATGATTTAAGAAGTTATTTTGGCACTAGACGATTACTAAAAAGATTTAATGATAAATATGGCTTTTCAAAATATGACATCCATTTTCATACCTTTAGACATACCTTTGCGACTATGCTTTTTGAAAAGAAAGTTAATCCTAAAATAATACAACTACTATTAGGTCATAAATCGGTCAAAACAACTCTTGAAATTTATAATAATGTAAGTATTTATAATAATGAAATGCTTGAAATATTAACTGACGTGTTTAAATAAAATATGAAAACTTTTTAAAATTGAATACATTTTTCAAATATCTATGTTATTATATATTAATATAAGAGGAAATATATGAAAAATTATTTTATTATTCACGGATCTTTTGGTCATAATAAAGAAAATTGGTTTCCATGGTTGGAAAATAAGCTTAAAGAACAAGGCTTTGAAGTTTTTAACTTTAATTATCCAACACCACAAGAACAAAACTTTGAAAATTGGTCTAAAGTTTTAGATAGTGTAAGAGATAAAATTAACGAAGAAAGCATCTTTGTTTGTCATTCTATTGCACCTATTTTTTTGATTAAGTATATATTAAGCAATAAAATTAAAATAAGAAAATTAATCTCTGTTTGTGGTTTTAATAATTATATTGGTGGTCATCCGGAATTTGATAATATTAATAAATTTATGTTTGTTAATGATGTATCAAATTTTAAAAATTTATGTAAAGAAAGGATCTGTTTTTATTCAAAAGATGACCCATATATAAAATTTGAAAACGCACATAAATTTGCTCAATCGATAGATGCTAAAGAAATAATTTATATCAATGCTGGACACTTTAATGAACGTTCAGGATTTTTAACATTTGAAGATATAATTAAATATTTATAGTAAAATTTTAATCAAAAAACGGAATGTAATGTATTTACATTCCTTTTTTATTTATAGGGACCATTTGGAGCCAACTACACCGACATAGACCGCCTTAAACCGCCAAAAACAGGAAAGTTAAAAATTAGCCATAAAAGTAAACTTTAAATTTTTAGACCACGCAAACACACTAGTTCAAAAACAGGTTTGACTCCACAATTTATATGTTTTTTGAAGAAAAATGTGCAAAAAAATAAATCCCTGTAAATACCGGAAAAGTCCGATAAATAAAGGGATTTAAGACATTGGAGCTGATGACGGGATTCGAACCCGGGACCTCCACCTTACCAAGGGGGTGCTCTACCTACTGAGTTATAACAGCATAAGCTGATTTTGGGGTTAGAACTTACTTCAACTTATTATACTTGTGTTAAGTTATTAAGGTTTTGAGATGGTTTTGTGGAGTAAATCAAGTTGTATTAATATGTTGAATTATATCAAAAAAAATAAAGTTCTTTTTTATTACAATAAAAATTAAATTAAGAAAAAAAATCTAGTTATACAGATTAAATTTTATTAAAGTTAAATTATAATAGCACATAATCAACAAAAAAAACTCTTAGATGGTTCTAAGAGTTTTTATTTAGGGTGTTGGATTTAAAATTTCAATAATTTCAGCTTTACCTTGAAATAAGTATTCTTGAGTTTCTGCTTCTTTGT
>JAFTYD010000007.1 GCA_017464845.1 Clostridia bacterium
GTTGAATCTTCTAAAGAATTTTCCATTATTTCTTTTTCAGGTACATTTTTTGATGAATAAACAGTAATAATATCTTCTTCAATATCTATATTTGAAAATTTTGTGTTTAAATTTTCGTGAACATACCAATCATAATCTTTTACTTTATCTGTTAAAACAAGTTGTTTTCCTTTTTTAACTTTTATCTCTTCAACTTTTTCGCCGTCTAAAATAAAGATAACTTTTTTATATCTTACTTTTTTTGTACGATACTTAAAATAAAAGATTATTCCGAGGATTAAAGCTATTCCTCCAAACACAACAAGCCAAATATAACCTAAATCTCCTCCCAAAAATTTAGATAATAAACTACTCATTTTTTTCCTCCTTATGTAGAATGACTTATTTCAAAATATAATCTATTTTACCTTTCTTTCCTTTAACTTGAACATTTGCTAAAGCTCCATTTACAAAATGTACAAACGGTCCTACATGTCCAAGATCAACATCAGCAACAACAGGAACTTTTAAATCTTTCAAATGTTCATAAATTGCTTCGCAGTAATTTATATTAAAAATTTTTTCTGTATTTTTAGGTCTACCGATAATAAAACCTTTACAATACTTAAACCAACCTGCATTTTTTAATTGCCAAAAAGCTCTTGTTTGTTCCAAAACATTCAAGTCACAACTCTCAAGATACCAAATTATACCATCATCTTTATATTTTTCAATAAAATTTTTAACATTATCAAACTCTGTTCCACAAATTACAGTCAAAATATCTAGACAACCTCCCAAAAGTCTTCCTTTCATAGAAATCTTATTATGTTTAGAAAGTATCTTCCATTTTACTTTTTCTGTACAATTAAATGTTTCAAGTTCTTTACCTTTATCATATTTTAAACTCTTAATTTCATATTTATCAAGACTTTCAACAGTATTATTTCTGCCTTGTAAAAAATCATAGTTATCTTTTAATGTTTTATGCCAAGAGTTTGTACCAAATTCAGGAAAACAATATGAATAAACACTTGCAACATCACAAATTGTAGTTAAAGTAAATGTCAAAGTTGTATTATCTGAATAACCTTGGAAAAATTTAGGTTTTGCTGTTTTTATTTTTTCAAAATCAACATATGGTAAAATTTCAACCATAAATTCCCCACCTGCTTCTGAAAAAACCATATCAATATCATCATTAAAGTACAAACTCATAAACTCCTCTGCACGAGTTTTTGCATCACAACTTCTTCCCTTGTTATTTTTTCTTACATGGTCAGTCAAAACAACTTCATGCCCTAAATTTTGAAAAGTTTTTATCGCATTATTAAGTCTTGCCTTATATGGTTGAATAATTGTACCAAAAGATGGTGCACAAACACCAATTTTTGATTTATTAGTAATAAATTCAGGATATCTCATATTTTTCTCCTTTGCTATAATTAATCAAATTTATATAAACTATTAAACGCTTTGTTATGTTTTGGACTACTAACATCAATAGTTATTAATTTATCTAAATAATTAATAAAGTACATATTAAATAACAATAATTCAAACTCTTTTAATTCTTCTCTTTTTGTTATTGGATTGATAACAAAGACATTATGATTTCCATATTTTTTAATTAAAGACATCAAAAGTTCTTCGTATTTATCATCTTTGTTATAATCATAATAAATTACTAAATCTGACTTATAATTTCCAAAAGTTGTGTATCTTCCATGACTAAAATCTTTTTTATTACTTAAAAGAACTCTACCAAAAGAAGATTCAACCATCTTACATTCTAAATCTTGTGCAATAGTTGTTGTATAACCATTATAGAATATATCAACAAGATTTGGTTCTTCTTTTACTACATCAATTTTTTCATCGTAATGTCTAAAATTGATAACGCTTTGAACTAAAAATTCTTCCATATCTTCAATATTTAAACAAATTTTTGTTGCAAAGAAAGCAGGAACAATTATAGAAGCAACTGAAATATATCCTCTTTCTTTTTCTAATCTTGAATTAGCATAAGATATTATCTTAACATTTTTTGGATAAATTGTTAAATTTGAAACATCATTTCCAGTTAAAAGTACAATATTTATTTTTTTATTTTGTATAGACTCTATACATTTTCTAATATCAGGACTTGTTCCTGAATATGAACAAAACACCACACTATCATATATATCTAAATTAACATCTTTCACATCTGTTGGTTTAACACAGTTACAAATTTTTCCATATTTTTCAAACATATCTTTTAGATAGCTTCCTGTTATAAAAGAAGCTCCAGTACCAACAAGCAATATTTTTTCAGATGTATCCAAAAATTTCTTTAAATTTTTGTCAAATCCAACTTCATAAGCATTTTGAACTCTATCAAGTAACATATATAAACTTCTTTGCAATTTTGTTTTCTCTTTAAGTTTATTTCCACAACATGAACAATTTTTAGTATTGAAACTAAAATCAAAACCTTCTTCTTTATATCTTGCAGGGAAATCACTCAAAACATTTGCAACAAGTTTTTGGCAATTTTCTTTTAATGCAACATTGTACTCTTTAAAGTTCTCTCCTTTTTTCAAATAGGTAATAATTATACCTGTAAGGAACGCATCTCCTGCTCCATAAGAATTAACAACTTTTGAAATATTTAAATCAATATGTTCAACATTACATAAATTGTTATTAGCATTTTTCCAGAATATATCAGTTCCTTCTTTTCCTCTTGTGATAGACATAAATTTACAATTTAAAATTTTAAATAATGTAAAATTTGATTTTAATTTTAATCTTTGCATAAAGAAATCTGCAACTCTTGAATTTAATTGAACAAAATCAAAATTAAAGTTTTTTAAATAATTTCTCAAATATTCAGCAGATTTCTTATTTAAAAATGTGTGATATCCAAAATCTAAGAAAGAAACTATATTTTGTTTTTCTTTTAAATATTTTGCAATTTTTAAATTACTTATTGTTGGAGAATCAAACACTGCAATATCAAAATTCTCTTTTTTGAAAACACCTTTTCTTAATGAAATATTTTTTGTGAAAGGCTTAAATGTATTTTTTCCACAATAAATACATCTTGTTGTTGTATCTTCAAGAATTTTTTTACCATTGAAAACATAATTGTTTTGATGAACAATTCTTGTTCTTCTTGATTTTCTTTTTAAATAATCAATATTAATTCCTTCTTGTTCTGTCTTTTCCAAAGCAATTTTTCCTATTTTATCTCTTCCTACATTTCCATAAGCAAAAACATCACAAGGATAATTGTTTTTCAAATTATATAAAACATTAAAAACAGTTTGTCCACAATTATATTGAAACAACACATCATTTTTGTAATTTGCATCTATTGTAAAATTACCAATACCAACAATTTTTTTATTTACTACTTTTGCTTTTTCTTCTTGTTGATTTTCAACAACTTTTTCTTCTTTTTCATTTGTAACTTCTATATTATCCATTTTTTTTCTCCTAACTTAATATAATTTCCAACAATTTTTCGTCTTCACTTTGTTCATAGATTTTTGCACTTGATATAAGCATAACCAAACTAACAACAATACCTATACCAAAAAAGCCATAAAACGAATTGAACAAAAAGTAACTTCCAATAAATAATGATCTTGGCGTTAATACACACACATCTCTTTTCAGCATTTCACTATTCATATCATTATTAAGTTTCAAACATTTACAAAAACATGAAAACATCGGAACAAAAATGAGTGGAAAGCTTATTCCAAGAACACAACTTAAAACATAAAGTACAATAGGAAGTTTTACAAATATAATCATCACCGAACTTGTTATAAACAATGCAACACAGATACAACAACCTACGAAACCTTTTTTTCTTGAAATCAAATATTTCGCTGTATAATTTGCTATAAGTTTTGCAACCTCAATTAATGCTAAAATCAAAGAAATGCTTTCCATTGACAAATCATTAATGTACAAATAAAGTGGTAAAATATGATCTAACACATATTGAAAAATTCCAAAACAAATATGAAACAAATTGAAGTATTTATATTTTTTTCCATAAACATTTTTATATTTTGGAGTTGGTATATCATAAGAATTTTTTAGCATCTTGAAAGAATATAAAATCGGTAAAATACTAAGAATATAAAAAAGTGTTCCAACTGAAGTTATAATCCAAAGAGAACTACTAAGTGAACTTCCAAGTATATATCCATTTAATATTATAAAAACAAACTTACCTATGTTTGTTGCAATTTCAAGTTTAGCCACATTTGTTTTCTTATCTGACATTGCAAAAATAATATTAATCGGAACAGAATATAAAACTTGAAACAAGGATTGAAGAAATCCAAGTAATAAAACTAACCAAAAATTTAACGAACATAATGTAAGAATGAATAACGTTGCAATTGCAGGAAAAATATGTAAAATAATCGCAATTACACCATATTTTATAATAAATTTTTTAAAAAGAATATTAAATAAACCAGATAATAAACTTTGAGTTCCCAAATATAAAAAAGCAAAAAAAATATTGCCAGTAAGTTTAAAAATAATTAAAGGTACAAAAACTTTTATTATACTATCGGCAATTGCATTAAAAAATTTGTGCATAAAAACATATGTTGACTTATCTAATTTACTCATATAATTTATTATAACATATAAAAAATATTTATGTAAAGAAAAAAGTATTTTTTATTAAAGTTGGTTTAAATTTATGATTTGATTCAAATAATTTAACATATTATTTTTTATTGTTTCATCTTCCATTGCCACTCTTAGATTTGCTTTAATAAATCCTAATTTATCTCCCAAATCAAATCTATCTTTATCTATAATTTTAGCGTAAAGTTTTTGTTCTTTTGCTAAAATTTCTAAACCTTCAGTTACACCAAGTTCCCTATTTTTATCAAATTTTATATTTCCTAATATTTTCAAAATATCTTTATTAAAAATCGCTGTTCCAATATATGATAAATCACTAGGCGCATCTTCAACTTTTGGTTTTTCTACTATACCATCAACTTGCAAAAGTCTTTCCTTTTTGTTACTAAATTTTATAATTCCATACTTATGCAATTGTGCTTTCTCAACCCTTGATACAGCAATTAAATTTTCGTTACATTTCTCATAATCTTTTATTAAATCTAAATATGAATTTCCTTTTTCAAAAATATATTCATCTCCAAAAGTATATAAAAAAGGTTCATTTTTAAAAAAATTTTTAGCAAGAAGCAGAGAATATCCTGTCCCCAAAGGTTCTTTTTGTCTAATGTAATAAATATTCATAAGATTAGTTAAACTTACAACTTTTTGCAATAACTCTTCCTTTCCTCTATTTTTTAAAGTAAATTCAAGTTCAACATCTTTATCAAAATAATTTAAAATACATTCCTTTCCTCTTCCAACGATAATGAGGACATCTTTTATCCCAGCATCTTTTAATTTTTCTAAAATCAATTGTAAAATAGGTTTATCAAGAATTGGTAACATTTCTTTTGGAATAGCTTTTGTTATTGGTAAAAAACGAGTTCCCATTCCCCCACATAAAATTATTGCTTTGGTTATTTTTTTCATAATACACCTCAACAATTATATATTCAATAAAAAAATTTTTTGTAACATTAATTATTTTGATAACATTAAATTAATATGTTAAAATATCAATAAGGAGAAAAATTATGACTGCAGATGAAAAAAATAAAATAAAAATTGATTTAATTAGCGAAATAAGTGATAGCGTTCCAAATACATTATCACTTAGCAAAAAATTGTATGATCTTTTAGATGAAGAATTAAAAGTAAAATATGAAAAATTTTTAAATGAAGATTACTTTGAACTTCTTAAAAAAACTAATACATCAAATGAAGAATTATCTTCTGAAGATGCATTAGAATTAATTGAATTTCTTCTTGCTCTTCAAGTAGATTGTACAGATGAAACTTTAAAAGAAAGATACTTAACATTCATTTGCCTTTATGACAAATTTCAATATAATTTTTTATTTGATGATAATGAATTTATTGATGCTAGACAAAGTGGTATGGACAAAAACATTTTGTATAATAGAAAATTAATTCATTTATTAAGAAAAGATGATGGAGAGAATTTATTAAAAACATATGAAGAAGTAATAAAAGAATCTCCTATGAATTGTGAACCATCATTTATTGTTGCCGATTATTACTTAAATAAAAATGATTATGAGAATTTTATTAAAACATTAGACTATGTTTATAAAACAATTTACAACCCTGATGACTTTAAACAATATTTGGAATTATACCGTGATTATTTTAAGAAAATAGGAAATGAAAATTTAGCCTTTTCATGCTATAAACAATCCTTAGAATTTATGTCAACCACTCGCCAACATAGAGCAGAGTTAATAGATGAATATTTAGAAAAATTAAATGAAAATGATGAAAATATCGATAAAAATGCATTAAAAGAGTTAAATTATAAAGAAAATATTAAAATTTTAAAAGAAAACAATATTCAAATAGACATTTCTGATGAAAGTTTTCAAGCTTTAAAAAATAACTTTTATAACCTTCTTACAAATATTTATTACAGAAAAAATCAATTTGATTATATGTCTAAAATTGTTAAATTTATGTGTGGTAGAGAAATCTATGAAAAAATTTATACTAGTGCTGTTTTTAATAAAAACAAAATATTTAATCGAGATTATGATTTTGAATTTAAAATTGATAAAGACCTAATACGAACTGAAACTGAAGAAATTCAAGAAGAAAATGTTATTGAACACTTTTATCTAAATGAAGAAACTAAAGATAGTGAATACATAAAACTTGTAAAATTAGGTGAAATTACACAAGAAAATTCTTGTACAAAAATGTTTAATGAATTTGAAGAAAATTTAAATAATTCTGGATTTATTACTCTTGATAATTATCTTACGAATACTAGATTGGGATTGTCATACAGAACCCTTATTTCTCAATATAACGTTATTAGTATAAATACTAAGAAAATACCAGAAAAAATTCAAAGATTATTCTTTAGAATTTCACCAACATTATATGGATATTTAGAAACTAAATATACAAATGAATCTTCTTCTTTATCCCAAATTTGTCATGATATTTTATTCTCTTTTGAATATTCTTACAATTATGACAGCTGTAAATATTTAGAAATTAATTCTTACTTAAACAAAATAAAAATTGCAAAACATTTTATACATATGATTAGCACTTGTACAGTTGATTATTTAGATAAACATTATGGTATTCCAAATATAGAAAAAATGAAAAGTGAAATTGATTTATATTATGAAGATATCGAAAAATATGCTAATTATTTAGCTAGACTTTTAATTGATGCAAGAAAAAATCAAGATGAAAATGGTTTCTGGATTGCTGAAGAAGAAGCTACTAAATTTCTTGAAGCTTATATAGTTTATTTCTTCTATAATAAAAGAGAATACGAAGTAAGAGATCTTACAATAAAAGATCTTTATAATAATATTTTAAATAACGGAGCACTCCCATCAAAAGAACCAAACGACTATAACTTTTTAAGAGAAATGTTCGAAGATGCTTCTTATAACAAATATTACAATGACATTGAACTTGCAATAAATTATACTATTGACAAATCAAATCTTATATTTGAAATTATTCAAAAATCAATTGAAGCAAATTATCCTTATCTTAACTTAGAATAAAATAAAAAAGCTATGAAAATTCATAGCTTTTATTTTGTAATACCTTTAACATTTAAAAAATTTTTACTACCTATTTTTCCACCCTTAATATTAAATTTTGATTTTATCGGTTTTAAATCGTATTCGCAAGAATTTTTCTTAAATGTAACCTTTTTACCCATAGAGTTTACATATTCAGTAAAGTTTAATGGAACAGGAATAAATGTTTGGTCATCAACAGTAACACCTTTAACTCCATTTTTTCTGTTAACATCTCTAACAACATTTCTTCTTGCTTCGTTTTTATATCCATAAGATTTACAGAAAACAAAATCTTTTCCATTTTGAGTAATTACAGGAAGTCCAAAAGCACTACTTTGTGCAATAATTAATAAATCTTTTTCTGGAATAGGCATTCTCCCCTTCTTCATACCTTTCACATAGTCATTAAACAATTTAACAACTGTTTCTGCATATTCGTCTTCGTATTCTGGAGAAACAGTAACATATTTACAATATCTTACCAAAAATTCGTTTGATGTTGAAAGATTTGAATTTTCACTATCTTTTGAAGGTAATCCTTGATGTTGAAAAAATTCTTTCAAAACTTGTGGAACAACATAGAATTCAATTTTTCCAGACTCTCTAAGTTCTAATAACTTTATGGCGATATTTAACTGTCTCGCATCTTCTGGATATGGCGCGACTTTTTTAAATGATGCATTTTTGTGCACAACTTTATATGCAGTAGTTAATAAGTAAATCAAGCAAGTATCAATTGAAACGGCGATTTTTTCCATAATACTTCCCCTTTTCTCTTTTGTTTTTCCTATTTTAAATATACCATATTTCATACTTTTAGTCAATGACTAATATTAAAATATACAATAAAAATTTTTACAACTTAAAACAATTTTATTTTTTCTTAATAGTCAATAATTTATGCACAAATTTAAGTTTTTAACTATACTAATATATATAGTTGATTAACAAAAGTTTTACAAAATTTTAACAAAATAACAACAAGAAATTAAAACTTATAATATAAAACATATATCGTAAAAAAAATATATATTTATAAATATAAATAAAAATCCATTGATTTTTTATTTTTAATTGGTTATAATTAATACGTTGACTTTTTATGCCAATATAAAAATATATATTATAAAAAAATTAACAAAGGAGAAAGTTTTTTAAAATGCGTTTAAAAAATTGTCTAAAAAGTCCTAGATTCATTATATTTGCAATCAACACAATCTTCTATATTTTTATGGCTGTACTTGGTATAATTGGACTAATTACTTCAAAAATATTCAGTGCACCACAAGCAAAATTGATAATTATTGAAGTCGCTCAATCTTTAGCTTACTTGTATGTTATTATCATTGTTCAATACATATTTAAAATAAAAATTCCAATTGCTGTTGACATTTGTGCAAGTTTATTTATTTTCTTCTCAGTGTTCCTTGGAGAATCTTTTGCTTTATATTACAAAATACCTTTTTGGGATATCCTTCTTCACACAGCATCAGGAGTCTTATTATTCTTGTTATCATACTATTTAATAAGCCTTGCTTGGAAAACAGATAGAAAAAGATTTATAGGTAAAATGATATATGCTATTTCACTTACAATGCTTGTTGGTATATTATGGGAAGTTGTAGAGTATTTAGTAGACTCTCTCTCAGGAACAAATATGCAACATTTCATGCCAGAAAATTCAGACATATTCAATGGAGGAGATAGTTATGAAGATCTTTTAGGATCTGATAAAGAAATTGCTAAATATTATCGTTCTCCAAAAGGTTATAGATTTGGAATAATGGATACAATGCAAGATATATTATGTAACCTAACTGGCGCCCTTGCAGGTTTCCTTGGAGCAACAATATACAAAATTTGTAATAACAAAAAAATTGACAAAGCATTAGTTGAAGTAAATAATACAAATTTACAAAACTCAAATGACGTTATAACAGTTGAAACTCAATATGAAAGTTCTGAAATTAATGAAGAAAAAGTTGAAATAAAAGAAGAACAAACCTCAGATAACACAATATCTTCAACTGAAATTAAAAAACAATAAAAGTAATTAATTATAATAAAAACGATTAAAATCAAATTTTTAATCGTTTTTTTTGTTATTTTTATACATATTTCTATTACATTATATATTTTTCTCTTCGTTTATTATTTAAAACATATGATAATATTAAATTATAAATAGGAGAAAATCCGGTTATGTTTAAAACCAAAAAATATTTTGTTTTTTTATTTCTTTTAATTGCATCAATTGTATTAAATGGTTGTAACAAAAATGAAATTTTTGAAATAAAAAACACAGCTCAAATTTCATCATTAAAGATAAAATATAACACCCAACATAGCACCAAAAATTTCAATAAATTATCTTCTAGTAACACGCAAAAAAGATTAGAATTATTTTCTGAATTTGGAGATGTTGAATGTGTCAAAATAAATATATCTGGAAAAATTAATAAGTCAAAAAATATATATAACCTTACCCCAAAAGATTTGGAAGGAAATAAAATCCCTTTTGACAATTCTTCAACAGCAATAAGTTATTTTTCAGATAGTTTTCAAGTTAAAATAAAATTACCCAATTCAACATATAAAGTAAGCATAAAAGATGATATGTTACCAAATTCATTATCATATTCTTCTCACAATTTTAATGACAAATATTTTAAATTGAATATCGAATATTTAAAAACAAATGTTGATAAATCTATTTGGAAATTAAATTGTAATAACGATACAAACGATTGTTTTATTTATATAAAGTTTTTAAATGAACATAATGAAAAAATAAAAGATTATTTCTTAAATATTATTTTTGATGTAAAATTTACTTAAAAAAGTAATTTACAAAAAAAAGAATTATATTAACTAAAAATATAATCCTTTTTATTTATTATTTAATTAATTTAACCCAACAAGTTCATCAATAGAAATTTTAAAAAATTGAGAAAGTTTTATTAAAGAATACATATTAGGTTCTCTTAGTCCATTTTCCCATAAACTGATAACCCCTTTACTTACACCAATTTCTTTTGCTAATTGAACTTGACCTAATTTTTTTTCTAATCTTAATTCTTTTAAAATGTCTTTAAATTTATTTTGATATTCCATACAAATATATTTTCTCACAATTGTAAGAAAAATACTTAACTTCTTACAATTGTAAGATTTATAATAAGTTATAACATTTTAAAGGAGGTAAACTTTTATGGCACATTGCACAAAGTGTGGTGGAGAAGTACATGATGAAGCAGAAATTTGTATTCATTGTGGTTGTAGAATACAAAAAGAACCAATATTAATTAAATCTGATGGTAAAAATGGTGTTAGATTTGCTTTAACATTTTTACTCGGTTTTATCGGAAGTTTTATTATAAATCATTCTAGTTTAAAACCAGATGGATGGAAATCAAGAACTCTTGCTTATTTTTTCCTTAGTTTTATTACATTTGGAATTCATCATGTTGTTGCATCTTTTTGTAATTTTTCATTCAATGCTAATAATTCATATAATATTGGTTATTTCAAAAATTAAAGTAATTATATTGATTTTATAAAAAAAAATAAATGAAAGTATTATTTTTTAATATACTTTCTTTTTTTATGACAATACTATTTCCTTTATATTACCTCTATAATTATTAATAATACTTTTTTATTTTCGTTAATAATATAAAAACTTAAAAAAAGGATTAGAATACCACTACTCTAATCCTTTATTTATTTTCTAATTAAACTTTATTAGTTACTCTGATTCTTTTTTATTTTTTGAAGTTGTTTTAGACTTTTTTGTTGTTGAAGATGTTGATGTTTTAGATTTTGTAGATGTTGTTGTTTTTCTTGGTTTTACAACTTTTTCTTCTTTATTTTCACTTTTTTCTTCAACTTTTTCTGAAATTTCTTCTTGTTTAGGTTCTTCTTTAATTTCTTCTTTATTCTCTTCTTGAATTGTTTCAGTTGTCATATCTTTTTCTACTTCTGGAATTGAAGCTGTTTTTTCCTTTCCAAAATATGTACACAAATAACCTGCAACAAGTCCAAATGTACTATAAATTAAAATTGTTCCAAGTTGTAAAAATGCATTTGAAACTGATGTTGGATACAATGAAACACCAAGTCCACTAAATGTTAAAAATACTCCCATAAAAATTCCTGAAATTGAATTCATCCAAACTTTTTTTAATTTAGGGAAGAACATCATTCCTCCATTTGCAAGGAATACAAATAACAATCCTGCAATTGAAATTCCTGCGACAGAACCACCAAAGAACGAACTTGAATGGAACATCAACAAACCAAATAGAAAACCAATTACATTTCCTATTAACGCACGGATTCTTTCATTAAAACTTACTCCATAGAAAATTGTCCATGAAACAAAAGCAACCCACATAAAAGAACCATCTGCTAAAGCTTTTCCTAAAAATGCATCAATTATATAAATTACAGATGCAATAATACCAACAATTATTGGCATTTTAAAAATAGACCAAAATTTTTTCATATACTCTCCTAATATAGAAATTATATTATTAATATATTCCTCTTGTCAATTAATAAAAACATTATTTTATCTCTTCCATATATCTAACAATCTTATTAGTTTTCAAAGCATACTCAATTTCAGATTTTGTACTAGAACCTATGTAACCATCTTTGTTTATTACAAATATCTCATCAGACAAATCAATTCTTCTCTTATGCATATCGTCCATTAGTTCTTTTACACCCTCATTCCAAACTTCAATATCCCCTGAATGGCCAAACAACCCCACACTCAAAACAATGTTTCCTTCAAGTGTTAATCTTTTTTGTTCACGCAAAAATTCTTCTTTAAATTTTGTACTTCCACAAAGAGTTATTATTTTATATTTTCCAATCATAAAATCCCCTTATTATTTTAAGTATAGCATAAAACTAAATTTTATTTAATAAATATTTATACTTTTTACATAAAAATGTTATAATTAAAAAAAATTAAAAGGATAAATTATGGATATAACATTATTATCACCATCATTAGACCATAAAAAATCAGCACTAATCTTTAAAAATGAATTTAATAATTACGATTTCTCTGTTGCTGGACTTTGTGGTCTAGAAAAAACAGATAATTATGAAGAGTGGCTTAAAATTTTGGAACAAAGAAAAACAAAAGAAACTTTACCACAAGATAAAGTTCCCACTTTCGTTTATTTTGCCATAAGAAAAAAAGATAATAAAATTATAGGCATTGTTGCAATTCGACCAAATTTAAACGAATTTTTAACAAAATATGCCGGTCATATTGGTTTTATAGTATCTCCAAAAGAAAGACAGAAAGGTTATGGGAAAATCATAACAAAACTTGCTATAGAAAAATGTAAAGAATTTAAAATAGATGAAATTATTATTACTTGCAAAAAGACAAATACAATTTCTGCTAGATGTATATTAGCTTGTGGTGGAAAACTTATTGAAGAAATTCCATGGATTGATAAAATTCAAATTCAACAAAGATATATTATAAAATAGTAAACAACCTCATTTAATCTTTTAAATAAAATAATAAACTCTTCAAAAAAGAGTTTATTTTAAATTATCTTAAAATATGTTTAGATATGTATATTTAGCTATTATATTCAACCTCAACCATTAAAACTTGTTTATCTGGAAAATTATTTTGAGTTTCTTCTAAGGTAGATGATTTAGAATTCCTGACATAATCATATTCAAGCATAGAAATCAAAACATCTTTTGCCATTTCTATAGCATTTTCAATTCCCTCACCAAATGTAACCACACCCAAAAGGTCAGGAAATGTTACATTAATATATTTTTCATCTTCTTTATCTTGTTCAAAAATTGCAGGAAATTTGTAAATCATATATTTCTCCTTTTTTTATATTAAACAAATTATCAAATTTACACTTTATTTTTTAAAAAAGGTATAACTTTTTACATTAGTTTATGTTACTTTGATTATTTATTTATATAATTCAACATTTTCTAAAATAAACTTTTTTATAAATTCTTCTAAATATCCTTCAAGTTCAAACAATGGTTTATTTATCTCATCATAATCCCCATCAAAACCTTGTTCCAAATAAAACTTTTTTGCTTCTTTAAAATTAACTTTAAGTTCATCATTGAAAAGATTTTCAACAATTTTTTCAACTTCATCAAAAGATATATTTTCATTTCCAAAATGATCAAAGAAATATTCCCAACCATCTCCACTTGCAGATTCACTATAAAGTTCATAAATAACTACAGCTTGTTGTTCGACTTCAGATAAGCTATAAAATTCATACAAATCATCAACTGATTTATCTATAAAATTATTCCATAAAATCGCTTCCATATTCACCTCTATTTTAAACGTTTATACTAAAAGTTGTTATAAATTTTTTATTTATGTAAACATGTTTTACTTCTCTTTTTTTAACAACTTCCATACATACAAAATCATCTTCAACTGAGATTAATTTTCCATTATATTGTCTTGGTGCAGTTCCTCCATCTATTGTGTAATAATCGTGTGCAACAATAATTGCTATTTCTTGATTTAAAAATTTTTCAAACATATTTTTCTCCTTATCGTAATTTAATAAAATTTTATTTCGCAAAATTAATAAGCTCCCTTTGCGCATCTTTTGACATAAAAAGTCCAGCCGAAGGATTTATATCGATAATATAAAATTCCTCATTTTTATTAAAAATCACATCAACAGAATAAACATCTAGTTTTAGAATTTTACCAATTTTATTTAATGTTTCATTTAATTTTTCATTGTTTAAATTTTCAACATTTTCATAGAAAAACACTTTGTTATTAACAAAATATATTTTATATTCAACATCATTTTCAATATATTCTTCAATGTAAAAATCATCAATATTTTTGTCATTTAAAAACATTTCCAAACTTTTTATATTATCAAATATATTTACTTCTAATGTATGATTTTTAGGTTTACAAATTAATTTTTTATTAAATTTTTCATTAAAATCAATAATTTTTGGCACTTTTATATCATTTTTTAATAATTTTTTTTGAATTTTTTCTTTGTCATAATTTTGCATATAAAATTCTTTATTTAAAATTTTACATTTTACATCGCTTAGTTTTTCAATAAGCTTATTGATTAAAACATTGTTGTTACAAAGAATATAAGCTACATCAGATTCACTTATTTTATACTTTTCTTTTTCATCTAAAAAATCTTCAATGTAAATTTCTTTTACAATTAAAATATCATTACTTTTTATTTTATCAATGATGTTTTGTACATTTTTAACTTTATCATAAAACACTACTAACATAATCAATATTATATCATTTATAAATATTTTTTTCAAGTTTAGTTAAGATAATTTAAACATAAAAAAAACACCAAAAAAGGTGTTGTTTTTTTAAACTTAAAATATTAAGATTCTTTATTTAATTTTCTTAAACAAAATTTTAGCATAGTTTTTAATCTTGGCATATTATATCTCAAAATCATAATTGGAAGGCTATTCAATATTAAAGATGTTACAACAATAGGCAAACCCATAGGCAACCAGAATTTTATAGGTAAAATAAACATTGCTAAAACGCTTACAAAAAGACTAACAAAATGTTCAATAAAACCTAAATTACATTCAAGGATAAATCGCTCAATATATTCTGGATTATTTTCTACCTTATCTTTTTTAAAACCATTTAATTGTCCCAAATCAATATTTTTATCTTTCCACTTTCTTATACCAATTTTTTCATAAAATTTACATTCTTTTTTTGACGGATTAAATATTCTTTTATCCCCCATAAACCATTTCTTAGGTAAACATTTACAACAAATTATAGCAACCAATCCATTTATCGCAATCATTCCAACAATTGAAACAAAAGCAAATATTGAAACCAACCACCAACTCATTGAAGATGTTAAAACCAACAAACTACAAATATAAGTTACTATAACACCAATAATAAAAATTATTATTGAAAGCATTAATTATTCTCCTTTGTATTATATGTCAGTTCAACCCCATAAGTTTTTTGATAAACATCTTTGCACATTTCAAAATTTTGGTTTTTCATTTTCCTTACTGCTTCTTTAAAAGGTAAAGTTTCATCTTTATAAATCGGTTTCATTATATGAACAGTATATTCTTGCACTGGAAAACCATCTCCATCAAAATTGTCTTTACTATCTTCCATTGTAATAAAACAAGGAATTATTGGAGTATTATATTTACAAGCAAATCTAAAAGCACCATCTTTAAACGGTCTTGGTTTTTTATAATTCCACCACATATATTGTTCTGGATAAATTAAAATGTAATTATTTTTTTTAGTTAATGTATTAACTACATTAAAAAACTTTCTCATTGTTGAATGATTACTACTAAGTGGTAATGTATTGCAATATTTAAAAAATTTATCAAACCCTTTTGGAGGTGCTGTATAATTCCCCTCTCTAATAACTCTATAAAAATCTTTTTTAGGTGCATATTCTTTAAAAACTTTATATATCGCCATATTTTCAAAAGGATGAAAATGATTACTTGTAATAAATGCAGAACCTTTAATTTCTTGAAGATTTTCTTTTCCAATCACCTCTTTAATAATAAGTTGCTTTGCTGAAATCAACCCATTAATTCCTTTATCTGCTGCACGAGTAACGAAAAATCTAGCGATTTTGTTTCGCCATTTTTTTCTTAAGTAATCAATCTTATTTGGTAGTAATGTTTTTGCAGGTGGATCATTTTCAACATCATGATCAAAATCCCCTTCAAACTCATACTTCTTAATCCTTTCTAAAATTTCTTGTCTTTCTTGTGAAATCATTTTTTCCTCTTTTGTTTATCTCCCACAACATTTCTGTAATTTTTATCAGAATTTGCAATATCGTAAGCCATTTTTATTAAATTTTCTAAAGCAACTTTATCATGTTCTTTTTGTTCATCTGTATAATTTTGTTGTTGACTTTTTATAAAATCATAAAATTTTGTTGTTTTTGCTACGTCCCAAAAATATTTATCAAACATAGTATTTTCATATTTCCAAGGTTTGAAAAACATATTATAGTGAATTAAATATAATTCTTCGTCAGACAAATCTGACCCTAATGGCATTTTATTCCAACCAAGTGGCATATATGTAACTTGATCTTTACAAATACAATTTAAATAATCTTGGTCTGGTGCAACTGAACCAAATTGTAGATTGTTTACCCAATTGTAAAAATCATCTTCAATTTCATTATCTCTAAACTTTTTAAGATTCATAACTAGAACACCAGAGTTGAAATATTGTTTTTCTGTAACACCTAATGCCCCATTTACATAATAAGTAAAATCTTCACTTGAAAAAACTGTTTCGTCTAAAATTGCAGCAACATAATTTGTTCCTATTTCAGTTTTATAAAGATTTGCAATATCACTATTCAAAACAATATCTGAATCTAAATAAACAGCTTTTTCATATTGTGGAAATAAAGATGGTATAAATAATCTAAAATAAATTGAAACTGAATAATAATCTCTCAATGCAACCTTATCTTTTATGTCCTTAATTTTTTCGTTAACATCAACAATTGCAATTTCAACATTCTCTTTTTCACATTGTTTAATTTCTTCAATATCTGATTCTTTTAAATCACTTGATAAGATATAAATTTTATAATCATTATCATTTGATGCTTTATTAACCAATGACTTTACTGCCACAGTTAAGTACGGTACATAATTTTTATCTGATGCAAAAAACACCGGAACTTCTAATTTTTCTTTTGTCATAAATACTCCCATAAAATTCGTTTAACTATTCGTATATTATCAGTAAGCACCTAAATTTTGCAACATTTTTTTTATTTTTTAACTATAAAGTTAAAGTTCTTAAAAATAGACCGACTCTACTTTTATGAGAGTCGATTTTTTTTCTCTAATTTGTTTAGATTTATTGCTTTAAACTTCATTATATGTTATTATATAATATATAATGAGGTAATAATGGAAGAAATTAAGGATATAAACGCCATCATTGGTTCTAATTTACTTAAACTTCGTAAAAAAATGAAATTAACCCAATTAGAAATTGCTGAAAAATTCAATTATTCAGATAAATCTATTTCAAAATGGGAAAAGGGTGAATCTTTACCAAGTATTGAAGTACTATATCAATTAGCTCAGTTTTACGGAGTAACACTCAATGATTTAACAGAAGAAAATGAAAATATAGAAATTACTGAAAACAAAAAAGAAGAAAAAGTAAAAATAAAAACACCAAGAATGTTTTCACCAAAACTTATAATTACTCTTTTAAGTGTTGGTGCCGTTTGGCTATTGGCAACAGTATCATTTGTTGTTCTTAAATTATGTTTAAATAAAAACTTTTTTATGAACTTTATGTGGGCAGGAGTTATCTCTTGTATTGTTCTAATTATATTTATTTCAGTTTGGGGAAAAATGAAATACTTCTTTCCTGTATTAAGTGTATTATTATGGTTACTTTTAACAAGTATACATATTGAAATATTGATTACAATAAAATTTAACATTTGGCCTATATATATTCTTGGAATTCCTCTTCAAATTTTAATAATCTTATGGGGAGCATTAATTAAAAAACCTAAAGGATATTACAAAAAAAAGAGAGAAGAACAAGCAATTCAAAACAACAATAATACAGAGAATAATTAATAAAAAAAGGACTAAATAATTAGTTCTTTTTTATTTTTAAAGTAATAAATTTTTATATACTTATTTAATTTGATTTAAATATTCATCTTTTGTTATTTCATAATAATCTGCTTTATATGTTAAATTATCTTTTTTTCTGGTTTCATTTTTTGAATAAACATATTTCATTCCACATGATTTTTGAAGTCTTGCAGAAGGTATATTATCTGTATGACAAGAACAAATAATTTTTTCTGCATCAAGTTTGTTAAAAGTATAATTAATTAAAGCATTCAATATTTGTTTACCGTAGCCCCTTCCAATATATTTTTTCCCAATACCAATTCCTCCGTCTTCAAATACTTTTGGAGAAATTTCTATCATAGCTGCCATTCCAATTGCGTTTCCAGATGCTTTTTCATAAACAAAATATGCAGCTTTATCTTTTTGAAATTCAATTACTTTTTCTAATCTTTCTCTTGCTTCTTCCAAAGATTTACAAACCGTCCACAACATAAATTTTGCAGTCTCTTCTTGACTCCAATAGTTGTTATATATACTCTCCAAATCTTCTATTTTTGCCTTCGATAAAATTAAATCTTTTGTTTCAATTCTCATTTTTACCCTCATTTTATTTTAACATATTTTTTGTTTATTTAAAAATAATATCATAAACAAAAATGGCATTTATTTTATTTAAATAAAACATTTTTGAAAAATATAATATTATTACATATAAATCTTTTATATTAAAAAAAACAATAAAATCTTTGAAAATATAGTAAATTTATAACAAAAATCTATTTTTTTATAAAAGTATAATAAAAAACCTACTAAGATTTTCTTAATAGGTTTTTATTTTTATTATCAAGGTGTATAAGTAAAATACCAAATTCCTATACCAATATAATCACATAAATCTCCAAAAGAAGCAGGGTTTGTAATTCGAATTGTCCCTTTGACTACTCCGTTGTATTCATATGTTGTAACTTCAGCATAATACTCAGGAAGTGCAGGAAGTCCATTTTCCAAAAATACAATTATAGAAGATACCCCAATTTCATTATAACCTCCCGATGTATAATTTTTATTGATAGATACCTCAAAATTATAAGTCACGCCTCTTGTCAATGTATATTCACCATTTACTGGAGTAATTAATTCATTTCCTAATGTAATTTTTAAATCATTTTCAACTTCTGTTCTTTCATCAAAATTCCCATAATATGAATATCCTTTAACCACAGAAGTTCCAACTGTACCTGATACAAAATTAAACATTATAGGTGTATTGT
The DNA here is from genome assembly GCA_017464845.1 of Clostridia bacterium. Taxonomy (GTDB): domain Bacteria; phylum Bacillota; class Clostridia; order Christensenellales; family UBA1242; genus Caccovivens. Next base: position 19,643 of record JAFTYD010000007.1, read on the forward strand.
CATAATCTTTACCATCTGGGAATATCAATTGTTCAAAATAAATATTGTCATCGAAAAATCCCCACATAATTCCACCTTCTTCTAGTATATCATTTTCTTCTGGAAGGTCATGCATAACATAATTTTGTACATCAGATTTAAAATAAATCATTTGATGATAACTAGATAAATCAAAGATTTCTTTAAAATCAAAATACAAACTATATGTTTTTTGATTAAAAGTTAATTCAAGTGTTAAAGTATCATAAATTCGATAATTTATATAACTTATAAAAGGAAAAACAAAACCATTCACTTCATCTGGAGCTTGAAGATCTTCTTTTTCTATAACATAATATTCTGTTTTTGTTTTTTCATCTTCACTTATTTCAGTTCTCCATAAACTTCCATAATAATCTTTATTTTCGTCTAAACCATTTTCGAATGATTCATACATTAAAACATTTTCAACTTTTGTTACAACAGGAACCAAATAATAATCTTCTGTATTAATAAGTTCATCTATATTTTCAACTTTTGGAACAATTGTAAAGAAAAATTCTTTTACATTACCAAATTGACTAGGATAAACATTTTCAGGAATAGTAATTTCGTAAACACTGTCTCCATTATAACCAGTATCTTCAGGACAATAAGTTAACTTCATTCCATAAGAAGGATCTCCTAAATAAACATCGATTTTAGAAAAATCTATATATGAACCTAAAACCCAAAGTTCATATTTTTCTTCTTCCTCTAATTTTTTAGTAGGATTATAATTAGGAGGATTAAACCCATTACCTGCAGAAAGAACTTGTAATGAACAAACCAAAAATTCAGTTTCAGTTAAATAATGATTAAAAGTACAAAAATTTCCACCATAAGTAATAAATCTGTGTGAAAAAGTATTGTAATAATCTGCCAATTCTCTCAAATAGTTTGTATTTGTTATACTTGTATTTGTTTGTAAGTTATTAGTATAATTTAACACAATTTTACTATTTTCTGTTAAACTAGCTAAACATTCTTTTTCAAGAGTGTAAGCATAACATACAACATCTTCTGTTACAGAAGGTTCCCCACCTACAGCTTCAGTAACCACTACTTTTTTTGTTGTTGCCATCGGATCTAATTTTAATGACACATCAGTTTTTTCTCCACTCTCATCACGCAATACAACTAAATTATCTAATACTTCTTCATTAAATTTAACGACATCTGTACCAAAGCTTACATATACTTTGAAATCTGAAGTATCAATATTTTCTAACCCAAGTTGTACTTTTGTTGGGTCAACATAACGAGTTTCTAAATCTGCCACATAACCATTTTGACCTTCAGTCAAATCTTTAAGTTGGTTATATTTTGCTACAGCTGAGTCATATGTATCAAGATTATAATCACTTAAAAAATCATTATACTTTTCTAAATCATTATAAGAAACAAAGTTTTGTGATTTATCACTCCAAATTGCGATACTATGAAAATCTTCTTCTAATGCAGATAATCTTTGTGTACCACAATAATTTATAACATAATTAAATTCAGTATCAATTGAAGCTATTTTATGAGTATCTTCAACATCTTTCAAATCAAATTTAAAACGGTAATCATCTCTAATATTCTTAATCTTAACTTCAATAACATTTTGAGATACTCCATTTTGTTTTATTTCAACAACTTGATTTGCACTTTTTCCTGTTAACTCTGAAATAACAACATCGTCAATTGTATATTTATCAGATTGTTTTGTAGTAAACTTTATAAGAACCTCAGTTCCTTCATCTACGTTTTTTTGTGAACCATTATTTATCCCACTGTAGAAAAATGAATAATCTTTTTCTCCATCAAGATAAACATCGATTGATTCAATTTTTTCATCAAGACCTTCATATGCTTCAAGCGCCAAAACATAAGTATTTACTGTTGGTGGCGTAGATTCTTCTTCATCACATGCAGAAAGAACGAAAGCACAAGGCAACATAAAAAATATTGCAAGTAAAAATGTTAAAAGTTTTCTTTTCATAAAACCCCCTTTTATTTATATATTTAAGTATATCACAAAATATAAAAAAATCAATAAATATGTTATACAAAAATATAAAAACTCACCACACTCCACTCGTTTTAATAAAAACACTCATCATTAGACTTAACAACAATACTAAAAAAACAAACCTAAATCAATATAATACCGATTTAGGTTTTATTTATGGAACCTTTGTAATATAAAACAATATATTTAACTATCGTCATATGATATTTTAACATCAATGCCGTTATTTTCCTTTAGAAACTTTAAATTCTTTATTTTTAAAAGTGTTTTTATAAATTTTAAATACAAAGTGAATAAAACATAATACAAATAATATGTATTGAATATAAATTCTAGTCATGAAATTTATTTGCAAAAGTACAGGTCTTACAAAACTCTTCTGTAATATTTCTGTCGGCAAATCCTTTATAAATATTTTGAGCCCTTGGAGTATTTAAAATATCAGATATATTACTCTTAAAAATATTGCCAAGAGCAAGTTTCCCTTCACTATCTAAACAACAAGCAACAACAGTTCCATCACATAAAATTCCAAAATGAGAACGTAATCCATAACAAAATTTATTACTATTCTTTTCTTCATTTTCTGTATTAATAGGCCAATCAAAAATATTTGCAAAACTTATATAAATTTTATCGGATATATTTATGTGATATTGTAAATTTTTGGTAAATAGATTTGTATTAAATATTTTATTTATTTTTTCTATTATATTTTTATTTAAGGTGTTTTTATCACTAGTTTCATTCCATAATCTAAATTCGATACATGTTTTACTATTGTCTGAAATTTCCTTACAAGATAAAAACACATTTTCCAAATACTCATCTAAAGAATTAATATTATTGTTTGCTTCAAAACTATGTAAACTAACTGAAATTCTTTTAGCACAACCCGATTTTAATAAGTCTAAATTTTGCTTAATAAGTGTTCCGTTGGTAGTCAAATATACATTCAGATTTTTTTTGTTACAAATTTCAAATATCTCTTTTAAATTTGGATGCAATAAAGGTTCTCCCATAAGATGCAAACAAATTGTATTCGTTAAGGGAGAAATTTTATCTGTAATTGTATCAAATTCTTCTATAGTCATAAATTTTTTAGGTCGACTATTTTTAGGGCAAAATGAACAATTAAGATTACATATATTAGTTATTTCTATATAAATTTGCTTAAACTTTCTCATATTTATATGATAACATATTTTATAAAATTTAAAAATAAAAAAACTAATTATTAAAACAAAAAAACTAATCCATGTTTGGATTAGTTTTTAATTATTGAAAACTTTTAACTTCAGTTGAGAAACAAAACTTTTTATTTTTCAACTTTTATTATAATAGTTTTTGAATTACTTTGTTCTTACTGACTCATTACTCTTTGATAAATTTTCTTTTTCATCACCCTTTTTTACTTCAGATTTTTTATCAAAAAATGCTCTAAGACTTTTAACTCCACCAAACTTTTTAGGATATCTTGCAAACGGAATTTTATCTAAAAATTGAGATTTTTTAAGTTTCTTTTTTGCAGGCTCTGTCTTAGAACTTTCTGTTTTTGCATCTATCTTTGCTTTTTGTTTTGCAATATGTTTTTCAATTTCTTTTTCAAGTTTTAAAAACTCTAATCTTGTATTAAATTTAAGTTCTTCGATTTCATCATAAGCAAGTTTATCCCCTTTACATGCTCTCATATTAAGTTCTGACCTAGCATTAATATACTCTTTTGTCATTGCAATTAATTTTTTAAAATTACTTTCACCAAAATACTCATAAGCTTTTTCATTTTTATCAATATTTAATTTAAACTCAATAAGTTTATCTTGATACTTTTCTAAAAAATCTCCAAACACTTCAAATCCAAATTCATAGTATGATTTAGAACCTAATTTTCTATTATTAAATATTTTTGATTTATCAGTCTTTTTAAATTCTTTAGAAACCTTCAAACTAATAAATTCATTTAACATTTCATTAAACATTTCATTACTTCTATATTTTTTAGAATTTGGGTCGTACTCAGAATTTTTCTTTGCTAAAACAGATAACCCTTGATAATTAACTTCATATCCTATTTTATAATAAAAACCTTCTTGACTTGAATCAACAACAAACGAATCAATTATATGTCCCATTTCATGAATTAAGTCTTCAACTGTAAGTTCAAGTGCATTTTTACATACACACAAAGTATTAAATTTAGAATCACTAGTTAAACAATTCAAAACAAATGCCGAATTAGATGTTTGATTTTTTATATATTGAGCACAAATATCAAAAAAATCATCCATTTTTCCATAAATTTTTAATTTTTTCAATCTATAACTCATTTCTGCTACTAAAAAATTTTCTTTATTAATTTCATCAACTTTTGTTTTGTTCCAATAATTAAGTTGTCTAATTGTTTGCCTATCAAATATATCATCTAATAAATTTCTATTTTTTAAGTAGTTATTTATATCTTTTTCTTCATAGCCCATTGCATTGAATAAATCAATGTATTGTTGTTTTTTACTACTAGATAATAATGTTTTTGTTTTTAAAAGATTTGCTTCTCCAAGATATAATATCTCCAAAAGAGTTGAAGCATATTTACTCGCTTGCTCATTACTCAATTTTGGTTTTTTATTTAATTGACGAACCAAATTTATTCTATCAGCAAGATAAATTTCTGTTGCTTTGTCATACTTTTTATCAACTGCTTCTAGTTTAATTTTAGCATCTTCAAAAACACCAATTATTTTACCATATTTTTCTTTTATTTCTTTCTTTTTTAATTTTTGAAGACTAGGAGTTAAACTTTTTGTTTTATCAATCTTATTAAGTTCTTCTTGCTCTAATTCTTTATATTTTCTAATAATTACATCAAAATTACCACCTAAAAAGAAGTATTTTGCATTTTTTAATCTTTTCTCAATTACTGGTCTATACTTTTCACCATACACTTTTACGAAAGAATCAACAAAAGAATCTAGCCTACCCTCAATCGGGTTAAAGATATCAACCCCCTTATAAAGACACTTATCTAACATAATCTAACACCTCTAAAAGATTAATAAATTCACTATAATTATCTGGATAAATTCCTTGAATAAAATACTTAAAAATCTCTCCATCTTTCTCTATTTCAACACTACATGATTCAAGGTCTAAATAAAAATCACTACTTGAACTTTGATTCCAAGAAATAACAATATCTAGAAGTTCTTCTTCAAATTGATTAAGTAAAACATTTTTTACCGGTTTTTTATTACATAAAAAAATATTTTTCTCACTATCAGATTCTACTACTATTCTTTTATGCCTTGACATAATTTCAATATTTACTTTCATTTTCCCTCATTAATATCTTTTTTTATATTAAAAATAATTTAATTACAAATTAATTTTAACACATAATAGACTTGATTTCAATACATAAAACAAAAATAAAAACCCAACCAAACAAAAATGTTTGATTGAGTTCCGATTGGCGGGCAAGTGGTGATTGCGTTTGAACTTTTTTGTTCTTATACAATCAAACACTATAATTATTGTTCATTATAATATTGTTCAACATCTTCAACCCTTATTATTCGTTCACTATCATTTTCAGGGTTGTCATCTTCCATTGTTCTAACAGCCTGTATTTCTACTAATCCATCTAAAATATTTCTAACAGTTCTTGCATTTGCAAAATATTTAGAAGTTGATTGCATTTCAAAAACTTCCAAAAGTTTATTTTTTGCATCATCAGTTATTGCATAATTCTTTTTTGCTAACATAATGTTGAAAATTTGAAGTTGTTCATCAATGGAATAATCGGGGAAATCTATTTTCCTATTTATTCTTGAATCAAAACCAGGATTAAGAGCAATCATTTTTTCCATTTCGTCTTTGTATCCTGCAAGAATGACGCAGAATTTTCCCTTATAATCTTCCATATCTTTGATTAGAGCTGCTATTGCTTCCTTGCCATAATCTTCTCCATTTGAATCAGCACACAAAGTATACGCTTCATCAATAAATAACACTCCTCCCATAGCCTCTTTAACTTTCTTATGGGTAAGTGGTGCTGTTTGCCCAACATATTGACCACAAAGACCGCTTCTATCTGTTTCAATTAATTTATTTGTTGGTAAAACGCCTGCTTCATAAAAAATATTAGCCATTAACCTTGCAACAACTGTTTTGCCTGTACCAGGGTTGCCATAAAAACACATATGCAAGTTTAATTTTTCGTTAGAATCTTTATTTTTTAACAAAATGGCTCTTATGCGTTTTAATTGAATCTTTACGCTCTCCAATCCAATTAGTTTATCCAACTCTTCCAAAGAATTTGTTTTTTTATTAACTACTTTTGACTGATTATACTTTTTAGTATCCTTTTGACTACAATCAGTAGATGTTATTAAATCAATCAACTTGGATTTGTTTAACTTAGAATACCCATTTAAATTATTATATTTGCAATATTCCCTTAGTTGTTGTGCAGTAAATAGAGAAAGTTTTTCAGGTTCATTGATATAATCACAAACATTTTCTCTTTGATTATCAAAAAAATCTTCATCGTCATCATCTTCTTCTAAATTCCTTTGCCTTTCACCGCAACCAAAACCACCATAAGAGCACTCTTCAATTATATATTTTATTAAATGTGCAATTAAACCCATAAGCACAAAAGCGACAACTGCACCTATAACTATTAAAACAGGAACCCAATGCGATGAAATTATTCCCCAAATAGTGCCACCTAAAGGAATAAGCCACAAAATAGCAATCCAACTGTGTTCTTCAAAAAAATCAACAATAGCGTCAAATGTATCGGATAACTCCAAATCTTCTATAATCATAAATACTAAATAAATGATGAAAGCAACAGAAACTAATATAATGGAAACGATAAACCAAATCTTATATGTTTCCCAAAATGAACTATAATTTGCTGTCCAAGAAACATATTCTATTGAGTCTATTTGTCCGTTTGCATAGAAATTAAAATATCCAGTATAACTATCGCCGTTTTTAACGCCTCTATCGTAATTATATGTTTCGGTATTTACGATATTTGAATCACTATAAAGGTTGAGCCTAACGGAAAAACTATTAAAGTTATAGATTGTACCATTAGTCAGCGTTGCGTTAAATATTACTTTCGTTTTATTTGTTTCTACATTATATTCAAAAGTTGCTTGTTCAAATTGACTATAATTGAAAAAAGAATCACTTTTATTAGTGCTTTGACAACCAGTAAAGCAAAACAAACTAATTATTAGAATAATGAAAATAGAAAACAGTTTTATTTTATTCTTCATAAGTGCTCCTAAAAAAACAAAAAGTGCCATACTCAAGCGAATATGACACTTAACAAATGGCTTATCGCTCTAAGTTGCGACACTTAATTTAAACAAATAAATCCACATAAAAGATTTGTGTGTAATGCGAAAAGATACACTTATGCCCAATACAAGTATACTTTTATGTGAAAATATTAAATTAAGAGTCGCAAGTATATTTTAACATTTTATAATATAGAAAGCAATAAATTTTTAAAAAAATTAAAAGCCCTTAATTAATAGACTTATTTAGGTCTTTCAAAATAAAAGATAATATCAGCATTTCCTTTAACGAAGATATATTTAATTATTGTAATAGAAAAAGCGACTCTATTTGAGTTCAAATAGAATCACTTTTGGCGGAGAGTTAGGGATTCGAACCCCAGGTAGCTTTCACTACAACGGTTTTCAAGACCGCCGCTTTCGACCGCTCAGCCAACTCTCCAAAAATTTAACAATGCTATTATACATCATTAATTATTATTTTGCAAGTGTTTTTATAAAATTTATTAAAAATATTTTCTTAAAATTTTTATTAAAACAATTTAGTATTCTATTCAAAATTTTATTTTTATGTTATAATCATTTCATAAATTATGAGGTTTTATGAAAAAGAAATTAATAATATCAATTTGTATAATTTGTTTTTTATGTTTATGCATTCCCTTTTGCATATTAATTTTTCGTGAAGACAAACAGAAATCCCCTTCCCCTTCAAAAGATTATGAATATTTAGCAAATATTGGAATTGGCGGTGGTGGAGCTTTCTTTACGCCTATGATAAATCCAAAAGATAGTTCAAACTATCTCGTAACCTGTGATATGGGTGGACTTTATTATTCTCTCAACAAAGGAAAAACTTGGAATAGAACAGAAAGCAAAGGTGTTTTAACTGAAGCACATATTTCAAACAACGGAACAATCTTTGCTGGTGGATATGGTCTTTATGCAAGTTATGACAAAGGGAAAACTTTGGAACTTATCTACCCAAAAGAAGTTCAGTACAGTGTTTCAAGATGTGGCTGGAATGAAAACTTAATGCTTGCTGAAGATTTTAA
>JAFTYD010000008.1 GCA_017464845.1 Clostridia bacterium
TACTATTCTTTATATTTCCACCAATATTTGAAATTTCAGAATCTGCTATTATTGAATAAACATTTTCATATAATCTAGGTTCTCCAGCTGTGTTTATACCAAAATAATTAACAGCATTTACCCTTTTCAAATAAACATTAGCAAGATCAACAGATTTAAAACTACCTATTAAACCTGCTGCACCGTAAAAATCTTCAGTTTTTTCATTTTTATAAACTAAAGTTGTACTTCTAACATCACCTGAAGAATAAACTTCCTCAAGAGAATAGTTAACATTGTTTAATGCAAATTGATTTTCTGGATTAAGAGCATCACTTTCAGTAACTCTAAAAGAAGTTGCAATTCCATCTTTTCCATAATAACCATTGCTTACAATTTTACCAACAATTCCTCCAACAACAGCTCCTGTTGAAGAAATAACATTTAATTTATTATATGCAACATATATAAATCCACTTCCAGCATAACCAACAAGTCCACCTATATATAAAGGATAGTAGTGTTCTGTTGTGTTAATACTGCTATAATCGAAGATTGTTTCTTGTCCTCTTTCTATTTCAGTATTTCCACTATAATATAGATACATATTACCTTCAATAGTTTCTTGGAGACCTTTTTCATATTGAGCATATACAGATTCAAGCACTCCATAAGATTCCCCAACAATACCACCTGCATATAAATTCTTTGATGTAATATATGAATTTCTTGTTTGTGAATTTTCACCATATGAAGTTGCATAAATTTCAAGTGAAGCATCTCTAATATATGTATTATAACCTACATATCCAAACATACCTCCAACAACTTCACCAAGAACATTAATACTATTCTTAACTCTTACCTTGTTAATACTTAAATTAGATTTTGCTTTATTAAAGTCAAACGCTTTATCAATAAAATCATTTGTAAGATAAATATCTACATAACCAACAATACCACCTGCATAAGATAATGTTTTTACTGATTTATAGAATTCAGAAGATCTACTTATGTTTTCTCTTAATTCATAACCAATTGCACCATTTCCTTCTGCCCCAGCATTTGCACTAACATAATATGTTTCATTTGAAGATTTTGCTTCCCTAATTTTTTCTGTTTTGTCATTATCAATAAAATCTGACCAAACATAAATATCGTTTACTGTAACGTCATCGATTCTACTATCTCCAAATACTGCACCAACAAGTCCACCAACAAGGTTTTTACCTTGAACATTTACACTTTCGGTATCCTCTGCATAAATGTTTATTGCAATCAAATCAGAGTCAATTACAAGACCAGCTAGTGCTCCAACTATATCTGCTCTAGCATTTCTAATAGAAGAAATTGAAAGATCTAGGTTGACTATTGTCGCATTATTTAAAGATGCAAAAAGACCAAAGTTTTTAACAGAATCATAACTTCCTAAACTTATATTAGAAATAGCAAAACCATTTCCATCAAGTTTACCAACTCCAACAGATTCACCTTTATTTCTTGCACCAAAAGTTTTTGTAGTTGATTTAATTTCAACATTTCCTTCTGCATTTTGATCAAGTTCAGCAAAATTAATATTATTTACAAATCTATAATTTCCAAAAACATTGTTATCATCAAAGAATCTTCCAACTGCAGAAGAAGTAGATTCGCCTACAATCTCTGCAAATTCTTCTGCATTTCTTACAATAATTGGATTTCTTTCAGAACCATAACTTGTATCAATAATATTTCCTGAAATTTCATCAATTAACTTTGTATAAGGCAATACATAAGTTTTATCATCATTATAAATGATATATCTATTAGAAATTGAGATATTATTTGCTGAAATTAAATTAATTCTTTCATCAGCAACTGTCCAAATACCATCTTTTCCAAATGGATCTGTTGAGAAACTAAAACCATAAAGATAAGATTTTGCTTCTTCTCCTCTAACAGAAATTTCTATAGCTCCTGTATCGTAACTACTTTGAGTTGATGAGCCTGTATTTCCAGATGTTGAGTAGTAATATGATAACTCAATTGTTCCTGTATTTAAATCCTCACCAGAAGGAGAAATTCCTGAGAAATTCATTGCTGAAATATCTGCTTTTTCAACTAATGAAGCAGAATAACATAAATAACATCTTCCTTCATTTACATAAACAAATCCAGATGATAATCTACTTTGAGATCTTTCATTTACGATAGAAATGTTTGAATAACTATTTTTAACAAGTCCTGAGTTTGTATGTACAAAACCTGCGACTTCACCAATAGATGTGATTGTTGAACCATCTAAAATCATGGTATCTCTATCTTCACCTTCGCTTTCAACACCTTCAACATATGATGTTTGAATTGTATCGCTATTTCTTATAGCGAAACCAGCAGTTGTTGATTGTGTATTATTAATACTATTTGTTATTTGAACATTATCAACATAAGATGAAGATATTTTTCCAGAGTTACTAACCACAAATCCTGCAACAGAACCTTGTGCTAAAATATGGAAATTTTCTAATGGTTCATTATTTGTATAATAGTAAGATCCTATAGAAGTCTTTCCACCTACACGATAAGATGTTTCTCCACCTACTCTAGAGTTTGTAATACTTGCTCCAGTTGCATTTGTAATAACAAAACCAGCAACATTGCTTTGAATAGATGAATTTACATTTAAGGTTATACTTCCAGTACCAGAACCATTAATATATCTTACTACAATTCCTGTTTCTGAACCTTCTTTATTTATATTATAGAAACTATCATAGAAAGATACAACTTCACAATTTGTAATAATACCAGAGTTAGTAACTGCTAATCCAGCAATATTAACAACTGAATATTTCTTTGAAATATCTATTGTAATCTTTCCACCATTGTAAATATTTACTCTAAGATTTTTTAATGTTGTATTTGATTTTATCTCAGTAAAGAGAGCTAAATCCAATGTTGAACTTGATGATTCCTCTTCACCCATATTAAAACTATTCAAGAAAATAGTATGTGAGTTACCATCAAAACTATTAATCTTTTCTGTATTAAATGGAGTATGTTTATCAAGAACAATATCATTCATTAAGATATAATCACCAGCATCTTGGTTGTTTTGAATATCATAAAACTCTTCTGCTGTAAATATTGGAGCTGGAGTATCTTCATCAGTATAAATGTCAATTTTTATTACAAAGTAATAATCGTATATATGTTTTTCTCCATTAACATAAACAATAGTTCTAAGCATCATTAATTGTTCGCCAGTTAAATTACCGTAAACAACAAGTGCTTTTAATTCTTCACTATAACTTAAAGTAAAGAAATCATTGTCATTAAATGAATTATTTACTGAATTATAAATAGCATGTGATGTTACTCCATCATTTTCAACATATCTTAATTGTTGATATAATTCAACTTTTTCGTAACAATTTGCACTTTCATTAAATTCATAATTTATATAAAAATCAGAATTTGGTTCACTATAGTAATAGTTTTTAGAGAATTCATCTCTCTTTTTATTCAACTCAGCAATTATTTCAATATCTTCTGCATCAGAAGAATAATATCTTTCTGGATCAAGAGGAATATTGAATCCTAATATTTCATCAAGACCAACATAGCCTGTAAATAAATCATATGTTTTTCCACGATAAGTTGTTGTCTTTGTTGAATTTTTAACAGTAATATTTTCTGCATCAATATTGAAGTCAACAATTGATACCTTTACTTTTGTTGTCTTCATTTCAAGAACACCATTTATTACTCTTGAAACAGAAGCTGCAACAAATATATCACCAGTACTTGCTCTATCTTCTCCCATAAGAACAGGAGTTAGACTTATACCTAATGTTGCTGTGTAAATTCTTTCATTCTTTTCTTCATTAGCTGAAACTTGAACATCATATAAACTTACACCACTAATAACATTTTGTAATGTCAAAGAATCCAATTCTTGATCATATTGCATTCTTACAGTTACAGTTGCAGTATTTCCTTTTGCAACTAAAGCTGAAGATTTATCATTAACTAAAATTTCAGCTTCATTAAGGTAATTTACATTAAGGAAATAATAAACTGAATCTGTAACATCATTTTTAACATCTACAAAAGTTAATGAAATTTTTACAGTTTCATTTGAATTAAATGATGTTGGAACAAATATCTTAAAATTATATGAACCAATAACTAAATCTGGAGTAATTCTAAGACCATTATTTAATGGAGAAGTATTTGTTGAAACAACATAATATCCATAATTTGAATTGTGATTTACTAAAGAAATTGAAACACTCTTTCCAGTTTCTGATTGATAAGTGATATCGAAATAATCATAGTAAGCATATTCTGGACTTATTTCAACAGACAAAATTGAAGAAGCCCCTGGAGAAATTGTACTAGACATAGAATTCCAAGTTGTATAATATGTTCTATTATTTCTCACACTTTGAGATTTGATTACTTTGTTTGAAATATCAATATTTTCAATATCTTGTTTTTCAACACTTAAATCTACTGACAAAGGTTCTAAGTTGTAAACTGAAGAAGCTTCAAAAACAAATCTAAGTAATTCAAGTGAAGTAATAGTTGTTTTAAATTGATTATTCACTGAGAAAAGAATATTATAAGTAATTACATATGAATCACCATCTTCTTCAACAATTCTTGTATATGACATATCAACACCGATATTATCATTAATAAATGAAATTGTACTATTTGTTGAAGATAATGTTTGTTCAACTCCAAAATCAATACCATTATCATAACCAACAACTGAAATTGAATCATTTTGGTTGTCAGTATAAATTGTAATTTTTGTTGATGCATAAGTTGATGCCTTAATTGCTAACTTACGAGAAGTAATATCAATCTTACTTGCACCAAGATAAGGAGCATAATTGAAAGTTCTTGTAAAATATTCATTGATTGCTTTTTGATATTTATCATAAATTTGAGAATCATAACCAGCAAGATCTATTGTTACATTTGAAGATAATTTTTCTTCTGTAAATGCCAATGCCTCAACATTTAATGTCATACCATTAATTGAGAAATCTAAGTAAGGTGTATAATCAACTCCACCTTCAATATTACTATTAACCAAATTAATATTATTTGAAACAAGATAATAAGAATTTGAATTATTACCTAAATATATAACATTTGGAATAGAGAATACTATTTCTTTTGAAAAATCTTTACCAACTTGAATATTTACATTATCATTATCATTTAGTTTTGAACCATTTAAGTTTGCTTCCAATGAAGCCATATAGTTTATAACTAAAACTTCGATACTTATTGGTCTAATATTATAATTTTGTTTTGAACCTATAGTAAGATTTATTGTAGTATTACCTGAAGTACTAATTGAAGTAAGAGAATTTACATTTGCACTTACTATAGTTGAGTTACTTGAAGATATATAAATACTATTTGAAAGTTCACCAGTAATATTAAATAAATCCCCAAATGAAATTGTATTATAATTTTTTAAAGTTGAAATTTCATCAGAAGCTGTAATTCTTGCATTAACATTATAGAAATATAAAATGCCATAATTTTGTGCTGTTTCAGATTGAACTCCTAAAGAATTTTTAGTATTTGCAAATGTACTAAATTGTTGCATAAGAACTTCATTTGTTACAATTGCATCTTGTTGTACACCAAATAAGTATGGTAAACCATTATTCATTGTTTTATCAAATTCACCATATTTTATATTAAAATCTTCATTTTCTCTCATCCAAATAGGATATTCTTCTTGAGTTTCTTCGTTTACAACGATATTAGAATTTAATATATATGTAAAGATTTCATCTATTGTGAATTGCTTATCGTTTTCATATTCTTCCCAATTATTTGATTGATATTTATATGCATTATAAAGAAGATTATCATCATCGTCATATTCTGTAGTATTTTCAATTTTACATAAAACATTAACACCATATTGATCTTTTTGAACATAAATATTTGTCATATATTTAAGATCTGTTATTTTATTATTTCCATCTCTTAAGATTTCTAAATAACTAATATAACTATTATTTATATTAGGTAATTTATTACTTGTAGAATGATTTTTTACATTAACTACAGAGAATGAATTATTAATAATTACAGATTCATCTATTGCTGCACCAAAAGCTCCAATATTTTTAGGATCTGTTGTTGAGCGCAATATATTTAATCTTTTAACTAATTCATTGTATTTTGTTGCTTTATCCTCATCAGCAGGATCAATTGCTTCAAATTCTTCTAGAACATCTGGAATTTGATAAGCATATGCATAACATTCATCGATTTTTGAATTTATATTTGCTTGACCAACAATAGCACCTACTAAGTTACCTTGTAAGTAATTGTAATATTGATCATCTGTTCCATCATTTTCAAATGTATAGAATTGAATATTAGATTTTTTGATTAAACCAGAAGTTATATTATAATTTTCTCCATAAACTTCTTCATTAAGTTCACAAATCTCTTCAGTATCATTAATGTTTAAACCAACAAGACCCCCTACAAAATTTGAATCAATTTGATCATATGTAGATTTAATTGTAAGACCAGCAACTCTTACTGAATTAATTTCACCATAGTTAACACCAGCAATACCTCCTACATAAGTTAGATCACTTCTTGCAGAAATTAACATAGAAGCATTTGCTTTTGTAGCATAATTTTCACCAATTGTGTTATAAACATCAACTTTTATATCTTTAATAAGACCATGGTTTTCGTTAACAACAAAACCTTGATAGTCTAAACTATTATTAGCTTTTACAACACCATTTATTGTTAAATTTTCTAAATAACCACCAAGAGAATTTACAAAAGATTCTGTTTCTAAGAATGTTAAAGTTACATCATTATCTTTTGATCCATAAATACCACCATTGATATTTTTTGATTCCCAACTAGATAATGTCATACTATTCATAATTTCATAATGATAATTTTCATTAATGTTCTTTAAATCTTTTTCTGAATATATTCTAAGAGCAGTTGTTTTTGATAAACCATCTGCAATTCTAACATATATTCTAAACATTAAATCGCTTACATTAATTTCTTCGTTATCATTATTCTTAAATTTAGTTTGAACGATAGTATCAAATTTAGATGAAATATCATTTAATGGAGTATATGTCGCAACATCATCAACATAATATAAAATTTGTGGAATACCATCTACAGTTTTTATCATGTCATATGGAAGAATATATAAGTAACCATATCCCCCTTGAGTTATTGTTTTATTTAATGAAACAAGACCTGTTTTTTCATCTATTTGAATTGCATTATTAAATCCACTTATTGGACTATAGAAATATCTAACGCTAGTATTATAAGCATTTGAAGGTTCAACTAAAATTTGTAAAGGGATTTCTGTTTTAGTTGAATTAATTTCAAAGTATAAACTTCCATCTGCTGTTTTATTTACCCAAGTAAGTTTTTCAACTCTATCAGCATTTAATAAATGTAAATCAATTTGAGTTGTTACAGAAACATTGAAACAATTATATGAAATCATTAATTTATCATTTACAAATTGTTGATTTGATAATGTTAAAGCTGTAATAACAAAATTTAAATATTGAGAAGTAACTCTAAAATTACTAATCATATAATATGTATTTGTTAAAACATTTCCATTATCTAAAACTTGAAAACCTTTTGAGAAATTATAGAATTCATCTTCACGATCAAGTCTGTAATCTGAAATTCCAGATTCAAATGTAAAGTAATCATAAATATCTGTGTAAGTAACACTATTTGAATCACTTCTTAATTTAATATTAACTTCAACACTTGCTTTATTATAATCTACACTACTTAAAGATTCTGTAGTATATAAAGTTGTTTCCTTAACAGAAGATGATAATCTATTTAAAGGAACATAAACTTCATAATAGAATGATCTATAAATTTTAACTTCATTATGATTTTCATCATATGCAGTGAATACTAAAACAATGAATGATTTAGAAGTGCTATTATAACTTTCAAGCATGTTTCCATTTTTAATGGTATATAAAGTATTGCGAGTATTATCAGTAAACAAATCATTTTCTTGATTTAAATATTCTAATAACAATACTACAGCATCATCTGTTGTAATTTCACTCCAATCTTTTCCATAGTTTGCTTCATCATTTTTTACAAGATAATAATATTCAACATTTGAAATTGTTGCAGTTGAATTATAAGCAAGAGAAATTGTTGAACCATATGTAACAACTAAAGAAGAAAGAGTATCATCATTTGTTATATTAAGTTCATCACCACTTTCTGAGTAATAAGCATAAGATTGTGTAGTTGTTGAAGATTGTGCAATGTTAACTGATTTTTCATAACCAACACTAACACCATCATCAATTGGGAAGAATGATCTTACATTGAATGGTATTTGTAATTCACTTCCGTTAATATGATTTATTTCGATAGTAATACTATCTTCAATATTTAATGTTTTTAAAGATACTTCAAAAGAAGCTATAACATAAGTTTCATTATTATTTTCATCTTTAATATTGTTTGTAATTTCGTTAAGTTCACTAATATTAAAAATATTATTTCCTTTAGTAATACTTAATCCGTTCAATGAACTTGAACCTAAAATTTTAACAACAACATATTTTTTACTTTCTTCTACAGCTGAAAGATTAATTTCATAATTTCCACTTGTTGTGTCAAAATCTTTTAAGTAAACAGCTTCTTCTACATTTTCTAATGAATCTGTAACAAAACTATTTTCAGTATCAATTGGAAGAATACTTCCTTCTGTAACTGAATATAAATTCATTTCAATTATTTTCTTTGCAGTAACATTTTGAGTAGAAACAAATTGAACTTGAATATTTTCATTTATAGTTGCTCTAGCTCCTGCTTTAGCATAAATTCTTGTATCTCTTGCAAGAGGAGTTCTTGTAATAAATTGAGTTGAATTTTCTATTCTTTGGAAATTAATTTGAAGTCCATTATTATTAAAGAACATTAAATAATCATCCAAATTATAATTGTTGATATCAAGATTTGATGCTATAGTATCGATAATGATATTATAAGTAGCATTTTTTATAGGAACATCATTTGGACTTAATGTAACATTAAATTCTTCACCATAACCTTGAACATAACTAGAGAAAATATCAACAGGATCATTTACTCTAAAACCTTTTTTATCAGTTACATCAACTTCTGTTACAACTGAGAATGTTGAAATATAACAGTCTGCATATTTAACATGATTGTAGTCTTTATAACTAATCTTAAATCTAATTTTTAAGTTACCAGAAATATTAACACCATTTGCATCTAATGTAATTGTAAATTGTTTAGATGAGCCTTCATGGTTAGTTGTTTGAGAGATTTGTAAATAATCATTAGGATTTGTAATTTTTTCATTTGTATCAGCAAAGAACAATTCATAGTTATCAGTATCAATATCTTCAATATCATAATTTGCTTCGATATTTAAAGTTAATACTGTATGAGTTTGTCCTTGATTAATTCCAAGATTGATTGGATTTGAAAGTGAAGTATCATAAACACTGCCACCTTCTTCAGTAACAAATGAATCAATATTAAAATCATCAATGATAGCAAAATTAACACCATCTGTAGTATACACTTCTGGATCTACATTTGATGTTGCCATAAGTTTTAATGTTGTTTCAGCATAATCTGAAGAAACAGAAATTTTGTTATCATTAATGGTAACACCTTTAGTTTCTTCATCAAATAAAGACCAAGTTATATCTTTTATATTACTATAACTTGGGTTAAATGAAATATATGTATCAGGATTTAATTCTTGATTATCAAGACCTTTAATAAGATAGAAGTTTGTCTTATTATCAGTTGTTTGTTCATCTTTTTCAGACATAGATAAAACTTTTGCATACACAAAAACTTTAACTGTTTCTTCACAGTTTCCTTCTAAAGACTTGATAATAACATCTGCCCCTGTTGAAGTCAATGCTTCATCATTTACAGATTTTATTTCTACCTCATATGAGTTTTTAGAAACCTTTGACACAGATGTAGAAAGAATGTTCTCATAAGAACTTGACACATTTGCAGTTATTCCCGCAGAGCTATTTTCCACATCGACAGTAATTGTCGCAGATTTGTAGTTTTCTTCATTTGGGTCATTTGTATAAATAGACACCTCAGATTCACTCAATGAAAGAGAAATCTCTGACTTGCCACAAGCAGAAACAAATATCCCACAGAAAAATAAAACTAAGCTTAATAATGGAAAGAATATTTTTTTCATAAATCCCTCACTTTAATATTTGCTAAATATCAAAATTTAACAATATTTTTTGATTAAATTTTTGTATATATATAAATATATACAAATATATTATAAAAATAAATAGTTTATAAGTCAAATAAAATAAGGCAAAATCAAACTTTATTTTTAAAATAAAAAAACACTTAAATACAATATTATTTAAGCATTTTTTAACCATTTACTTTTTCACAACAATTTCTATGAGAGAATTAGCCTTTTTTGACCTAATAGTTCTTTGATAATCGGTATACAAATACTCTTTGTATGCCTTAGATCTTAAAATTTTAAAATTATATTTCTCTAATTGACTACAAAATTCTTCCTTTGATAAAAATTGACGTTTATCTATCGTATTAGATTGATTATGGTACGTTGTTAAATTTGTTTCTGGATCATAATTTATTATTGCTCCCGGAATTTTTAATTCCCATTCATCTTTTGATCTTGCAACAATAAAGAACTTTCCTTCTGGTTTTAATATTCTATAAATTTCACACAACGCATCTTCTAACTGTTTTTTATCTAAATAATGTAAAACCAATCTAGCATAAACAAAATCAAAGTAATTGTTTTCATAATTAGTTTTTTTACTTATATCTTCAATTTTAGTTTCTATCTGTTGATTTAATTCATATTTTAAAATTTGCTCATTACTAAATTTCAATCCTTTCTCATCAATTGTTGTCGCAATAATTTTTGCATTAGGACAAATTTTTGCCATCATTATCTCTGCAGACCCACCTGTACTTATCCCAACTGACAAAATATTTTTATAATTCATATCCAACAACTTTAAACCACGTTTTTCACTTTTAGATTTTTTAAATACCTTTTCTTTCATTTTTTCTCCTGTAATTTTCACTTGTAAGTATTATATCATACAAAAATAAATAATTAAATTTTTAAAGCAATATTACTCAACAATTTTAAATAAAAAAAAAGAATATTTTTTAATACTCTTTTTCTATAAACATTTTTAAATTATTTTTGTTTCATCTTTAGCATATATTTAAGTTTGGTAGATTGACCACCTCTAATATGTTTTTCTAAAAAATTTTGTTGTAAGATATTTTGAACTTCATTATAAAGAGACAAATTATATTTTTTTAATCTTGTCGAAACATCACAATGAACAGTACTTTTACTTACATTAAAAATCTTTGCAGCTTCTCTAATTGTACAACGTGTTTTTTTGATATACTCTGATATATCTAATATTCTTTTTTCAATGTCATTTCTCACAATTCCCTCCAATATCAAAATATGAAGAAAATTGACGAAATATATCAAAAATTAAAAAATAATGAAAATAAAAAACAGATAAAAATTTATCTGTTTTTATTGTTCTTCAACTAATGTAGAAATAATTTCTTCAATCTTTGAAATAGTTTTCATATCATTAATTTTTTCTTCCGGAATTAAGATTCCATATTCATCTTCTAATGTCATCAAAAGTTCTGCAATATCAAGAGAATCGGCTCCAAGATCTTCAACTATATTTGCATCATCAGAAATTTCTGATGGATTAATTCCTAATTGTTCTCCAATAAAATTTTTAATTTTTTCTTTAATCATTTTTCCCTCCGTTATTAATATTATAACAAAAAATTATCTCAATTTCAAAATAATTTTTATTATATTTTTTTAAATAATAAAATTTACCAAATATTTAAAAAAATAAAAAAATTAAGGATTTTTACGAAAAAAACCTTAATTTTTTTAATTATTTATTAGAAAATTCAAGATAATTGTTTGGATCAACTTCTTTATCATTTAAATAAAGTGAAAAATGAACATGAGAATCTTGACCACCTTCTATACCAGATGTCGTTGAAGCCTCACCTAATTTTGTTCCAATTTTTACACTATCTCCTACTTTAACTTTTACATTTTCTGCAAGAGATGAATAAACTGAAACAAAACCATCTTTATGTTCAACTTCAACAGAATATCCTGAAAGACTATCATAATCAACACTCTTTACAGTTCCATCTGCTACTGAAAAAACAGATAAATCTTCTGAAGAAATATCCATACCTAAATGGACTGACCACTCATTCATTGAAGAATTATATACCAGTTCATTATCAAAATAATCATTTAAAATTTTACAATTATTCATCGGCAAACCAAACACAATTTTTTGACTAGAAACAGGGACTTCTTCGTTACTAATATTTGTATTATTATTTTGATTATTTGATGATACTGCCGCAGTAACTCCAATTGCAGAAGCAATTGCTACAGCAAGCGTAATAGCTATGATATACTTACCTGATTTTTTCAAAAAATTTCCAATTTTTCCTTCTTTAAATTTACTCATTTTTACCTCCTAAATGATTTATTGACAAAAACATTTTTTTTATACAAAAATTTAAAAACCTGTCACAATCAAAGGAAATCCAGCAATTATATCATCATCTTTTATTGCAAGTTGAACATTAACTTTTTTGTTATCCATATATATAAAATCAGAATAAAAAGAAGAGTATCCATAAATAACAATTGTTTCGTTTAAATTTTGAACTTTTAATGTTGTTAAATCTAATTCATTTTCCAATTTTGATAAACTAATATTTTCCATATAAAATTGGACCGAATTATACCTTAACTCTTTACTCAAAAGCAAAGCTTTTTCTTTTGATGTGTAAAGATATTTAATCCCTCCGTTTTCTGTTACATTTTCAACTAAATCAATATTTACCCCTTCATAATTTTCACATACAAAGCATACTTGTTTTGTATTATTTAATTTATATAAAGATAAAAAACTTTGCTTGTCAAAAGGAAGAACAATCAAAAAAATAACCATCATAAAAAAAACAACAATTCTCTTCATATTGAAAATTGTTGTCATTTTTTAATAAAAATTTAAGTTTTTTTTATAAAATCTGTTACTTTTTTGATGAATTATTATTTTAACATCAAGAAAAGTAATATCACAACAGCTGCTATAGCTGCTATTTCTGAAAAAATAAGCAATGTTCTTTTTAACCCTTTTGGAAGAGGTTTTCTTTCTTTTTTAACCTTTTCCTTTTGTTTCTTTTCAGGTTTTTTAGATTCTTCTTTTTTAACCTCTTTTTTAGGTTTTTTATTTTCTGGAATTGGATTCCTATTTGGTAAATTATTATTTTGTTCAGTTTTTTCTTCTTCTTGCTTTACCTCTTGTTTTGGTGGTAAAGAAGGCTCTTTTTGTTCATCTTGTTGTTCTCCTTGCTTTGGAGGTAAAGATGGTGTTTTTGGCGCCTCTTGAGGTTTTGGAGGAGCAACTGGCTTTTTAACTTCAGCATCATTTTCCTTCGGTGGAAGATTACTTTGTTCTGGCACCTTTGGAACATTATCTTGTACCGGAGACTTTGGTGGCATATTATTTGCTGGAGCCTTTGGAGGTACATTAGTTGTAGGAGTTTTTGGAGGTACATTATTCACCGGTACTTTTGGAGGTACATTAGTTACAGGTTCTTTTGGTGTTGAAACCGGTGCTTTTGGACTTGGTGCAGGTTGAGGACGTGGAGGTGCTCCCCCAGGTCTTTGAGCCGAAGGATTATTACCAAAAGGTGGTCTTGGTGGTACTGGTGGTCTATTTTCCATAATTTACTCCTTTTATCTTTATTTTTATATTTACAAAATTTTTATAAATAAATTTTTTAAATTATTACTTATATATTTTACATAATTTTTTAAATAAAGTCTAGTAAATTAAATTAAAATTTTACCCCAAATTAATTCTGAATCAAAAGAAGTATCCAAAGCCTCCACAACAACTGTAACAAGATATGATTTATCACTTCTTAACACTACATTATCCGGAACTATAACATTTGAAGAAAAAGTGATATTATTTCCCCCTTTTAATAAATCTGTGAAATAATAGTAGCCATCATCATAAATCCAATTTTCAGTCGTTTCAAACTCAATTTCTGATATATTATTTTGAGAATTAAACAAAAAACCTTTTACTCTAATATAAACATCTTTGTTTAAATTTTCAGCATTAATTTTTATGGTTTGAGTTAATTTTTCATGTGGGATATATTCACCTTTTAATCCAAACGATACAGCTGAAGTTTGATTTGGTTCAACAGCAACAACAACCTTTTTTCCGAGCATCAAATCAATATCTGCATCAGTACTACTTATCGAATAAAACCAACCACTCATTCCTAAATAAATTGAAATTCCAAGTAAAATAAAAAGAACCACAATTGTAAACAAAAATCCATAATAAGTTTTATCTTTTTTCATAATAACTCCATGAATTTAGTTTTCGCATGTGGTTTTTCTTTTATACAATAAATTTACTTTGCATTTCTTTTTCTTCTTTTATTTCTATCACTTCTAAATTTATCAATTTCTTGTTGTTTGAATATTTGACTTTCATATTGCAAAGCTCTTGATTTTTGAACCCATTTGTATTTTCTATTACCATACAAAGTATCATAAATTATAACCAAGATACCTTGAATTAAGTTATAATAATAACAAATTGTTCTCCACAAAAGTAACGCCCAGAATGTTGCTCCACCAAAATAAGTTGAAAATATAAATGTAAAAGATATTTCATTCATACCTGTTCCACCAGGAAGTGGAATAAATGATGCAGCAAGTTCAATAAGTACTGAATACATAAAAAGCTCTGTATAAACAGTAGAATTGAAGCCTATTAATGTACAATAAATAAAGAAAGGAATTGAATATAAAATTATATATCTTGCCATATGAGTAAAGAACATAACAAAAGTATCTAATTTTGAATTTGCATAATCAACCATAATATTTTGGTAATTATTAACAAAATTTGTTAATTTTGTTTGTGCTTTATCAAAATTTTTTATTATCTTCATTTTATGAAGAACTTTCAATCCCCAATTCATAACCTTGTGAGATTTTTTACTCAATGATAAAAACAATGTTGCTAAACATACAATAGCTGCTAATGAGAAACCAATTATACTAGCAACTCCAACGAAAGATGAAGCACTTTTTGTTACAAGAGAAATAACAAGACAAGTTCCTGATAACAACAACCAACAAATTTGTTGGAATATTAATTTTGAAATAGGAATACTAACAGCAGTTGTTGCAGGGATATCTCTTGAAATTAGATATACAATCATAAATGGTTGTCCACCTGTTGAAAGAGGTGTAACAGCATCGTAATATCTAAGCATAGCAACTGATTTATAACTTAATGCCCACCTTGGTCTTTTTGCAACTTTTCGTATAAGATACGAAACAGGAAAAACATCTAAGAATATATAAATAACTAAAAGTAAAACAATTATAGCTAAATATTCATAATTAATATTTATTTCTAAAATAGATGTAAAATCTTTACTTGATTTTAAGTTCCAAAATAATATACCAATTACAACACCAATATTTACAAAAAATAACAAAAATTTTATTATTTTTTTTCTTTTAGTCTTCGAACCTTTAACCTCTTCAGTCGCCTCATCTATTTTTTGATTATTCATCTCAATTCTTTCGGGACTTTCAAGTTTTTCAAAATCCTTTTGAACTTCAGAATTTTCTTGAACTTCAAGATTATTATTAACCTCAGGATTTTCTTGCAACGATAAATTATCCAAATTAGATTCCTCTACATTTGGATTAATTTCAACTTTTTCTTCTATTGCTTCCTTTTTCTTTTTAGGCATGCTTTAATTTTATCAAATATATAATATATTGTCAAACAAATAAAGAAAAACTATTCTTTAATAAAGTATAATTTTATAAAAAAAGAAACTTGAATATTCAAGTTTCTATTTCTTTTTATACAAATCTTTATATGCTGACTTAATATATGTGATTTTTACATCTTGTTTTAAAGTATCAATATTCATATTTTCAAATATTGAATAATCGTCAGTTGCAAGAGTTTCATATATTGAATCAAACCATGTTTTTTTGTTAAAGATATTTATTCTTCTACTATCTAAAACTGATATCGCATTTGGATTTGAAGTTAAATCAAAGTTTTCATCAATTCCTGTAAATAAATTTTCAATTTCACCAGCATAGAAAAGAATATATGCACCCTTTTCTGTGAAAACAAGTTCATTAAGAACATCACCCATAACTGCATTTCCATTGTTATATAATTTTATTGCAGCATCAGCATATTCTTGAGATAAATTTGAACCGAAAACAGATTTTCCATTTTGATCAAGACCTACAACATAATTGTTTGTTGCAGTTTTTACAGTTTCATCTTCGTTATATAAATCAATATATTCTTTGAAATGTCCAGCTCTATCAATACCTAATGAATAATAATATTCATTTAATTCATCTTCAGACATATCTGATGTATCTAAAGATTTTGGAAGACGTGTTGTAATATCTGAAAGAAGTGTTGTTGCTGATATTGTTTCACCAGTTTTATTTCCCTCTTTATCATGTTCATTTGCAACCATCATTGATTTTAAAGAATCTAATTCATCTTGATATTTTTGTTCAGACCATTTGCCTTTATTTTCTTGTAAAGCGTCATAAGCTGCTTTAGTATCTGTATTAAATTCCATAAAAATACTTGAAACATAGAAATATTTTGTACCAGAATTTTTATAGTAATACATTGAAGCAATACTATCTTTCATACTTGAATCATAATCTGAACTTTGTAAAACTTCATATTTAGTATAAGCTTGACGAACTTTCAATGAATATGCATCTAAAATAGAATTAATTGAAATATTTGAAAAAGTTGCATCTTTTCCTAATGATTTATTATATAAAGTTTCATATTTTTGAACCATATAGTTTTCATATACAACTTTATAAATTCTGTCCATTTCACGATAGAACATTTCTGTATTTACTGTTGATAAACCTAAATCTCTTTCGCTTTCTTTTAATGCTTTAATATATTTTGTATAAGATTTTTTCCAGTTTGTTGATGTATTAACTAAATCTTGTACTTTTTCAAAAAGAATATCTTTGAAAATATAATTTCCTTTTGCATCTTTAAAATTATAATCAACAACTTGAGAATATTCTTTTCCCTTTTTGTTTTTTATAGTTTTATATCTAGCTTCATATGATTCTTTTATAGTTTCATCAGTTGATGTTTTATAAATTGAGTAAGTACCCTTTTCACTGTCATAAACAAGTCTAGCTTGTTTTTCAAAAGTATTTGATGTTGAGCCTGTTGTATTGTCTGAATTTTCATCATCTTCTTTATCTGAAGTTTTATCTATTTCTTTGTAATATGTTTTTAAGTTATTAAGAATTGAATCATAAGTTTGATCCCAAAGATAAGTTTTTTCATTATCATCAAGATAATTTTTTCCAAGTTCTTCTTTTACAGCTTCAATAGTTAAATGTTTTGCCACCAAAGAATCTAATGTTCTTGTCATTGAATCTTCTAAAGACATTTGATTGTTTTGAGTAAAATTATAACCAAAACTATTGTAACCTGAAAGTAAATCTTTCTTTGTGATTTCAATAACTTTACCATCTGAATATTCAATTTTTGCAACTACTTGTGCGTAATATTTTGCATTGTTTCTAGTAATCAATGAACAACCTGTAATGATTGATAAACACATCATAAAACACATTAAAAGAGCAACAATCTTTTTCTTCATGTTTTCCACCTTTTATTAAATAAATTCTTGATAATTATATAATAATATAATACAAAAAGACAAGTGATTTATTAATTTTTTCAAATTTTATTTATTTTTCCTCACTGGTTATAGCTTCGTTAAATAAATTAATTAACAAATCAATTTTCTTTCTATTATTTTCACCTAACTCTATTTTTATAACAGGTACCTCTTCAAAACTAAGTCTAGCACTATATTTATTTAAAAGTAATGACAATCTTTTATCAATTATTTCCTCACATTTATACAAATAAACATTTATTTCATTAAGTCCTGTTTTTATTCTCTTAACTCCAAATTCAGAAGCTATATTTTTTAAAAATGCAATTTTACATAAATTTTCAACTTCCAAAGGAACAACACCAAAAGCATCACTTAAACTTAATAGTACATCTTTATAACTTTCAAAAGAGTCTATTTCACTTATTTTTGAGTAGAAAACAATTCTTTCTTCTGAAGAAGTAATATAATCTTCTGAAATATAAGCATCAAGAGGAATATCAATTTTAATCTCTCTCTGCTCTTTAACTTTCTTACCTTGAAGTTCTTGAACTGATTCATCTAAAAGTTTTACATACATATCATAACCAACTTTTTCTAGATGTCCATGTTGTTCTTTACCTAAAATATTACCTGCACCTCTAATTTCTAGATCCCTCATAGCAATTTTAAAACCACTACCAAGTTCTCTAAATTCTTTTATAGCATCAAGACGCTTATATGCGTCATCAGTAAGAATTTTATCTTTTGTATATGTCAAATATGCATAAGCAAGTTTGTCTCCACGACCTATTCTTCCTCTAATTTGATAAAGTTGAGAAAGTCCAAGTTGATCACAATCAACAACAAAAAGAGTATTAGCTGATGGTAAATCAATTCCATTTTCAATAAGAGTTGTTGAAATTAAAACATTAAATTTACCATCATAAAGATCAGTTATAACTTTTTCAAGCTCCCTTTCTGCCATCTGACCATGTGCAACTCCTACAGTCGCATTTGGAACAAGACCAGAAACGAATCCTGAAAATTCATAAATTGTGCTAACTCTATTGTAAATAATAAATACTTTTCCACCTCTTGAAATTTCCCTATTAATTACATCTTTTAAAAGTTGATCTTGATATTCACAAACATAAGTTTGAATTGGTAACCTTTCTTTTGGTGGAGTTGCAATTATACTAATATCTCTAATTCCAGACAATGACATATGCAATGTTCTTGGAATTGGAGTTGCAGATAAAGTCAACACATCAATATTTCTTTTGATATTTTTTATTTTTTCTTTATCTGACACCCCAAACCTTTGCTCCTCATCTAAAACTAACAATCCAAGATCTTTAAACTGAACTTGAGAACTAAGTAATCTATGAGTCCCAATCAAAATATCAATTTTTCCATCTTTTAATCTTCTTAAAATATCATCAATTTGCCTTTGTGTTTTAAATCTGTTTATTACTTCAACTTTAACCATAAAGTCTTTCATTCTTTCTTTACAGTTTCTGTAATGTTGTTCTGACAAAATTGTTGTCGGACAAAGAAAAGCAACTTGTTTTCCGTTATAAGCAGCAGTAAAGCAAGCTCTAAATGCAACTTCCGTTTTTCCAAAACCAACATCGCCACAAATAAGCCTGTCCATAATTTTTGTACCATGCATATCATCTTGAATATCTTTGATAGCTTTCGCTTGATCAACAGTAACTTGAAATGGAAATTTTTCATCAAAAGCTTGATCTAGAATTTCATCTTTTTCATAAATATAACCTTTTGAATTTTGTCTTTCTTTATAAACCTCAGCAAGATTAAATGCAAGTTCCTTTAATCCCTCTTTTACCCTTTGTTTTAATTTTGTAAATTCAAGAGAACCAAGATTATTAAGTTTTGGTTGTTTATCTCCACCAAGATAAGCAGAGAGAAGATTTGCTTGTTCTGATGGCAAATATAATAGCCCACCATTTTTGTATTCAATAATGAAATAATCTTTTTCATAATCAGATAATTTCATACGAACAATATCAACACATTTTCCAATTCCATGAAATGAGTGAACAACATAATCATTTATTTTTGGTAAATAAAATACATTATGTTTTGTCTTTGAAAATTCGCTTTGATTATTTTTAAATAAATCATCAGCACCTATACCAATAAAGCCTTCATTTAAGAAAGAAAAAGAATAAGGATATTGTTTTTTACAAATATAAATTTTACCTCTTTCAATTTTTTCTACTTTATCAAGATAATAAAAATTCACATAGTTTTCTGACAAAAAATCACCAAGTCTTTTAGCTGATTTTTCATCACCAAAAAGACACACTGCATGGTCTGAACTTTTATACATTTTTATATCATTTAAAAGCTTAATAAAATCAACAACATAACTAGTATGACCAATGGTTATATTGTCATAATCAAACTCTCCAAAATTATCAAAAATAAGACTTGATTTTTCAACAATTTTTTCAAAACTAATAAACATTTTTTCATCATAAAAAGAAAGTTCTTTTTGACTTCTTTTTAATAGCTGAATTTCACTTTCAATCTTCTTTGTTTCGTCTATAATTACATCATCACAAATTGATGTAATATCGTCTTCTCCAACTTTCAAAATTGCTGGAGAAATTGAAATATTATCTAAAAAAGTCTCAGATTTCATTGAAAAAAGGTCAAAAATGCTAATTTTTTCAATAATATCGTCAAAAAATTCTATTCTAAACGGTTTTTCTTCTCCAATTGAAAAGATATCAAGGATATCTCCTCTTATGGCATATTCCCCTTCAAGCGATACAATATCAACTCTTTCATACCCCTTTGAAACAAGATAAGTTTGAATATCATCAAATGTAATTTCTTGTTCTAATTTTAATGAAAGAACATTATCAAAAATTGATTTATCAAACTTCGTTGTAACCCCTGATGGTAAGATGATTATTCCATCAATTTTTTTGTTTCTTAATTTAAAAACAGCACTAATAAAAGAGTAGAGATTTTTATCATTTTCCTGATCATTTTCTCTACCACTCGAAATAATTTCAACCTTCTTTCCTAAAGCCTCAAAAGCACGCTTTAATCTACTCGCTAAAACAAAATTTGGACATACATAAATAAAGTTTGATTTCATACTTGCAATCAAACTTTTTTCTCCTTCTTGTAATCCACTAAATGTTTTATAATTTGTAAATTTTGCTTCTTTTAAAAAATTTAAAATTTTATTCATTTTGATATTTTCTCCACCAAAACATTAACAGCATTATCAAGCACTTCATCAAAGAAATTCATATCAACTTTTGATAATACAAAATCTTTCAAATCCATACTTTCATCTCTACCGATTCCAATTTTAATTCTTTCAAAATCTTCTCCGATATATGACACAATATTTCTAAGTCCATTATGAGTTCCCGCACTTCCTTTTTCTCTATAACGAACTTCACCTTTCTTTATATCAATACAATCAACAAGAACAATTATTCTTGCATCTTTAAATTTTTTCTTCAAAAGAACAACAGCTTCACCACTTAAATTCATATAAGTTTGAGGTTTTGCTAAAAGAATTTTTTCTCCATTAAATCTTCCTTCAGCAACCAAAGATTTGAAATCTTTTTTTGAAAAATTACAGCCCAATTTTTCTGCAAATTTATCTATTGCCATAAACCCCATATTGTGATAAGTTTTGTCATATTCTTTTCCAAAATTTCCAAGTCCAACAACTATAATCATATTTTCCTCTAAATATTTTCATTGAATGCTTTTACAAATGGTCCAACAGTTTTTCCTGCTGAGACTTTGCTTTTTTCAAGATAACTTGCAATGATAGTTGAGTTATCACAAACAAGAGTATCACTAATTATATTACCACTTTCAAGTGTTACATTTTTTCCAATATAAGATTGACCTTTCAAAACATTGTTAGGATAGATTGTTACCCCACTTTCAATTTCAACATCAGCATCAATAAACACAGTTTCTTCACCAAAAATCACAGTGTTGTTTTGTTTGTGATAATTCAAAATTCTTTCATTTAAAACCTTAAATGCATTGTTTAATTTTTGAGAATTGTTAACAAGAGTAAATTCTTCAACATTAAAATCTTCTTGACGTGGTGAAAAAATTGAATTCATCATTTGTAAATATTTTGTTCGAAAAACATATCCACGTAAAAGTTTTAAGACATTTGTATTACTCTTACTAAAAAAGTCCATAATTTGATAAAATGTTTTCTTTTGAATCAATGGTGTATCAGAATAAAAAACTGCAACAAAAGGTTTTTCATTTGCAATCATTTTTATTGTATTTAAAAATTCTTCTTCAGAAGGTTCATCAATAACTTTTTGTTCACAACCTGAACTTGACAACAACACCCAATCAAGCATTGTTTTTCCACAAATTTCTAAACCACTACTGTTTCTTCCAAGATTACTTTCAGAAACCTTTATAACAACAACTAATGTTTCATCATTGATCCAATCATAACTTTCTCTTGAAATAATTGTATTTACATCAATTACACTCTTATCTTCAAACCCTTTTTGTTTGATGTCAAAATCAAAATTTATTGTATTATTTATAATTTCCATACCTTTCCCATCCCTATTTTGTATGAAAATATTATAAATTCTTTATAATTTTTTGTCAACAATAAAAAAAGTATTTAAAATTTTTATGATTTTATTTTTATAATTTTAAAATTTATGGTAAAATCTATATATGATGAAAAAAAGTATAAAAAATAATAAAAGTAATTTATTTAGATTTTGTCTATTGATCTGTGCAATGTTAATGTTTTGCATAGCACCTTTTTCTTTTAGTACTGCACCAAATTTTGTTAGTGCTGCGAGTTCTAAAACTGAAGTAAGCAAAGAATATGGAGAAACCTCTCTTGATGTAACTGCAAATTCAAGACTTGGTGGCAACTTGGAATTCAATACTGTTTCAGCTACTCTTGCTAACGATACAACTATTGAATACTATGTTTTTAATTGGTCTGATTTATATAGATTAAATTTTGAACTTAGATTCCCTTCAAGTAGCACCAGTTATTCTTTTAATTCTTACTACATCAAATCATCTGTTTTAGAAGATGGAAACTTTGATGCAATGCAACCTTCAGAAGTTTTGTATGATATTGAAGATATGGAAATCGATACTCAACAAAATATAATCACTCATTCAATAAACTATGGTATAGACGAAAACTCAACAACAAACACTTCAACTGTTGGTTATGGTTATGGTCTTTATAAGTTTGCAATTAACTTTAATGGAACAAATGATGTTATCGTTTACTACTTTGCAATTCTTCCAGACGAAATACCTGATAATGTTACCCCAGAAATTGCTTATTATGTTACAAAATCAAATTCTCTTTTAACTGCATACGAATTTATGATTACAACAAATGATTTTAATTATATTGAAAGTTCAAAAATTCATTGGTATGTTATCGGAGAATCAAAAGATGGAAATAAATATGTTTTAACTCAAGCCGACCATCAATCTATGGATAAACCTGAAAACTATAATTATATTTGGGAAAATGTTGAACAAACCGGACAATCTTTCTATTTTGATAGTAATGGTCTTGAAGGAACTTGGAATGTATATTGCAAAATTGACGGAACTAATATAAAAAGCAATAGCATTGAAGTTGTAACAACTAAACAATGGATTACTCCAACTATAATTTATATATCAATCGGTGTAGTATGTGGATTAATTATAATCGGACTTATTATTACACTTATTGTTCAAAGAAAAAAAGAAAAGATTTGGTAAAAATAAAAATCACTTCGTTTGAAGTGATTTTTTTATAAAACATTATGCCAACTAGCTCCCATAAAATGCAAATATGAATGTGTATAAAATTTTATAAGTTCCAAAGATGCTTTAAACTCTTTTACATCATCTCCTGCAAGATATGATTTCATTTTTGAAATTTCAACACCTATTTCTTGAATACTTTTATGATTAACCATAAAGCACATTGAATCTTCATTTTCTTTCCATTCATATTCAAGATTATCAACAAGCATCACCATATCCATATTTTTTATTTTACCATCTTCAGAAATTGCATTTTCAATTTCAAAACAATAATCGTTTACTTTTATCAAAGAATTTGAAACAATTTTATCTTC
This sequence comes from Clostridia bacterium, assembly GCA_017464845.1. Lineage (GTDB taxonomy): Bacteria > Bacillota > Clostridia > Christensenellales > UBA1242 > Caccovivens. Next base: position 24,021 of record JAFTYD010000008.1, read on the forward strand.
AATAATTGATACTGCAATTAAAATCCCAAGAATAAGAAAAAATGAAAAATATCTAAACCAAGGTTTCATAATTTTATTCTCCTTTCATTTCCATTTGAAAGGTTGAATATTCTCCATACTTTTTTTGTAAAAAACCTTCCCCATTTTTATCAATAGTTAAAATTAATATATCATTTATTTTTTTTACACCTAACTTTTCTATCTCTTTCATTATTTCGTCTAAACTGATTCTTGCGATTTTTAAATTATCTTTCAACACCTTTCCTTCGCTTATTATATTTATCGGCAATGCAGCTTCTTGAACTTTTAATTTTAAATCTTCATTTGTTACCGGAGCACAACCACTTTTAGGCATAATACTCATTTTTCCTGTTGTTTCCATAATTGCATATTGAACTTGTTCCAATTTAAAATATCCACAACCTCTCATTGCTTCAAAGATATCATCAATAGAAATATTTAATGCTTTCAACGCTTTATAATCTATTCCTTTTGGATTAATAACAATAACAGGTTTTCCACAAATAACTCTATTCAAACTATCACTTTTTTGACTTGCAAAAATTAATATAGTATGTAAAATAAAAAGTGTTAAAAGAGGAACAATTCCATGCAAAACAGGAATATTAACTTCTGCCATAGGAATAGTTGCAAGGTCAGCAATAATTAAAGTTAAAACAAGTTCAAATGGTTGCATTTCTCCAATCTGTCTTTTACCCATAACCCTATATAAAAACAAAACAACTAAATAAATAATAATAACTCTTATAACAATTGTAAACATATCTTTATTATAATCAAAATAAAAAAAAATATAAAAAAATGCATTATTTTTCTATATTTTTAGTATTTTTTTAAGATTTTACCTTATTTTTCTTGAATTTAAGTTTATTTTTTATTGCAACATAATAACTAGAAATATCAACAATATTAAAAATTATGCATAACAAAATAAACGTAATTACAGAAATCATTCCCGCTAAAATAAGAACTATAAATGTTGGAAAAATAAAACTTAAAAGACTTCCAACAAATGAAGTTAATGCAGAACACGGCAAGATAATCAAAACAATTTTTATTAATGGTTTTAAAATATTTATACTTACTTTTGTTTTTTGTTTTAACATTCTTATATTCAAAAATGATGTTATAATTGCACATAATCCAAGACCAATTGCTAATGCATTAATCCCTGCAAAAGAAGTTAAAAACCATATACATAAAAACATTGCAAGAGCACCACAAATATAATTTACGAAAGATTTTATTTCATACCCAAGTGAATTTAAAAGAGCTGAAGTTATATTTGTAATCCCCATTGGAATCATAATCCATGCTGATTTCATAAGAAGTGTTCCACTAAGAATATCTGCATATAAAAATTGCCCTATCATTTCACCCAAACCAATATAAACAGGAACAGCTATTGAAGAAACAAAAATTGAAAAAGTTAATGAAGATTGTATTCTTTTTTCAATATGATTTGTATTATTTTCTGCAACTGCCATAGATATATCAGGAATTAGTGCCGTTGACAAAGAACCTATTAAGGTATTTGGCAAATATAACAAAGGTAAAGTCATTCCGACAGCAATTCCATAAATACTCAAAGCTTGTGTATTTGTATATCCAAGCTTAACAAGTCTATTTGGAATCATAAATGCAACAAGAGGTTGAACAAAACTTCCTACAGCTCTTATCCCAGTAATTGGTGCAGATTGCTTTATTAAACTTTTATAAATATTACTCGGCTTGCTTAATCTTCCACCATAAACAAAATATAAAACCATAACAAATATTGCAGAAGCAACACAAGATAAAGTAAACGCCCAAGCAACAGAAATTGCACTGTTTACCACGCTTAATGTTTTCCCAAGCAAAATTACACATATAATAATCTTTACAATTTGTTCAAAAAGTTCAGAAATGCATAAAGCAAAATAATTATCTTTTCCCCACAAAGCACCCCTAAAAACACAATAAAAACTAGAAAAAACTAATGAAGGAAGTAAAATTATTAAAATCATCATACAACTTTCATCTGTAAACAAATTTTTAAATATCCCTTGAAAAAGTATAACTATAAGACAAAGTATTATACTTATTATCCCACTAAAAAGTAAGCTAGTTGAAACAAGTCTTGATTCAGCTTTTTTATCATTACTCACTCTAAAGCTTGCAACCATACGTGAAATAATCAAAGGCAAACCACTTGAAACAAATGTTAACAAAACAAAAAGTACCGACAATGACACCTGATAAATTCCAAGAGCTTCAGCACCAATTGTTCTTGACAAATAAATTCTAAAAATAAAACCTAGAAGCCTAGTCAATATAGAAAAAACTGTTATTATAGCTACACTTTTAAATATTGATTTCATAAACTTTCTCCTGTACAACCTATTATATTAGACATTTTTCTACAAATATGACAATAAATATAAATAAGGAGATTTTTATGAGCATAAAGAAAAAACATAATCCTTTTTATAAAGTTAAAAGTTATGATACGCTAAAAAGTATTTCTGAAAAATTTAATATAACCCCTACAGAAATTCTTATTGAAAATTCTATTTCACCCAAGCAAATAACTGAAGGTACTATTCTTTATATTAAAAATGATGATTAATAAGATTTTATTATTTTCTTAAAACATTAAAACACTTGATTTTTTTAGTAAATTAATATATATTATATATCTAAGGAGTTACTAATGAATAAAATTGCTATTTTAACTGATTCAAATAGTGGAATCACACCAGAAGAAGCTAAAGAACTTGGAATATTTGTTATTCCAATGCCATTCATAATAGATGGAGAAGAATATTTTGAAAACATCACATTAAGCCAAGATGAGTTTTATGAAAAACTTAAAAGCAATGTAAATATTTCAACTTCTCAACCTTCATTAGGAGTATTAGAAGAAACTTATGATGACCTTTTAAAAGCATATGACTACATAATTCATTTACCTATGTCAAGTTCTTTAAGTAAAACTTATGAAACAGCATCAAACCTTGCAAATAATTATGATAACAGAATTTTTGTTATTGACAACAAAAAGATTTCTGTAACATTAAAACAAGCTTGTATTGATGCAGTAAATATGGTTAATGATGGTAAAAGTGTTGAAGAAATTGTTGAATGGTTAAATCAAACTGCAACTTTATCAAGTATATATATAACTGTTAATACTTTAAAATATTTAAAGAAAGGTGGAAGAATAACACCTGCCGCTGCCTTAATTGGTGCAATTTTAAGCATTAAACCTGTATTACAAATTCAAGGTGGAAAGTTAGATAAGTACACAAAAGTTACAAATATGTATTCTGCAAAACAAAAAATGATAGAAGCAATTAAAAATGATTTAAATTCAAGATTTAAAGAATATGATGATAAAGGTTTGATGACTTTATCAATTGCTCATACAAACAATCTTGCAAAAGCTCTAGAATTTAAAGAAGAAGTAATGAAGGAATTTCCAAATCACAAAATTAATTTTGTTGACCCATTATCTTTAAGTGTTTCATGTCATATTGGAGATGGTTCTCTTGCAATCGTAACAACAATAGAATACAAAAAATAACTGATTTTTATCAGTTATTTTTATTTTTTTGCAATTTTTTTAAATTTTTTCTTTATTTTTTGAAGATTTTTTATCTTTTTTTGAAAATATTTTATTTATAAAATTTTCAATTTTTTCTTTATATTTGATTGATAAATATATACTCACACCAGCTACTAACAAAATAAATCCCCATACTATCAATCCCCAACCATGATAAGGAATAATCATTCCACTACCAAGATAAGCTGTTGTAAAAATACCTATTGGTCTTGAAATTAAATTTGTAAAAATGAAAAATGCCCAAGACATATTTGTTAATCCTGCTACCAAACAAAGAACATCATCTGGAAAAATTGGAAGTAGCATCATAATAAAAAAAGTATATTTTGCATTACTTAAATACTTAACCCATTTTTCACATGATTTTTCTCCAACCATATATGCAACAAGTTTTCGACCAAATTTCTTTCCTAACCAAAACGCAAACGTGCTGCCAAGAAGTATACCTGATAGACTTAAAAAACCTGCTTGAAGTGGTCCATAAATAAGAACACCTGCAAGAGTTGTTATAGTTGAAGGAATAGGAAGAAAGGTTACCTGCAAAAATTGAATAATAACAAAACCCAGTCTTCCATAAAATCCAAAAGAAATAATTAAGTCTCTTATTTTATTAACTGAATTTATAGACTCCCAAAGCCCAGTAAATCTTAAAAGAAAATATATCACACAAATAAATATAGCAAAAACTGCTATTACTAATGTTATTCTTATAGCTTTTTTCTTTTTAGTTAATTCTTCCATTTATATTATATTATACCATAATTTCTATAACTTATGTTATATTTTTCTTTAAAAAAATGATGAATGTAACAACATTCATCATTTTTATTAGTTATATGCTTCTGGATTTAATTGTTTAAATTTTTGTCTAGCATTTTCAATTGTTGTTTCATTAACTTTTTGAGGTTTTACTAATGAAACGTTATTTAATGGCAACGACATTCCTTCTCCAATATCATTACTACCTTCCATAACAACACCTTCCTGTGGTTGATAAAAATCGTGTCTAATTTCTTTTTCCTTAATTATTTTACCATCTTTCCAATACTGAATATAACCTTTACTTTCATACCCTTCTCTTGGATAAGAAAGTCGATAATACTCTCCTTTATATATAATCTTATCATCATATTCACCTTTCAAATCAGATACAATTCTATCTCCATTATGACCTAATACTTTAACTATTTCTGATCTTATTTTTAAAGTAACCCCATCTTCAATTTCTGGACCATAAATTTCAACATTAACATTATCATTATCACAATATGTTTTTAAATATATAGGACTGTTTAAATTATTCTCAAAAACTAAATCAGAATAATCTCCTGACACCATAGCATCAAAAGATAATGGAACATATGATGATGGCAATGTATGATGATTTGCTTGCACAACTTTTAAATCAGCTAAAACTAATGCATTATATAATGTTGTTGATGCTTGACAAACACCACCACCTGAACCATCAACATAATTTCCATTAACTATTATTTTTGCATTTTTATAACCATTATCTGCTGTCCTATTTCCAGTTTTTTCATTGAATGAAACAACTTCTTCAGGTTGAACAACTAATCCATTAAATTTACTCATAGCAAGTTTTATATTATATTTTCTATCACTTGATGACTTAGAATAGCTTGTTGAAAATTTACTTCTGAGTTTAACATTTTTTAATAAATCCTCTTCCTTAATTTCTGGCACTACTTTTATAGTTGGAATTTCTATAGAAATCTTTTTGTTATTTGTAAATTTTTTATCAATTTCTGTATAAAGTTTATCTCTCAAAACTGTAACCCCTTCTTGACCAGAAACAACCTTAAATGGTTCAGAATTTTCTGGATTAAATTCCAAAACAGGATTCTTAGCTTCAGTTTCAATTTCTTGTATTATTTTTTCAATAGAATCATCAAAACCACCTAAAATATTTTTATAAGAAATATTTATATTTAATCCATCTTTTTTTATTTTTTTTGCTATCTTTCGATTAGTCCAAGAATTATTCGTTCTACCATTATTCATTACTTGATTTATTTGAGATTCAACATCATCTCCAACTTCAAAATCTGAACCAGAAAGAACCCATTTTTTATCTTTATATTTTAATTCAATTTCAACATTATCTTTTGATGTTAAAAGGTCAGCAACAATAATATTTTTTGCTTGAGACTTGGTCATATTTGAAACATTAATTCCATTAATCTTTGTATTCTCATAAAATCTATCCGTATTAAGTGGTGCATCTTTAAAGAAAAATTGACAAACAAGAAGCAGACTTACACTAAGCGCAGATACTCCCAAAAACCATAAAAAAGATTTTGATTTTTTTTCATCTTTATTTTTACTCATAATATAGTCTCCTACAATTATTATGTAAAATAAAGAAAAAAATATAAAAAAATATCGAAATTTTATGAATTTTTCGATATTTTTTAAGTTTATTTTTCAACATAGTTTTCCTTTATATAGTTAAGTAATTCTTCTTTTGAATTATCAATCTTACAATCAAACACTTTATTTAATAAATCATCAAGTATTTTTGAATATAACTTTTTATCAAGTTTTGGAAATCTTTTTGTTATATCATTTCCATTTATACTTAAATCTGAAATATTAATAACAAGATGATGTGTTAAGATATAATTATAAAAGAAAGAATATTTGTTTGCGATATACTTTGATGTTGCAGAAATCAAAGGTTTTGAATCTAAAAAGCAATCAAAATATTTAAAGAAATATTGTTTGTTATCAAGCTTTTTCAAAGCATCATAGTAACTAGATAAAATATGTATTGTTTGTTCATATTTTTTATTGTTCATTTGGAAGTTTTCTTTCAAAAGTTTATCTAAAAATTCTTTTAAATTTTCAGGTTTAACAGTGTTTACAATATCAAGAATAAGTCCCAATAATTTATTCCTAACTTTCTTTACCATTTTATATTTTACTTTGAAACAAGGAAGCCCAAATGTTTGCCAAATATTTAATTTATTTAATAATTTTAAACCATATAAATATTTATCTTCTGCAAGAGAATATTTTGTATCTGAATATAAAATTTTTTCAAGTTCATCAAATTTTCTAGTACCTGAAATATCTTTTATATTTTTGACATAATTTTTTGATTTTTTTAATGTATTTTCTTCAATTTTAAAATTTAACTCACAAGCAAATCTAATCATTCTGAGTATTCTTTCTCCATCATGAGAAAAAACATATTCTGGAGTTTCTACTGTTTTTACAATTTTTTGTTTTGTATCAATGATTCCTTGATAATAATCAATAAGTTCATCTTTTGTTACGTTATAATAAATTGCATTAATTGAAAAATCTCTTCTTTGAGCATCTTCTCTTATTGAATTTGTAAACACAACTTGACAAGGAAGATGTGCACCTCCTTCGTTATATTCTTCTCTTCTAAAAGATGTATATTCATATTTTTCATTGTCACTTGTAATAAGCAAAGTTCCAGTATTTAAATTTTTCACTTTAACAGTAAACTCTGTATTTTTTAAAACATCGATTACTTTATCTATCGTAAGAGCAGAAGTAATATCAACATCATTTACTCTTATTCCTATCAAAGAATTTCTAACATATCCACCAACAACATATAAATCTGAAGGTAAAATTTTGCTTAATTTTTTTAATTTTTTAGAAACCTGAATTAACATTACCTATTTGCTCCCTTAATTAAATTTTATCACGATTTATTATGTTAACTTTAAAAAAAATATATTTTAAAAGTTAAAATTTTTTACCATATAAATATTTTTATTTTTAAACATAAAACAAATAAAAATCATATTTATAAATAAAAAAAACGCTATCAAGTTTATTATAACTATTAATATCCATTTTGTCAAATAATTTAATTCTTTGATTGACATCATTTTAGCATTTATTATATAATTAAAGTGTTTAAAAAAGGAAGTAAAATGTCTAAAAAAAATAGTAAAATAATTACACCTATTGTAAGACATAAACCTAAAAAAGAAAATGGTCTTACAAACGAACAAGTAAACGAAAGAATTGAACGTAAACTTGTTAATGACACAAAAATAAAAACATCAAACTCAATTATTAAGATATTTTTAAAGAATATTTTTACATTCTTTAATATGATTTGGCTTGTTATTGCCATTGCACTTCTTTCTGTCCGTGCTTATGGTGATTTAATGTTTGTTTTTGTTGTTATTGCTAACACTGCAATTTCTATCATTCAAGAAATTAGAGCAAAAATTACTGTCGACAAACTATCCCTTGTTACTGCTCCAAAAATTAAAGTTGTCCGTAACAATGAAATACATGAAGTAAAAAGTGAATGTTTGGTTCTTGATGATATCATTATTTTGGAAAACGGAAATCAAATTCCAGCCGATTCGATTATTATTGATGGTTTAGTTGAAGCTAACGAAAGTATGTTAACTGGTGAATCTAATTCTATCAAAAAGAAAGTTGGAGATATGTTACTCGCTGGAAGTTTCTTAACATCTGGATTCTGTTATGCAAAAGTAGAGAGAGTTGGAAAAGATAACTATATTCAATCTGTTGCTGAACAAGCAAAGGATTTTAAAGCTCCTACATCTAACCTCTGCAAAGACTTAAATAAATTGATTAAATATATTGCTATTATGCTTATACCAATTGGTATATTAACATTCTTAAAAGAATCAATTTTTGTTGGTGGAGATTTTACAACAGCAGTAATTGGCACAAGTGGCGCCTTAACTGGTATGATTCCTGCAGGCATGTACCTTTTAGTTACTATCGGTCTTTCTGTTGGTGTCATAAAACTGTCAAAAAGAAAAACCATCGTTAAAGATATTTATTCTATTGAAATGCTTGCAAGAGCAAATGTAATTTGTCTTGATAAAACAGGAACACTCACCGATGGTTCAATGAATGTTGTAGAAGTTGTTCCACAAAATGAAGAAAAACTTAATAAAATTGAAAAAATCATGGGAAGTATCTTACAAAATCAAAAATCTGTAAATGCAACTTCTCTTGCTTTAATAAAAAAATTTGGAAAAAATCTTGAATTTGAAGTAAGTAATGTAGTTGAATTTTCTTCTTCAAGAAAATACTCTGTTACAACCTTTAAGAATAAAAAAAGTTATTATATAGGTGCTCCTGCATTTATTAAATGTAAATTTTCAAAAGAACAACAAAAACTCTGTACTCAATATATGGAACAAGGATATAGAGTTATTGCTCTTGTTGAAGATAACACTCCTTATGATGAAAAAACAGCAGGAAAAAATGGAACAATTATTGCATTCTTTGTTTTAGAAGATCATATAAGAAAAGATGCTATCGAAACAATTCAATGGTTCAAAGAAAATAATGTTGATATTAAAATAATATCTGGCGATGACCCTATTACAGTTTCAAAAATTGCAAAAAGAGTTGGTGTTGACAATGCAGATAAATTTATTTCTCTTGAAAACTTAAGTTTACATGAAGTCGCCCAAGTTGCTACTCAATTTACTGTTTTTGGAAGAGTTACCCCAGAACAAAAACAAGTTATTGTTAAATCATTAAAAATGAAAGGAATGGTTGTTGCCATGACTGGCGATGGTGTTAATGATACATTAGCTTTAAAAGAAGCAGATTGTTCTATTGCCATGGCTGATGGAAGTGAAGCTGCAAGAAATATTTCAAAACTAGTTTTAATGGATTCTAACTTTACAGCAATTCCATCTATCGTTAAAGAAGGTAGACAAGTAATCAACAATGTTCAAAAATCTTCTGTTTTATATTTGATGAAAACATTGTTTACAATTATGCTTTGTCTTACAACATTACTATTAAACACATCTTATCCTTTTGCTCCAAGACAAACTTTACTTCTTGAAATGTTTGTTATTGGCTTACCATCGTTTATCCTAACCTTTGTTCCTAACAATAATATTATTGTCGGAAACTTTATTCCTCAGGTTTTAAAAAGATCAATTCCAAGAGCATTTTTGATGTTTGTTTATGTTCTTATAATTATTATCTTAAATTCTACTTTTGATGTTCTTTCTCCAACTGAATACACAACACTTTCAACTATGGTGTTAACATTTACCGGTTATATTAATTTATTCTGGTTATGCATTCCATTTACGTGGATTACAGGCTCCGCAGCAGTACTTTCATTGTTATGTTTGATTGCTGGTTTAATTGGATTTGCAGATATGTTCTATCTAACAGATTTCTCATTCATTGTATGGTTAATTTTTATTTCAATGATGGTTTGGGGAATGATAATTCACTTCTGTTCAAGATATGCTTTAAATAATGTAACCAAGAAATTTAAAGAAAGAAAATTAAAAAATAATAAACAAGATTAAAAAAAATTGATATGAATTTTCATATCAATTTTTTTATTTTAAATTAAATCATTCCAACTTTCATATAAAGCATTTGTGTTAGCTTTTAATTTAACTTCAACAATTCTTGTTAATTTTGAATTTGTTGAACCACTTGTTGGATAATCAACTACAAGATAAATTGAAGTTTCAACAGCTTTATTTTCTTTTGATGCTTCCATATACATAGCTTTAAAACTTATTGCATAAGAGCTATTATATTTTGAAATGACTTCTTCTCCATCTTTTGTTGTTAATTTATTTTCATTTATAAAAGTTATATAGAAATAATTTGCATTTTTTGAAGCATATTCACTTTCAACGCTATTTTTTGTGAAAGCATCTTCAATATGTTCAATTATTTCATAATCTGAAAATTGTCCAGAAAACCATGCATTCAAAAATGAAATTTTAAACATATTTTCATAATTTTCTAAGAAAATTTCGTATTGTTCATTTGTATCATCTGCTTCAGTTATAATTGTTTTAGATTGAGCTGGAGTCTCTCCATTTGTACAAACTTTAATACTGTAAATTTCAGCATCAGCTAAACACTTTGGCATTAAGTTTACCTTTATAGTTGCCATTAATATAACAGTAATTGCAAATATAAACACAAGTGATAAAGCTGTTATTGAAATAATTGTCTTTTTTCTTTTTCTATTAAATAATCTTTGATTTTCAACAGATTCATAAATTTCATCATGAGTTTGAGGTTTTTTAACTTCTTGATTTTTTTCTTTCTTTTTTAAACTTTTTTTATTAGTATTGTTATCTTCTTGAGCTTCTTCTGAAACTTCTTCAGAAACAGTTTCCTTTTCTTCTACTTTTTCCTCTTCAGAAGTTTCTGGTGTTTCTATTGTTTCTTTTTCTTCTACAACTTCAACTTTTTCTTCTTGTTGATTTTCAACAACTTTTTCTTCTTTTTTATTTTCATTATCTGCCATTATTCATTATCCCCTTTGTTGTCTTGAATATCATTTGCATCTTGATTATTGTCTACAGAATCAACTTGATTATCATTTACAACATCAACTGATTCAACCAAATTTTCATTTTCTATTTTTTCTTGTTCAACTTCTTTTTCATCAATTTCCTTTGTTGTAGAAGTTGCTTTGTTTGTTGTTTTTGGTTTTGATGTTCCTTTACTTGTTGTAGAAGATTTTGATTTAGTTGAAGATGTTTTCTTTGCAGAAGATGATTTTGATGTTGTCTTTGGTTTGCTTGATGAAGAAGTTGTTTTTCTTGTTGTTTTCTTAACTTCATTAGCAGGTTTTTCCTCAACAGTATTTTGAGCAGGTTCAGTAACTTCAGGTTTATCTTCTCCTGATACTGAAACATTGTATTCATGCTCTTTAATCAAAAAGTCTTCTTTAATCTTATTGTATTCTTCTTGAGTAATAATACCAAGTTGTAACAATTTTTCACCTTCAAGAACTTTTCTTCTATATTCTTCAAGTTTTTGAGTTTTTTGGATATCTTCTGTAATTTTTTCTTCTTTTTCTTTTTGTTTTCTTTCTTTTTCTTCCATAATTTTAACTATTTTTTCAGTGCTATATCCTTTCAAAAGCATATCCACTTCTTCAGTATAAATAGTTTCTCTTACTTGAAGCAACTTAGCCATTTCTTTCAATAAATCAATATTATCAGTTAATATCTTTTTAGCTCTCTTATAATTTTCTTGCAATATACTCTTAATTTCTTCATCAGCTTCAGAAGCTAATTTATCAGAATAATTATTTTTAGTTTGATAGTCTCTACCAATAAACACTGTATCTGAGCTACTAAGATTTCTGAATCCTAGTTTTTTACTCATACCCCAATCAAATATCATATGTTCTGCAAGTTTGGTTGCTTGTTGAATATCTCCAGACGCTCCTGTTGTAACATCTTTAAATATCAATTCTTCAGCAATTCTACCACCCATACACATAGCAATTTCGTCCATAATTTTATTATAAGACATATAACTATCGTCATTAACAGGTCTGCTCATAGTATATCCACCAGCATGACCTCTAGGAATAATTGAAACTTCTTGAACATCTTCACAATGTTTAAGTTTTTTACCTAAAATTGCGTGTCCAGATTCATGGATTGCAGTAATATTTCTATCTCTTTCAGTAACAAGTCTACTTTTCTTTTGAGGACCCATAATTACTTTGTTTATACCTTCTGTAATATCTGTCATAATAATTTTAGGTCTATTTGCTCTTGCAGCCAAAATAGCTGCTTCGTTTAACATATTTTCAATATCTGCACCAGTAAATCCTGTTGTAATTCTTGCAAGAGTTTGGAAATCAACAGATTCATCTAATGGTTTATTTCTAGCATGAATACGAAGAATTCCTTCTCTACCTTTAACATCAGGGATATTTACATACACTTGTCTATCAAATCTACCTGGACGCATTAATGCAGGATCCAAAACATCACTTCTGTTTGTTGCAGCAAGGACAATGATTCCTTCATTTGCTTCAAATCCGTCCATTTCAACCAACAATTGATTTAATGTTTGTTCCCTTTCATCATTTCCGCCACCAAGTCCAGCACCTCTTTGACGACCTACAGCATCAATTTCATCAATGAAAACAATACAAGGTTTATTCTTTTTAGCTTGTTCAAATAAATCTCTTACTCTTGAAGCACCTACTCCGACAAACATTTCAACAAAGTCTGAACCACTAATTGAAATAAATGGAACCTTACTTTCCCCAGCTACAGCTCTAGCAAGTAAAGTTTTACCTGTACCTGGTCTTCCAACAAGTAAAACACCTTTTGGAATTCTTGCTCCGAGATTTGTAAATTTTTGTGGATTTTTCAAGAACTCTACAATTTCTTGTAATTCAGCTTTTTCTTCGTCCATACCTGCAATATCCGCAAATCTAACTTTTGTTGTTACATTTGTTCTTGCACGAGTTTTTCCAAATGACATTGCACTTTTATTTGAACCTGAAAGCATTCTAAATAACATAAATACTAAGAACAATCCAAATACAATGTAAAGCACTGGGAAAATATATGATGTCCAAGAAGTTCCTGCTGGTGCATCAATAACTTGAACATCAGCAGCCGCTGTATCTAATACGAAATCTAAACCAACATCTTCGTATGTGAAATAATAATCAGAATATGTTGGAAATTTTTTCAAAGATATCTTTGAATCTTTTATTAATATATAACCTTTTCCATCTTTAACATAGACATAAGCACCATGCTCAACTTTATCATCATTATCAACATCAAAACCAGTATCACTTAAAAGAGACCTAGCTTCTGTTGAAGTGAGTCTAATTCCTTTATCCCCCACATCAGCAAAGATAAAGCAAATAAGAATCAATAAAAGAAAACCAAGTATAAGATAAGATACTTTAAAGCCTGACTGTTTCTTTTCGTTCATAAATTTCTCCTTAATTTAAACTATTTTATATTTTAGCATATAATTTTATTTTTAACAACAAAACAAGGCTTCTTAATAAAAAAATTTTATAGAAAAAGAGAATTATTTGCAATTCTCTTTTTTTTAACCTGGAGTAGTTTTAACAGAAAATCTAAACAATATACCATCTAGATATTCTTCTTTATCATCTAATGTTTCTAAATATTTTTCAAACTCTTTTTTATTGCTTCTCATAAACTTACTATAAATACCAAGAATATCTGTCTTTTTTTCTCTTAATATAGCAAGTGTTAAAGCAAATTTTTCTTTTACTTTTTGTTCGATTAAGTCCTTTATTTCTTGGGAAATTTTTGATATTTCACTATTTATTTCAGTTTTTTTATCATTTGCTAAAATTTCTTCAAGAGCTGCTTCTATTTTCAAAGTAACACTTACAATAGGAATTCCATTTTCAAAAAAAGTTTTAATAATCGAACCTTGACTATAAATAAGATATGTTAAATCAGCATGTGAAAATTCACCCACATTTACATCATCAATTTTTATAGTCCCTTGCTTAAAATTTCCAGTAAACAAATTTACACTTTTTAATTCTTCTCTATCTAGTTCTCCAACTTTTTTACCTTTTTTTATAAGAAGAGTTTTTCCATCATTGACTATCTTTTTCATTTTGGAATTCGAATTACCTCCTGAACTTTCTGATGAATCACCACTTGAACTTCCTGATGGTCCACCACCATCACTAGGTGTTGCATCAATTCCATTTGGAGCATCATTATTTTCTAAACTCACATAAGTCATAACCGATGATTTTTCATAACCATAATATCCTCTACAAAATCTTTCCAGAGTATTATCAAGCGAATAAATATAGTCTCTATTTTTTGCAATAATTTCTTCAATATTTATACCATCACCACTTGATAATTTTTGTATTTCTATCATTAAATTTTTTGCACTATTATTTGTACAAACAAAACTTGTATTGTTAGAAAGATTTATTGTTCTTTTAAGATAGTCAATATATTTTATTACATCTTCCTCTAACATATTCTCATTAATTATAGTTGTTGTTGTATGACTTAATGTAACTTCTTTTCCAATATTCAAACCTGCAAGATCTATTGCTTTTGAAATAGAATCACCAGTGCTAGAAATCACCTTATAATTTTCAACAAAATTTTGATTTGCAATCGGAACAAAAGTTAAAAAAGAAAGTTCAAATTCATCTTCATTTTTGTCTATTCCAAGAGCTACAATAATTGCCTTTTTTGTTGTCTCAGCTGAAGATGCAATAGCTGTTGGAAGAAAGAACAAAACTACTATTATTATCGCAATCAAAATTGGAGTATGTTTTATTGCTTTAAAAATTTTTTTCATATCGATTTTTCTCTCCTTTTTTGTCACTCAATAAACATACAAAACTTATTATTGGAATACATACAAACGAAAGAATTGATAGATAAGGAAAAATATTTCTTAGTGAAAAAGATATAGTTTGTAAACTGTTAAAAATAAAAATCACACAAAACAAAAAAGCCAAATCCAAACTTACTACACTATACACTGTTGATAATTTGTTAAACACTTTTGAAAAACATTCTGAAAAACAATTTCCATAAATATTTAATTGAAAATATGTTAAAAACATTACAAGTAACATTGAGATAATATCAAGCCTTCCTATCTCACCATAATTGTTTGAAAAATTAATAATATCAGATATTGCATTTACATGTAAAAAAGCTGTACTTCCATATATCAAATAAAACATTAAAACAATTGCAAGTACACTCAAAATTCCTATTGCAGAATATATAAAATATATTTTTTCTTTATTCTTTTTAAACTGGATTTTATCCATAATAAAAAACATACAAACATAATCACCAAAACAAAAAAGATGTTTAAATAATCCAAGAGAAAAGTCTGAAATTTTTGTTATAAAAAAACCTTCAAAATTGTTTAAATTTACAAATGAAATTCCAACACATAACACAACAGCAAATAGAATAATATTATAAAAAAATTCCATACTTCTTCCAACCGGACGAAGTCCAATTAACATAGCATGATTTAAAACTGGTATAATACAAATCAAATAAATATATGGACTTATTGACTTATAAATTTGGTCTCTGAAATAAAAAAAAGATACATTGAAAAGCAAAACAATTTTAGTTAAAAAATATATTAAGAAAAGAAAATAAATAGTTTTTGCTATAAAAATACCAAATTTTTTAGAAAAAATATCAAAAAAAGACTTATTTATATATCTTTTTTTTAAAAAAACAAAAACAAACAAAAGAAATATATCTAACAAAAATAAAATTAGATAAATAAAAAACGAATCTGTTTTTGCATAATTATATAACATTGATGGAAGCAATAATATCTTATTTGAAAAACTTAAAAAGAAAAGCATGATACCAGCTTGTCTTATTGAAATAGTTTTTTCACTGATTTTATTTATTCCCTTTTTTAACTTTGTATTCATTCCATTCTATCCTTATTAACATTACTAAATGACTGAGGTCGCTGTTTCATATTTGTGAAAGAAGTTTTGAAAATTGCATCTTTTAAATCACTATCAACTTTAGGCGAAAAAGGTGCAAGATATGGTGCTGTATAACTATCAATTGTTGTAAGATATTGAACCAAATAAATCATTCCTCCAACTATTGAAAATATCCCAAGAGCACCTCCTAAAATTAAAAATAAAAATTGCAAAATTGTTATTTGATAATTTTGTTCTGGAACTGTGTATTGTGCAATTTTTGCAAGTGCAACAATAATAACCGTTGGTGGTGAAATTAAACCTGCTTTGACTCCTGTATCTCCCAAAATTAAAGCACCAACAACCGATGTTGCAAGTCCCAAATATGAAGGCAATCTTAAACTTACTTCATACAAAATTTGAAACAATAAACTTACAAATAAAATTTCGATAAATGGTGTGAAAGGAATATTTTGAGTTGTATCTGAAATCGTTATCAAATACTTCAAAGGTAATATGTAATAATGATACAATCTCAATGATAAAAACAATCCTGGTCCAAACACAGCCATCAATAAACCAATAATTCTAATTATTCTTAAGTACCCTGCATAATAATGATTTGCATAATAATCATTACTATTTTGTATATCTTCAATTATCACAAATGGAAGAGTTAAAACTATAGGTGAATTATCAACAATAATAGCCACTCTCCCTTCCAACATTTTTGCAGAAATTACATCAGGTTTTTCATTAAAACCAACTTGTTTAAAAAGTGAATGTGGTCTTTCTTGTAAACACTCCAAAATATAATAAGAATCAATTATTCCATCAACATCAATTCTCTTTAATCTTGAGATAATTTTTCTAACTATTCTTTTATCTGCAATCCCATTTATATAAGCAACAACTATTTTAGTTTTTGTATATCGTCCAACGCTTAAATTTGTTAAAACAAGGTCTTTTGAATAAAATCTTCTTCTAAGCAAAGTTATGTTTGTTTTTATATCTTCAGTAAACCCTTCTCTAGGTCCATTAATAACAGGTGTTGTTGGAGGTTCTGATGGAGTTCTCTGTGGATATTTTTGAATTTCTGACGAAACAAATTTTTCACTAAGGCCTGTTAAAACAATTACACAACCATCAAGAATTTTTTGCACCACTTCTTCTTTATTTATTTCTGCAACATCATTGGATATTATTACTTTATTTAGTAAGTTTTCATTAGTAAGTTCCCCATCAAATTCGTTTATTACCTTATAAATACTTTCACTGAAGACTTTTCCGTCTGTCATACTTTTTAAGTAAATTAACCCTATTTTTTGATTATTTTTAACAATTATTCTTGATTCTACATCAAAAGAATCATTTAATTGTTTTTTTATTTCTTTAATTTCTTCCTCAACACAATAAAAAAACATACTACCTTCCTTGAATGTAGTATGTTTAATAAATTTAATAATTATGTAATTTAATTTTGTGTAATAACAATCGCATCTGACCAAGTGTTATATTCATTGTAATATCCAGAAACAGAAGCACCTTCAAAATTTCCGTAAATATTTATTTTTTTTATAGTATAAACATAATTTCCATCTCTATTCACAGAATGAATAAAATATTTGTCATCAAAATCATAAGTTGTTCCAGTTTTTGTTACAATACGAATAGTTGTAACAATTTCTTCTGAAGTTAAATTCAATGTTCCTGCATCTTTATCATAAACATAATATAAAAATTGATCAACTTTTCTTGTTACTTTTATATTTTGAACATTTGATGAATTGCTCGCTTTGTAATAGTTTTTATTTGAATTTGCAACAACACTAAATGTATAGA
>JAFTYD010000009.1 GCA_017464845.1 Clostridia bacterium
GATATGGTCTTTGATTCATAGTTTGAACCTGAATAAATCATAACAATACAATTGCTTAAATCTTTGTTTTCTGAAACCTTCATTTGTTTGCCGTTACAAAAAGCACCTTCGCCTTTTATCGCTGTGTAAACTTCATTTAGTTTAGGTAAAACTGTAACTCCAAGTAAAGTTTCACCGTTCTTTTGAAGTCCTACAACAATACCAAAATCAGGTAATCCAGCTGCGAAATTTACTGTGCCATCGATTGGGTCAATTATCCATTCATAAAAATCTTTTCCGTTTTGAGTTACTTCTCTTTCTCCACCTTCTTCTGCATAAAAAGAATGAGTTGGATAAAACTTTGAGAGTTCCTTGATTATATTTTCTTCCATAAACAAATCAACATTTGTTACAATGTCATTTTGTTCCTTTCTATCTACATTTTCAACAGGACTTGACATATCGTAATATTTTTTAATAATCTTTGTTACTCTTTCAACAGCAAGATGACAATCAAAATTATCATTTTGAATTAGCATATCTTTGTCAATTGTATATTCCCAGCCAGGTTGCCAAGATTTTGTTTTACGCCAGTCATCAGCAAGTGCTTTTTCCCATGTTTTGTTGTAAACAATTTTTTCAATAGCAAGTTGAGGTGCTTTGTGAGATACAATAGCAATATGTTTGTTGTCATAGTTTTCAACTAAATATAAAAGAAAATCTCTTATCCTTTTTTCTACTTGAATTAAGTTTTCGCCATTTTCAAAAGGTTCTTGAATATGGTCTTCATAAACGACAAGTTTGTCATCTTTTCCGTTTAAGTCGCCATAATCACACTCTCTAAGTCGCTTGTCAAGGTTAATTTTTAAACCGGTATTTAAAAAATCTATCTTTGCACTATCCACTGCACGTTTAAGGTCGCTTGAGAATAATATGTCAAACTTTTTTTTGTCAATATGTTTTTGAAGTTCGTAGCATTGATTTATTCCCTTTTCGCTTAATTCTCCATCAAGTTGACCTGTACAAATTTTGTTTAAATTGTCGGTTGTTGTTGCATGAACATAATATGTAATTTTTATTGCCATAAAATTCCCCTAATTTCTATATATTTCAACAACGATACTCTTTTCAAAACCTTGAATTTCGCCTGAAATATAGGCATTTTTAAGCCTTAAACCATTTCTGTTGATTTCTTCCTTAATTTCATTAAGACTTGCTATTTTACAAGGTAATTTTTGAGTAGTTATGTTGTTGTTTGATACTTTTTCATCTATATTAATCGATGATGTAAACGAAATTTCACCATCTCCCATTGAAGTGATGATTGCTTTTCCGTTTTTCTTGAGATGATTTGATAAAAATTTATAAAACTTGTCTCTGTGCTCATTTGTTACAAACATATGAAGTACACTGAAACTAAATATAACATCAAATTTTTGTTCTAACTTTTCTTCAAGTATGTCAAGAGTAAAGAAAATGTCTTTGTTAAGTTTTTCTTGTTCTGCTCTATTTTTGCACCAACAAATAGCATTTTCTGACACATCACAGGCAAGTATATTGTAACCTTGCTTTAATAAGTAAAGTGCATTTTGACCTTCACCGCAACCGATTTCAAGAATAGTTTGTTCTTTTGAGATGTCTTTAAGATATTTCTCTAAAATTTTTGAGTGTTTATCTCCTGTCCATGCTATACCTTGACTATGCGAAGTTTTATACCTTTCATCGTATTTTTTGTAATATTCAATATTTTCCATAAGTTATATTTATCATATCATAAAGGTAAATTATTTCAAATTGATTTTATGTTTTATTATTTAAAAAAAGAAAAACTCCTTTAAATAAGGAGTTTTATTTAATACAATATTTAGTGTTAAGATTTAATAAAAATACTATATACTGTGACTTCTAACTTCTGGTTTTGCTTTTGATTCTTTTATATCCTTAAAGATAACATTGTCAAGTTTGAACATACAATAAACATCAGCAGATTTGATACCGTCATAACCAAACATTCCAGCATACATTGAAGCAAGTTCAACGTGCATAACATTTTTTCTTGCAAAAGCTTGAATGTGTTTTGGTAAACTTTGGAATTTTTCGCTGTTTATTACATCTTCATCAAAAGCTTTCATAACAGCTAAAAGGTCTTTTCTGTCGATAACTTTTGTATCTTTTGGAATTTTAGCTTCAACAACGCCACCTTTTTCATCGGTGTACATTTTTGCATAAGTTTCGAGCATAGTAAAGTACATTCCATCACCATAGTAACCATATCTATAAACATTATGGTTGCTAGATTTTAAGATTCTCATATAATCATTGATAGAAAGGTTGTTGATACCTCTATAAAGTCTTGTGTCGCTTCTTTTAACTCTTAATTTATTAACCAAATTAACTTCTTTTGAAGCGCCATTAACTCTCTCATAGAAAAACTTTTTGTAATCATCAAGGACAGGACCTGTTTTGTAACCTAAAATAGGTTTGCTAGGGTCAAGACTATATAAAGTAACTATTCTGTGATAGTGTTTATATCCGTCCAAAATCAAATCACAAAAACTATCAATCATCTTATCATTATAATATTTCTTTTTGTCAATATATTCTTCCATAGAATAATTATAACATAATTAAAATCAGATTTCAATAGTTAATTTACATAAATAAAAATACATATATTGTGTAACTAAAATAACAA
>JAFTYD010000010.1 GCA_017464845.1 Clostridia bacterium
CATTTTCATCTTCATATTTTACAACAACATCATATTCTTTTGGTGAATATGTTACCATCTTTGTTACATCTTCTATACCAATTGTTCCAGTTACATTTTCGATATCTGCTGTGTATCCGAATATTTCTGGACTTGATTCTGAATATGTGTAGTTATATTCATATTGTTTTACTAAACTTTCATTTGCAATTTGTCCATTTGTATAAACATAATTGATTGTTAAAGTATAAATATTTATTGAGTAAATAACTGTATATTCAATTTTGTTTTCTGTCCAGTTTGCATCATTTTGATTTACTATTCCTGTTACTTCTTCAACTTGTGGAGTGTAACCTGTTATTGCTTTAATTTCTAATGAATATTCAGCATCATATTTAACTTTTGTTGTTACACTTTCTGAAAGAGTATTTCCTTCTTCATCTTCATATTTTACAACAACATCATATTCTTTTGGTGAATAAACAAGATAAACATCTAAACTACATGATGAAGGACTATCATTTACAACATCACTTGTATCGCCTTTCCACCATTCGCTAGTGTTAATCATTTTTAAATTTAAATCACCCAAAATACTTGCTTGATAACCAAAAATTTCATACTCATCAATTGTAAAACTAGCTCCATAATATTGTCTTGATGAAATAGTTTCTCTAGCAGTTTCTCCATTGTCATAATTATAATAAATATTATATTTATATGCTTTTGGAGAATAAGTAACTGTTCTTATAATATCTTCTGTACCAACAGTACCTGTTATTGTTTCATTATCTGGTGTATAACCAAAAATTGTTGGACTAACTTCAGTAAAAGTATAATTAAATTCATATTCTTTAATTACAGTTTGACTTGCAGTCGAACCATCTTTATAAACATAATCAATTTTCAAAGTATAAACATTTGGTAAATAAACAACATTAACAGAAACATCTGAAGCTCCCATCACACCACTTATATTACTTTGAGATTGATCAACTAAATAATATTTTCCTTCAAATACTGGTGAATCTACACTATAATTTCTGTTATAGTAAACTTCACTAGAATGATTTGAATAACTTACTCCTGAAAGATTTTTATTTGAAGAATTTACATAATTGATATTCAATTTATATTTATTTAATGTGTAATAAACATTTACAGTTATTCCACCTTCTTCAACAAAATCTGTAGCAGTTTCTGTTTGAGTTTTAACAAGTTTTGAATTTGATTTATGCATATACTCTTCTACAGTAGAAAGAGCAGAATCTTGAATTGTATAACCAACAATATCAGGACTTTTGATTGAACCTATTTTTCCATATTCTACAATTACTGAAGAAGACTTTGTTTCAAGAGAATTGTTTGCTTCTTGGTCAACTTCACCATTTTCGTCAAGTAAAATATAGTTTGCTCTAAGTTCAAAACTATTCTTAATATAGTTTACTGTTATAGTTTTCATAACAGTAGTTTGATTTAAATCAGGATCCATAAATCCTTCAATAATTGGAGTTGATGTTTTATAACCTTCAAGAGTATTAAAAATATCAAGTCCATATTCTTTTATAATATCTTTTGCAATAAAACTATAATTTGTTTGATAATAAACTAATTTTGATGTTGTACAAAATGCAGTAGAACCATCTTTCATAAAATTCATCATCAATGGATATAAATTTGCTTGCCACACTGCATACAATTGTTTATTTTCTGATGATGAAAATTTTTCGCCGTCAAGCCATAAATTTTTGTTTGCACCTGTAACAACAAATATATCAGAAAGTTCTTCATCTGTTATTACACCACTATTAGAATTAAGATAACCATTTTCATCTGTAAAACCAACAAAAGTATATCCTGCTCTACTATATTGATTTACTAAAGTAATCTCACTATTTTGTTCTGGAGTAAATTCTAAATATGTAGGGCTTATTGTTTTTAAAGTTGTATCATATCTATAAAAAGCATTAGTAAATACTTTTAAGTTTGGAGTTTGTCCATTCATATACCAAGTATTAGCAAAGTCATAAGCTCCATTATACCAATTACTTGAATTTGAAAGGAATGATTGACTTTGTAAGTTTGATGCACTTGTTTGAATAGCATTTGTAGAACTATCTGAATTACTACCAGCAGCCCCCATAGCACTTACACCTTTTTCAGAGAAATTACTTTGCTTGATATAATATGATTTATTTATTGTAGGTACTTTACCACCAGTATTTCCACCTGCTATGCCACCAAAATATCTATCAGCATCAGTAATTCCTTTTCTATTAGCACTCATTGTACCTATATTAAAACAATTATTTATTGAAATACAACTATTTGTTCCAATATGTCCAATTATTCCACCTAATTCAGTATAAAGGTAACCTGTTAAACCATAGTTTTGATGTCCAAATATTGAACCTGTATTAAAAGTATATTCAATTAAATTTCCATTTGTTGATGAACTACCTTCGTATCCAACTATACCACCAATGGTTATTACATTTCCACTTCCTTTATTATAACCAGAAACAGCACCACTATTGTAACAATTTGAAATAACTACATTTGTTATTCTTCCAACAAGTCCACCAACATGTGAATTAGAGTCTTGCATATTGCTAGAATTACCTTTTGAAATTGTACTAGCATTATATGTATATCTAATATCAGTATTTCTAGCATCACCAACAATACCACCCATATCAGTACAAGTTGGAACCATAATTGTTGAAGCACTGCTTACACCACAATTTTGAATTTGTGCTCTATAACTTGAACTTGACCCAATATAACCAACAAGTCCACCAAATGTTGAAGTTCCAGAAAAAGATATATTATTATAGTGAACTTTTAAATTATATAAACCAGCACTTCTTGAAGTTGAACTTGTAACATAACCAAAAAGTCCATCATATGAACCAGTCATTGAAAGTCCTGTAACTGTAATTTGATAACCTTGACCATCAAATATCCCATTAAATGGTTTTGAACTTGTTCCAATAGGTGCTCCTGAAAAATTTACATTATTATCAAGAACAACTGCATAAGATGAGAAATCTTTTCCATTATTTACTTCATTTCTAAATGATGCAAGTTGTGAATCTGTTGAAATATGTAACAAAGTCAAATTTTGATAATTATAATTTTTACCACTAATGTTAAGCACACCACCATTTGCATTTAGTGTCACATTAACACTTGCAGCATCTGCTGATTTACTTGACACAACCATATTACCAAAGCTAAAAGTAAAAGCAAACACAAGTAACATAAGTGGTAATAAAGTTAATTTATATAACCAGCTAAAATTCTTTGACTTTCTTATATGTATCATTTATTTCTCCTTGTTCTTTTTATATTAAAAGAGCTTATTTAAGCTTTTAATTTGAACAAGATTAGTTTATATTAATAGTAAAAAATTGTCAATAGAAATTCTTAAAAAACAACTTATTTTTCGGAATTTTTTAATGTCTTTTTGACACTTAATAAAACTTTTACATTTCGTTAACAAAACTTTAACAATTTATTAAAAACAACAAAAAACTTAGACCAAAAAATGATCTAAGTTTTGTATAATTTTAATTATATTTTTCAGTAAGTTTTCTAACCTTATATGACAAATCATCATAGTCATAATTATCGTTTTTAATAACCTCAGTTATTATTTCAGCAACTACCAAAACATCTTCTTCTTTGAAACCTCTAGTAGTAATTGCAGGAGTACCAATTCTTATTCCACTTGCAAGATTTGGAGATAGTTTTTCATTAGGAATAGTATTTTTATTTACAACAATATTAAGCTTTGAAAGTTCATCTTCCATGTACTTTCCTGTCTTTCCATATTCAGTCAAATCTAAAAGCAACAAGTGATTATCTGTTCCATTTGTTACCATTTTTATTCCATGTTCATTAAAATAATTTTCGAATGTCTTTGCATTCTTTATTATTTGTTCACAATATGCCTTAAATTCAGGTTTTAATGCTTCACCAAAGCAAACTGCTTTACCAGCAATTACATGTTCAAGTGGACCACCTTGAGTACCTGGGAAAACTGCTTTATCAATTTTCTTTGAAAGTTCACTCTTACAAAGAATAATTCCACCTCTTGGACCTCTCAATGTTTTATGAGTTGTTGAAGTTACAATATCAGCATAAGGTACTGGAGATGGATGCAAGCCAGTTGCAACAAGTCCAGCGATATGCGCCATATCAACCATAAAGTAAGCTCCAACTTCTTTTGCTACTTCACTAATTCTCTTAAAATCAATAATTCTTGAATAAGCACTTGCACCTGCAACGATAAGTTTTGGTTTATATTCAATTGCCATTTGATGTAATTTTTCATAATCAATTCTTTGATCTTCTCCAAGAGGGTAATGAATAAAATTAAAATATTTCCCTGATATATTTACACTAGATCCATGAGTTAAATGTCCTCCATCTGGAAGAGCCATTGCAAGAACTGTGTCTCCTGGATTTAATATAGCAAAATAAGCTGCAAGATTTGCACTTGCTCCACTGTGAGGTTGAACATTTGCGTGTTCAGCACCAAACAATTTTTTAACTCTATCCCTTGCCAAATTTTCAATATCATCAACATATTCACAACCACCGTAATAACGATTTCCTGGAACACCTTCAGCATATTTATTTGTAAGAACAGATCCCATAGCTTCCATAACTTCTTCAGAAACAACATTCTCACTTGCAATAAGTTCAATTGTATCTTTTTGTCTTAATTCTTCTTTTTTAATAAGTTCATAAATTTCAACATCTTTATCTTTTAACATTCATTCCCTCCATAATATCTACTTAAGTATAATATAAAAAAGATATTAAAGTAAAGCAAATAAAAATAATATTTATTTATTAAAATTTTCTATTAAATGCAAAAATAAAAGAAAAAAATAATGATTTATTAATTAAAATCATTATTTTTGTAATTTTTCTATTGCATTAACTGTTTGCCACAAAAGACAAGCAATCGTCATCGGCCCAGCTCCTCCTGGAACAGGAGCAACGTAACTTGCTTTTTCATAAGCAGCTTTTTCTATATCTCCAACACAGCCTTTGTTATAACCAACATCAATTATAACAGTTCCTTCCCTAAACCAGTCCGCTTTAACATATTCAGGTTTTCCAATTGCAACAATAACAATATCAAAATCTTTTACAATTTCTGGTAAGTTTGTTGTATGTCTACTAGCAACAGTAACAGTTGCACTTCTATTTAAAAGCATAACTGTAAGAGGCATTCCAACTATTTGACTTTTCCCTACAACTAAAACTTTTTTTCCAACCAAATCAATATTATATTCTTCAATAAGTTTTATAACACCAAAAGCTGTTGCAGGAACAAAATACTCTCTTTTTTGAGCAATAAAACCAAAGCTTTGAGCAGACAATCCATCAACATCTTTTTCATAAGGTATAAGATTAAAACAAGCTTGTTCATCAATATGAGCAGGCATTGGATGTTGAATCATAATTCCTGCAACATTTTCATCTTTTCCTAAAGTGATAACAGTATTTTCAATTTCACTTTGTGTAGCATTTTCATCGAATTTCAAAACTTCACAAGTAAGTCCAATTTCTTCACACTTCTTCTTTTTCATATTAACATATACTTTTGAAGAATAATCTTCTCCAACTAAAATAATTACAAGTTTTGGTAAAATTTTAAAGTTTTTTATCTTTTCTTTCAAAATATCTGTCATTTTATTAGACACCATTTTTCCATCTAAAATTGTTGTCATCTTCCCTCCTTTTTATATAAAAAGCATTTTAAAAATAAAATTCTTTGATATTATACCAAAGAATTTTTATTATGTAAATAATTTATTGATATTATAATTCACCATTTTGAATTTTTTTGATAATTTCTAATTGACTTACACCTTGAGCAAGCAAAGTTTTTATTTTTTCTTGACCTTCTTGCCAAGCCTTAACTTTATCCTCCGGTACTGTAACAATAGAACCATCATAAGCTTCTAGTTCAAATTTTCTCACTTTGCACCTCAATTATTTTACATTAAATTTTGTATCTTCTTTAATAACATAATTAACAATATTTGTTGTCTTTGAATTTTCTAAATTAAGACTATTAAAATCAACACCCTCAATTCCATCAAGAGAAATATCTGACCATTCAAAAGTTGAATATCTTTTTTCAGTAAGATAGTTCATTTCATCTTCAAGAACATCACTCAAATAATCCTCTACCTTTTTAGGAAATTGAAAATTCCATTTTCTTATTCCACTTAAAATATCAATAACAATTTCATTATCAATAACTCCCGCATCTATTTCTTCTGGAGAATAAATTTGATAATATTTCATCAAATAATCCATATATAATTTCTGATATCTTTTCTTGTCAATATTTTTAATAATTTCATACTTTACTTTCTCAAATGATTGATTTTTTTCATAAAAATGCAATTTTTCGTGCAAATTTACGGAGTCAAGAGAAATATCTGATTCAAGATTTATATAAATTGTATTTCCATAACAAAAACCATATTCGCCTTTTACAGCTCTTCTATAAAAAATAGTACTGATACCATTTAATTTGTTCAAACGAGTTATTCTATCTCTTACAGGATACTTTTTCATCTCTTTCCTCCTTTTTTTAAATTGATATATTCGTATTAATTTATCAAAATTACAAATAATATTTATAATACCAAAAATTTCGATAAATTACAAATAAAATTAACCATATTACAATATATTTTGGAAGGAGTAAATTATGCAACAATCAAAAAAAGAAGATTTAAGAATAATTAGAACAAAAAAACTCTTAAGTTCCACTCTTTTAAATATGTTAGAAACACAATCAATTGAAGATATTTCTATCGTTGATATATGTCAAAAATCTCTGATACATAGAACTACTTTTTATTCTCATTTTAAAGATAAATACGATTTATTTAAATACACATTCAATGTACTAAAAAATGAGATAATTGACATCAATTTATTAGAGACAAAATCATATGAAAATCTTGTAAAAAATACGTCAGAATGCATATTAAATTATATAGAAAAAAATCATGTAAAAATTTCAAATATTTTAAAAAATAACCATGCAGAAAAGATTATTTATATAGTAGAAAAAGATATAGAAATTGGAATAAAATATTTAGTTAAAAATTACACAAATCAAACTTTAGAAAATTTAGAAACTCAATCTATAATAAGTTTTTTAACTGGTGGTATTACAAATTTATTATATTGGTGGACTCAAAATATAGATTATTATTCAAAAGAAGAAATGATAAGAAGTTTGGAAAATTTAATTTTTAATAACATAAAAATAAAAGAAGATACATAAAATATCTTCTTTTTTATTAATTTTTTATTAAAAAAATCGTGTTTTTTTACTTATTTTACATAAATATGTAAACCTTTTTCAACAACCTCAAAGTTTATATTAGATTCTTCAAGTTTTTCTCCATCAACATTTAATGTTTGATTTACTTGTAAATTGAAGTTGGCAACATTAAAATATTGAACATTTTTCTTTCTTTCATATTTTCTTTTCGCCCACTTAACACCAAGTATAAAAAGCTTAGCTACTCTTAAATAATCTCTTATCCTAATTTTATTTGAACATGGCAACATAACAACATCAATTTTTCCATCATTTATTTCTGCATGTTTGTTCAATTTCATACCAGCAACACTTCTTGAATTGATGGCAAGAATCAAAGAACATTTTTCCTCAATTGTTACATCTCCTGTTTTGAAAACAATATCAACAGGTCTTTGTTTTTTTAAAGATTTTATTGCATCAATTGCATATGCAACTCTACCCCAAAATTTTTTCTTTTTTTGATTTGTCGAATAACTTTGTTGTGTGAATAACCCTGTGCAACAAACATAAACTCCATATTTATCATTGTTTATTTTAAAGAAATCATACTCTAATGATTTTCCTTTTACTATAACATCTAATTGTTTATTAATCTTCTTTGGAATTTTTAAAGAACTAGCCAAGTCATTAACTGTTCCACAAGGTATAAGTCCTAAATAAGGTCTTATACTAACATCAAATGGAGCAAGTCCTGAAATTACTTCATTTACAGTTCCATCTCCACCTGCTGCTACTATTGTATCAACGTAATTTTCATCTTTCTTTTGATTTTGTTCACAAATATCATGAACAATCTTTTTTGCATGACAAGCATATTGTGTTGGCATTAAAATAACATCATCATATCTTTCTTTAAGTTTATTAACAACTTTATCTACCTTATTAACAATATACCCTTTCCCACTATTGGGATTATATATAAAAGCACATCTCATTTTATCTTTCTCCAAAATTAATGCAACTTAGTAAAGTTTGCTTTATTTAAAACTGTATTATTTGTAATATTTACAATTGATTTATCAATTTCACCAGATTCAACCATTGAATCTAAAATCTTCTTAACAGCACCCATATCAAGAGCTTCTTTATAACTTCTTTTCATAATAAGAGCAGAAGTTATGTCAGCAATAGTCAACACTCTATTAGCTTTGCTTAAATCGGTTTCAGTTAAATTATGAGGATACCCCTTTCCATTTAACTTTTCATGATGATGACAACAAAGCCCAACTATTTGATCTGAAAATTGTCCTTTTAATAT
Organism: Clostridia bacterium; assembly: GCA_017464845.1. Classification (GTDB taxonomy): domain Bacteria; phylum Bacillota; class Clostridia; order Christensenellales; family UBA1242; genus Caccovivens. The sequence goes on from JAFTYD010000010.1 coordinate 8,610, forward strand.
TTCATAAGAATATTCAGGATGTTTTTTCACAATTTCAAATTCGTGTGGTTCTAACTTTCCATTTTTAAATAATATATTTTTATCTATTTCAACTTTACCTACATCATGCAAAAGTCCTGCAGTATAGATATTCATAAGTTCTTGTTTTGAACTTGAAAGAGTTGGCATTTCCTTTGCAATCGCTAAAGCAATATTAGCAGTTTCCAAACTATGAATATAAGTTTCTTCACTATATTGTTTTATTAATTCTAAATAATAATCAACTTTTTCTCTATATTCTTTATCTATAAAATCATAATAAATATTGTGTTTCATATTTTATCCTTTTTATATTAAAAATTTTTTACATTTCTTATAAATATTAATTAATCTAATCAATACCTACTCTCTATTATACTCTAATTGTTCAACAATTTCAATCATATTATGAATAAAATAATTTATTTTTCAATATTTACTATTTTCAACAACAAAAAATATTTATTTTAATTTTATTTGAGTAACTATACACAAACCTCTATTATCATCTGTAATAAAAGAATGTGTTTCTTTTACACTTCCATCAACATTTACTCCAGATATAAAACTAGAATATATTCCTGATGATCGTAAAAGCCATAATCCTTTTTTGTTTAGTTCATCTTCAAACTTAAAACCTACCATTACACCTTTTGCTTTTGCAAAATCAGTTACCTTCAAACTTCTATTCATATCTTTATTATTTGAATCAATATTAAAACCTAATTTATTATTTATGACATCTTCAAATGAAAATATGTAAAAATAATCGAAAGTATTTTTTTGTTTTACCCATGGATACAAAGAAGAATATTCAAGTTTCGATGAAGAATTATCAAGCTCAGATAATTGCAAAATACTTTGTTCATTTTGACTAAAATGATTTTTAAAATCAGAATTTAACCATTCTCTCAAATCACTATATTCCCACGAATTTGCGTAAATTCCTTTAGGTACATTATTCTTTATATTAAACCACACACTCGTTTGTTCATCATTTATTACTGCGACTTCTCGTACAACATTTTCTTCTGCAATAAAAGGATAACAATCTAGTAAATTTACCGTTGCTATTGTCACATAATTATTTTTATTATTAATTATTCTCCAAACTATAGGTTCACATTTAAAATAATATTCATTATTTTTTTTCACTTGTTCCCCGTTTGAAAACTCTAATGTTTCAAGATATGAATAGTCCTTTGTTTTATATTTTATATATTTTGAACCATCTATATTTGAAGTATAAAATCCATTTTTATCACTTGTTGATGATAAACTTTTAACTTCTTCTTGTGATGCTATTGTTTGAGGATAATAACCAAAATAAATCAAATCTCCTTCTATTTTATAACAACTTGAAAAATCTGATATATTTTCTTCTACTTCTTTATCATTATTTAAATTTTCTTCTGTTTTATTTTTACAACCTACACATATAAAACATAAACTAATACATAATATAAAAAATATAATTTTTTTCATTATACTCTCCTCCTTTTTATTTATCTGCATAAAATAAGAAAATATAATTAAAACAATATATTTTGACTATGTATAAATTTATTTAAATCAATAATAATAAATATATATATGAATAAAAAAAAGAAGTATTTAAACTTCTTTTTTAAAACATATTATAATCATAGATTGCTGTAACCTTTAACCATTTATCTAAAAATCTTACTGCTTTGTTTCTAAAGTAACTAAACTTACTTTTTGTTAAACCATCATTTAATGACCATAAAACATCGTTAGCATCAAAAGTAAATATTTCTCTACTAAACACACCATCTGTCATTGAAATAATTACTTCATTTCCGAGTTCATTATTAAAGACTGGATAACCTAAATAGCAATATGTATCATAATCAACACCAAGTAATGTCATCAATGTTACTGTCAAGTCAAAAGCTTGAGTAAACTTTGTAACATAGTGATTGTCACCACAAACTTCATCTGTTAATTTTGTTGAATAAATGAAAGCAGGTACACAATATTTTTCTGATGTATATTTTTCATAATTAAGTTCATCTTTTGAAGCAACCTTAGCCCAATGGTAATCTGCTATATTTTCATCTGAATAAAACAATGATTTATATAAAGAATCAAGACTATTGTAATAACCATTGTGGTCAGAGAAAATTAAAATAGTTGTATTATCAAAAGTTCCTTCTTGAATTAAACTATAAACAAGATAAGCCATAGCATAATCAAGTTCAATAGCACTTGCAAGATATGTTCTTACACATGAATCAACAGATTTAATATCAGTTTTTAAATAATCTATTCCATCTACAAATTCATAATTTTCTGGTATTAAGTGATTTTCATCAGCATAAGATCCGTGTGTTGTAACAGTTGTAAAGAATGAGAAGAATTTGTTATCGCTTTCGCTATTTAAAATTTTATCTCTATTCAATTGAACAAAGGCACTATCTCTTGAACCATATCTTAAGTAATTACCTTTATAATTTTCTATACCTTCTGTTGTATCAACAAAAGTTGTTGTATCAAATCCATACATTGGAAGAAGTGTATCTCTACCATAGAAAGTTGATTTCCAAGAATGGAAATAATTTGCATCATAACCAACACTCTTTAACTTGTTTGGTAATGTGAAACTATAGTCTATATCACTATAGCTTCCTGTTGATGTAAAGCTAACTCTATTTGTAAATGACTTTCCAAATGGATAATTTCCAAGAACAACACTAGCTTCAGAATAATCTGTTTTAGCTTTTGAATAATAATTTACTAAACTCAAACCATAATTATTTTCTAAAGTTTCATTATATTGGAAATTAGTATTTCTAATTGTTTTATATGTGCCATCACCTCTAGAAACAAAGTTATAAAAATAAGCATTATTATTATCTATTTCTTCTTCTGAGTTAAATACAATATTTGTTGTACTAAGATTGTTTTTTATTTCTGTAAAATCATATCCATTTGCAAGAGCGAAAAGCACAGGTGTAATTCTTTCATCTATAGTGTACCATTCAAAACTTTCTGCCATGATTGTGATAAGATTTTCATCTTTACAAATACCAAATAGTTTGTCCGCTGTTGGATCGTATTCTTCAGTACTCATAAAATCTATAACATCTTTTTCATCTGCATAAGTATATTCAATATTAAATATCATATCTACAAGTTGAATAAAGTAAAATTGGAAAGTACCAAATTTCTTTATAGCTTCTGTAGCTGAATAAAGAGTATTATGAAGATAATGATCTGTAAACAATTCTGAGAACTCTTCTTCTGTTACAGCTGAAGCTATTTCAGAACTTTTGTTAAGTCTAATATTATCAACCGAATAAAAACATAATGCTAAAGACAATCCTACAACAAGAGAACGAATTCTAAATTGTTTTATAGAAGTATCTTCTTTTTTATATTTTTCTAATTTCATACGAGAAATCATTCTCAACATAATTATAAAATAAACTGTTTCAAGAACAAGGAATAAGAATGGCCACCATGGAAATAAATTAAATTCAAGTACTGCCACAGTTTCCCCTGCAAGTCCTAACATACTAAAAGTGAAAACAGTATTAAGAGTTTTCATAACACATATATTTGTATATGTAACTATAACTTGTAATGCAAATAAAATACTTACAATAATATTTCTTATCTTTTGTCTTTTTGTAGCTAAAATAATAAAAGCAAACAAGAATAAGAATGAAAAGTTATAGAAAAAGTAAGATGGAAACAAACCCCATCCAAAATACGCAAATTGAAACAATTCAATACTTATTGCTATAAATACATAAAGCAAACTTGTGTATATAGCTTTTTTCATTTCATTATTTTTCATATCATAAGCATTTTAACATTTTACAAACAAAAAATCAAGTGTTTTTTTTATTTTTATTATTATATTCATAGAATAATAAGTTGTTAAAACAAAAAAACTGAAAAATTTTTCAGTTTTTTTATTTATCTATACATTTGTCATTAAATAGTTAGTGTCGAAACGACTTTTATAGTGTAAGTATATGTTGTTAAAGGACATGTTTTTGAAACAATAGTTATTTCTAAATTCTCATTTGTTTGAGTTGAATCAAATCCAAAAACTTCAAAATCATCTAAATTTAACTCCACAGTTACATCATTATTATTTGAAGCGTATTTAGCTGTTACTACAACTCCTTCTCCAAATGAGAATTCATCTCCTACAACAAATTCTGTTTTTAAATTTGATATTGAATCTATAATCACATAATCTTTTACTGTTATTTCAAAATCTTTTTCAACCCCATCTAAACTTAATTTAAATGTTGACTTTCCAACAAGATAATTAGATTCAACAATGACAAATAAAAAGTTTTCATCTTGAAACAAATCTCCACAAGTAAACTCTTCATTTGTATCATCAATATACTCAACATTAATTGTTGCATCACCTATAACTTCCCCTAATATTGAATACCAATAACTATCCTCTAAATCAATAGTGAAATCAGCAACATTTGTTTTAACTTCAAGATCATGATAATATGATGATACATCAATATCTTTATAAGTAATTTTTATATTTTTCTCACCAATACTTGATGTGTCTATATTAGATATTGTTATATCTTCATCTGTTAAAGAAACTTGTCTACAATTTGCTAAAGTATCTCCACCTACGCCTTCAGAAGCATTATACACAAGCGCTTTTGCATTTGCTAAAGAAACCGTGTCACCTTTATAACATTCATCAGTTAAATTTATAACACTATAAATTTTTTCATAATCAACATAATTTACTGAAATTGTATGTTCATAATTATCATAAAAAATTGTAACATCTTTTTTTCCAAGACCTGATTCATCTATAAGATAATTTACTCCAGCATCTTTAAGTAAATCTAAAGTTTTTTTCGATCCATCTTTATAATTTACAGTCATTATACCACTAAGAAAAAATGGCTCTCCATAATAAAACTGATCTTTATAATTTTCAACTACAATTGAAGAAACATTAGTTTCCTCTTCCTCTTCTTTGCCACAACCAGTCAAACAAAAACCTGCAACAAAAATCATTAACAAAAGGCATAAAGATAATTTTAATTTGAAAAACTTCATAACCCCTCCAATATATACAAAAATTATATAAAATATTATGTGAAAAGTCAACTAAATAAATTTGTTTAAAAATTAAATAAATAAAAAAGTTAGAAAAAATCTAACTTTTTATAACAATATACAAATAACTCCTCCTTTTCCTTCGTTAACAATTCTTCCAAGAGTCTTTTTCATTTTTCTTTGAGCATCAACAGGCATCATAAATATTTTTGAATTTATATTGTCTCCGATAAGAGAATATAAACTTTTTCCAAGTAAATTTGTATCCCAAATTGAATCCGGATCCGAATCATATTGATCATTTAAATATTTAACCAAATCTTGACTTTGACTTTCACTTCCAATCAAAGGAGTAACCTCTGTTTCTACATCAACTTTTACGATATGTAAACTTGGTGCAGAAGCTTTAATTTTTACTCCAAATTTACTACCTTGTTTTACAACTTCTGGTTCTTCTAAAACATACTCTTCTTTTCTTGGAACAACAATTCCATAACCTGTTTGATAAACTTCATCTAAAGCATTTTTCATTTTATCATATTCAGTTTTTGCAACAGCAAGATCCTTAATACAATTAACTAACTCATAGTCATCTTTTATTTCAAAACCACATTCATCGCTTAAAACTTTATAGAAAAGATTTTCTTTAGGTATAACACTAAATTTTATTATACCTTCTCCCATTTCAATATTACTAAATGTAATAGGATCAAAACATTCACTTTCAGTAAAAACCAATCTTTCTTTTTCTATATCACCTATCTTAATTAGATTTTCACCAAAGTTCTTTATTTCTTTTATAATTTCAGAAATTATATCGTTTGTAAAATCTAAAGCTTGTAACCACTTTGGCATTTTCACTCTAATAGATTTTACAGGAAATTCTAATAATAATTTTTCAAAAACTCTATCAATATCTTCATCTTTCATTTCGTTTACATTCATAGCAATTATTTGAATGTTATATTTTTCACATAAAGAATTTACAAGTTTTTTACAATCATTAGAATTTGGTTCTTTTGAATTTAAAATCATAACAAAAGGTTTACCTGTTTTTTTCATTTCATACACAATATTTTCTTCTGCTTCTGCATAACTATTTCTTGGTATGTCAGAAATACTACCATCAGTTGTAACAACAATACCAATAGTTGAATGATCTTCAATTACTTTTTTAGTACCAAACTCAGCTGCCTCTTCAAAAGGCATTTCTTCCTCACTCCAAGGAGTTTTAACAAGTCTAGGACGATCCTCTTCTTCATGCCCCATTGCACCTGAAACTAAATAACCAACACAATCTATCATTCTAACTTTTAAATTTACCGAATCAGCAACTGTAATATTTACAGCTTCATTAGGAACAAATCTAGGTTGAGTTGTCATAATTGTTTTTCCATCAGCACTTTGAGGAAGTTCATCAATAGTTCTTTCTCTAGCAATTTTATTTTCAATATTTGGAACAACAAGTTTTTTCATAAAATTAGTTATAAAAGTTGATTTACCAACTCTCACAGGTCCAACTACCCCAATATAAATATCTCCATTTGTTCTGGTTTTAATATCTTCGTATAGTTCAAATTTTTCCATTAAATCCTCCAAACACTATTAAACTATTCAAAAGATATTTGTTTTAGAACAAAAAATAAAATAAAAAAGAGAAATAAAATTTTATTCCTCTTCTATTAATTCAGGTTTATTGCAATGAATACAAAAACCTTCGTTATATTCATGATTTAATAATGGTTTATATTCTTGTTTTTCATGACCACAATTTTCACATACCGAAATTATATTTCCCTGAAAATCACAAGTTGAATCTGATTCATCAATAACAATATAATTATGTTCAAGCGCAGGTTTAGATTCATCAATTTGTATAACTTCAGCATGTCCACAATTATCACACACATTATACAATCCACCAGGCAAATCACAAGATGCTTCAAGTTCTACTTCTACAAAACTATGTCCTAATGGATCAACAATGTTATACTCTTCTCCATCAATACTGTCACAATTTATACATTGTCTTGCAGTGTAACCATGTTCTTCACAAGTTGGTGGAGTAACAATCTCTTTATAATCATGTTCAAGTTGTTCTATAATTTCTAAATTACTTATTCCACATAATGAACAAGAAAAATATCTTTCTCCCTGATTAAGACATGTTGCAGGATTTTCTCCCAATAATTCAAAATCATGATCTAAACATTTAATAAAATTATCAACTCTAGAACTACAACTTGTACACTCATAAAATTCATAACCACTTTCAGAACAAGTTGCTTCCTTTCTATCAATCAATGATAAATTATGTCCTGTTGCTTGTAATTCAGTTTTATAAGAACTACTACAATTTTCACAATCATAAATTTCATAACCATTTGTTGTACAAGTTGCTTGTCTTGAAACTGTTAAAACATAGTTATGTTGTAATTTAACTACTTTTTCTGTGTAAACATTAAAACAATCTTTACAAGTAAATTCTGTATAACCATCTTTCACACAAGTTGGTAAAACTTCTTTTGTAACTTTATAATCATGTCCAGACGAATAAATTTCTTCTTCATAACTATAATCACAATATTTGCAAGAAAATAATTTTTTTCCATTTTTATTGCAAGTTTCACTTTTAATTATACTACTTGTAAAAACATGTTCTTTACATATTCCATCATCTTTACTATCACAAGCTGTTAACAAAAAAACAGAGAAAAAAGAAAAAACAAACAAAAAACATAACATTATCTTCTTAAAGATTTTCATTTTTACCTCCATTTTATATTTATATACATTTATTTTAACAAAAAACATAGACTTAATGCAAACAATTAAATCAAATAATTAAAAAAGGTTAGAACAAAATCCAACCTTTTTGTATTAACTAAACTTCTTCATCATCTCTATTTTCAAAAATACTTGTTTGTTGATAAAATTTCAACTTTCTTTCTTTTTTAGTTCTAGAAGGTTTTGAAGATTTTATTTCCTTAGATTCTTTGGTTTCATTAGGCAATTCTTCAAATAAAGATTCTTCTTGATTTACAGTCTTTTCAACTTTTTCTTCTTCATTATTTACTAAATTTTCTAAAGATTCTTGTTTTTCTTCAGAATCATTTTCTTTTATTTCAGTTTCAATTTCAGAAGAATCTTCTTGATTTTCAACTTCTAATTTTTCTTCTTGATCTTGAACAACATTTTCAGATTCATTTTCAATATTTTCTACTTCCTGTTTAACTATTTCATCTTTTTGTTCAATAGTTTCTTCAGTAACATTAGAAACATTTTCTGTTTGTTCTTCTTGTACATTTTCTTGTACAGAATTTTCTTTTATCTCTTCTTGTTCTAAATCTTCTTTTACTTCTGTTTCTTGAATAGTAACATTATCTTCTAAATTTTCTTTCAATGAACTTTCTTTTTGAACATCTTCTTTTTTAACAAATTTTTCTTTGTGTATTTTTTCAGAAGCAGACTTTATTGGTTCTTTAATAATTGTTTCTTTTTTCTTTCTTTTATTTTTTAATCGTAATTCTTTTTTTCTTCTTTCTTCTTCTTTAATCTCTTCTTTAGTTTTTACTTTTGCTCTTGGAAGATCATAAATAACAATTTCTTCTGCTTTTGGATCTCTAATATTAACTTCATCTTCTTCAATAATTTCAATTCCTTTTTTACCAGTAAAAAATTTCTTTACCTTTGCACGGAAATTTATTTTATTTTCTTTTCCTTGAACAAGACGAACAATATTATTTCTATGCATAACAATTGTTAAAACAAAGAATAGCCAAACAAAAATTAAAAGTGCAACCAAATTTGCATACTTGTTAAGAGTAAAGAAAATTGTAGCATACACAACAAGTGTTGTAATTGCAAAGAATGATATTATAAAAGGATATTCAATTAATAAGAATAACAAAAATCCTACAACAAAAACAATCATACTAACCCACCAAAAATGTGGATTAAATAAAAATGTTCCAAATGTACAAGCTACACCCTTACCACCTTTAAAATTAAAGACCATAGGAAAATTGTGTCCTAAAACAACACTAAGTCCTGCAACAAAATATCCAACATCAGCAATACCATCACTTTTTAAAATAAAATATGATAATAACGCTGGAAGTCCAGCTTTGACCGCATCACAAAGAAGAACAATAAGTCCTTCTTTCAATCCGTGAGTTCTTAAAACATTCATAACTCCAGGATTTCCACTTCCTTCTTTTGTTATGTCTTTATGATGCATAGAAGATGAAATAATTTTAGCAAAACTAACATTTCCAACCAAATAACAACAAAAGATTATAAATATAAATTTTAAAGCAACCATCAGTTATCCTCCTTACTTTTGAGAATAATTTCAATAGGAGTACCTGAAAAATCAGCTTTTTCTCTTAATCTATTTTCCAAATATCTCTCATATGAGAAATTTATGAGTTTCGCATCATTACAGAAGAAAATAAACTTTGGAGGATTTGTACATGCTTGAGTAACATATTGAATTTTTACTTTCTTACCATTTCTTGCAGGTGGTTCAAAGTTCAATATAGCATCTTGAAGAATATCGTTCAATAATCCTGTACTTATTCTTCTTGAAGCATTTTCATAAACAGAAATAACCTCTGGCATAATATCACCAAGTCTAGTCCCTACAAGTGCAGAAACAAAAACCACCCTAAAATATGACATAAATGAAAGACTTTGTTTTAAACTTTCTAAATACTCTTCTTTAGATTTTGTTTTCAAATCCCATTTATTAATTACAATTACACTTGGTTTTCCCGCTTCATGAACATAACCAGCAATTCTTACATCTTGTTCTGAAATTTCTTTGCTAGCATCAAAAACAATCAAAACAACATCAGCTCTTTCAATTGCTCCCATACTCCTAAGCACAGAATAACCTTCAACAGATTCTTTTTCAACACCTCTACTTCTTCTTAAACCAGCAGTATCCACAAGATAATAAGTTTCTTTATTAAATCTAAAAGGAATTGTAACAGAATCTCTTGTTGTTCCTTCAACATCACTTACAACCACTCTTTTATGTCCAAGCAAACGATTAATAATAGAACTCTTTCCTACATTAGGTCTTCCAACAATAGTAATCTTAAGACCGTCATCTTCATCTTCAAATTCATCATTAGGGAAATATGAAACAACTGCATCTAAAATATCCCCAACACCTCTCCCTTGAAGACATGAAACAGGATATGGTTCCCCAAGACCAAGACAATAAAAATCATAAATAAGTTCTGTTTCCATATTGTCAAGTTTATTTACAACAAGAACAACAGGTAAATTTGTTTTTCTAAGAATTTTTGCAACATCTTCATCACTTTGAGTTACACCTGTTTTACCATCAACAACAAATATGATAACATTTGCACTATCTATAGCAACTGAAACCTGTTCAAAAATTTCTTTTTGAAAAACATCTTCATTACTAAATTCAATGCCACCTGTATCAATTAATGAAAATTTATTTCCACACCATTCGCAGTCGGCATAAATCCTGTCCCTAGTAACACCAGGAACATCATCAACTATACTAATTCTTTTTCCACAAATTTTATTGAAAAATGTAGATTTTCCAACATTCGCCCTTCCGACGATCGCAACAATAGGTTTAGCCATATTAATATATTAGCACATATTAATATATTTTTTCAAACTAAAATAAAAAATTTTTATATAAATAAAAATAAAAACAAACATCAACTATCAAATCATTTTATTTTTTACATCGTTTACACTTTGTTAAATTCTTACAATTTGAACATATATTTTTATTTTTTAATCTATTTCTAATAACAAAAATTGATAATATTATTAAAAAAATAACAAAAATTACTAAAAAAACATTTAAAAAACCAAAAATTTCAATAGAAAATAAAATATTGTAAGTAACAAATGAGACAATATAAGCCACTAAAAACTGAGTAATTATTGCAAATAAAGTCCACTTTAATCCAATCTCTTTTTTCATCATTGATATTGTTGCAATACATGGAAAATATAACAAACAAAATACTAAAAAAGAAACAACTGAAGATTTTGAAACAAAATACACAAGTGAACTTGTCTCTAATATTGAACTAGAAATTAAACCTTGAGAAGAATTCTCTATTTTATTAAACATAGCAATTGAAGTAACAACAATTTCCTTTGCTATTAATCCAGCAATTAAAGAAGCAACTATTGCCCAATTTCCAAAACCTAATGGAGAAAAAATTGGTGCTATAACTCTACCTAAACTTTCTAGCATACTTCTTTCATTAACATTTTTTAAATAATTAAACTTAAAACTGAAATTGCTTAAAATCCAAATAATTACATTCATAGCAATAATAATTGAACCAACTCTAACAATAAAGTCTTTTATATTTTTAAAAAGTAAAATAGATATTCTTTTAATAGATGAAACTCTATAAGGTGGAAATTCCAAAATAAATGATTGATCTTTACTTTTTAAAATTGTTTTTTCATAAATAAATGAAAGACTTATGGCTATTATCACTCCAAGAAGATATAATCCAAAAATATAAAAAATATTTAAATTCCCAAAGAATGCTCCACCTATAACTGCATAAATAGGAAACTTTGCACTACAACTCATATATGGACAGAGCAAAACAGTTTTTATTTTTGAGTTTTTATCTTCCATATTTCTTGCTGTCATAACTGCTGTAGTAGAACAACCAAACCCCATCAATAAAGTATAAACACTTTTACCAGAAAGACCTACTTTTGATAATATATCTTCAAAAACAAAAGCAAGTCTTGAGAGATATCCACTATCCTCCAAAATTGATAAAAAGAAAAACAAAAGAGCAACCTGTGGTAAAAAAGAAATTATACTCCCAACACCTCCAATAAGAGCAATTTCAAACAAACCAATTATCCAAGAATTTTTATTAAATTTTTCTAAATAATTTATAATTGGTATACCAACATAATTTTCAATAAATGCTGATAGAGAATTGGATAAAATTTTTCCAAAAGAAAAAAATGTTACATAAAAAATACCAAGTAATATTACTAAAAAAATCGGAAACGCAAAATACTTGTTTAAAAGTATTTTATCAAGCTTATTTTCTCCATAAATTTTATCACTTCTTTTTATACATTTATTTGAAATTTCTTTAATATATTCGTATCGTAAATTTGAAATTTTTTCAATAGTTTTTAACCCTATTTTATCTTTTAAAAATTCATTTTCACTTTGACTTAAATTTAATTTCTCCTTAATTATTTCATCATTTTCAAACAATTTAATTGAATAATAATCATAATCTTTTTTATCAATTTTTCCATTTAATATATTAAAAAACACCGAAAAATCAACTTTTTTTAAATAATTTAATGCTTTTTTATTATTTTTCTTAACTAAAATCTTTTCATTCAACTTATCTAAATTAATTTTTTTATCAGCATTTATTTCAACAACATCTATTCCTAGTTCATTTGAAAGTAAACTAATATCTATTTTATTTATAATATTTTTATCAATCTCATTAATAGCAAGAATTACATCAAAACCTTTTTCAATTAGTCCTAAAGTTAAGTATAAATTTCGTTGAATATTATTTTTATCACATATATTTATTACCTTATACTCACTATGAGAATACAAAAATTCTACTGCAACTTTTTCTTCAAAAGATAATGGCGTCAAAGAATAAATTCCTGGTAAATCTATTAAGTTTATTTTTTGGTTTTTATAAGAATAAATTTTACTTTTTTCATCAACTGTAACCCCATGCCAATTCCCAACATGTTCACTACTTTTTGTCAAAGAATTAAACAATGTAGTTTTTCCAGTATTTGGATTTCCAACCAGTATTACATTTACCATTTTTCTACCAAAATATATTTTGCCAAAGAACTTTTTATTGACAAAATATACCCTCTTATTTCAATAAGTAAAACTCTCCTTAAAAGAGATTTTGCCTTTAACCTTACCTTCTCTCCTTTTGTTATTCCAAAATCACAAAATCTTCTACAAATTTTATATTCTAAATTTTTATCAAATCCCTTAATTTTATAATAACAATTTATCTTAATTTCAGTTAAATTTTCCATATATTAATCTATGGAAATATTTAAAACTTTATTACTTATATTATTGAATAAAAATTTTTACAAAGTTTGTAAATAACTTGAATTTATCAATATATTGTGCTATGATAGTAATGTTAATACAAAGGAGTAAACTAATGAAATGTATTTATTGTGGATATGAAGAAAGCAAGGTTTTAGATTCAAGAAGTACTGAAGAATCTAACGCAATTAGAAGAAGAAGAGAATGTTTAAATTGTGGAAAAAGATTTACTACATACGAAACTGTTGAATCAATTCCTGTTTTAATTAATAAAAGAGATGGCTCAAAACAACCTTTTGATATAAACAAGGTGAAAGACGGAATAAGCAAAGCTTGCGATAAAAGACCTGTAAGTTTATCTCAAATGGAACAAATTAGTGAAGAAATTGAGAAATACGTACAAAATAACTTAAAACAAGAAATATCTTCTGCAAATATCGGAAACATAATTATGGAAAGATTAAAAGCTTTAGACGAAATTGCATACATAAGATTTGCATCTGTTTTTAAGAATTTTAATAGCAAATATGATTATATAAATTTCATAAACAATTTAGATTAAAAATAAAAAATAGTGAATTTTTCACTATTTTTTTTGATTTTTATGAAATTTTACATCACATATTTGAGGATTTTTAATATTATTAGGTGGAGTAACACTTGTTGTAAATAATTCAACAAGAATAGTATCTTCTCCTATTTTTCTAATTTGATTAACTGGGATAAAAAGTTCTGCGCTTGATTTAAATACCATCCAAAATGCTTTTTCGCCCGGAACCACAATTCCAAGAAAAGCACAAGTTGACAAATCAAAAACAACATCAATAATATGACCCAATTTTCTTCCATCAACAATATTTACTACTTCTTTACATCTCAATTCTAAAAATGAACTTTCCATAGAAATTTATATGCACAAAGAGAAAAAATAATTCACAATTTTATTAAATTTTAATCAATCAATTGCTTTATTATTTTTAAAGCATTTTTTTCTAACCTAGAAACTTGAGCTTGAGAAATACCAACTTCTTCACTAACTTCCATTTGCGTTTGACCAATATAATATCTTTTTAATAATATTTCTTTTTCTCTACCAGATAAATTTTTTATAGCTTCATATAAAGCTATTTTTTCATATAAATTTTCATCACTATCTTTATTATCAGATATTTGATCCATAATCCTAATCGTTTCATTACCATCATTATAAATTGGCTCACTTAAAGACAAAGTCTCACTTATTGCATCTAACGCAAATGTAACTTGAGACAAAGGCAAATCAAGATACTCTGCAATTTCTTCCAAAGAAGGTTCTGAAACATTTTTTTTACATAATTCTTCTTTTGCTTGCAAAGCCTTGTAAGCAACATCTCTAATACTTCTTGATACTCTAACTGAATTGTTATCTCTTAAGAATCTTCTTATCTCACCTATTATCATAGGAACAGCATATGTTGAAAATTTAACATTTAATGTTTCATCAAAGTTATCAATCGCTTTAAGTAGTCCAACACAACCAACTTGAAACATATCATCAGCCTTATCTCCCTTTCCACCAAATCTTTGAACAACTGACAATACCAATCTTAAGTTTGCAACAACAAATTGATCTCTTGCAAATTCATCTCCAGCTTTAACCTTTTTCATAAGTTCAACTATATCTGCATTTTTAAGTTTTGGAAGTTCTGACGTATTAATACCTGCAATAAATACTTTATTGGCCATAAATTCTCCTTTGATAGAATTTATCTTCTCCAAACAAAATAAAATAATGCAACCCCTTAACTCAATTTACAAAACAAGTCAAAAATTATAATAAAAATAAAAAATTGTAAAAAAAACACATTTTTTCTACAATTTTTTTAAAATTATTTAAATTTCTGCAACTTTTAACAATTTTTTTCTCATTTTATAAAGTATCTTTTTTTCTATTCTAGATATATAACTTTGACTAATTCCAAGTAAATCAGCAACTTCTTTTTGAGTCATCTCTTCTTTCCCCTCAAGTCCAAAACGCATAATTATTATCTCTTGTTCCCTCTTATCCAACTTAGTTAATATTCCAAGCAGCAATTGTTTTTCTGCTGAAAGCTCAATATTTTTTGATACAGAATCATCTTCCGTTGATATAATATCTGCAAGAAGCAACTCATTTCCTTCACCATCTTTTGATAATGGTTCATCTAAACTTATTTCACTTTTTATTCGAGTATTTTTTCTAAGTTGCATCAGAATTTCATTTTCTATACACCTACTTGCATATGTAGCAAGTTTTATGTTTTTTTCATTACTAAAAGTATTTACAGCTTTAATTAATCCAATCGCACCAATAGAAATCAAGTCTTCAATATCAATTCCAGAAGCATCAAATTTTTTTGCAATATAAACAACAAGTCTCATATTATGCTCTATAAGTTTATCTCTTGCAACTGCACTACCTTTTGCAACTTCCTCAATTAATATCCCTTCTTCTTCTGACTCAAGTGGCATAGGTAAAGCTTCATTACCACATATAAAACATATAAAGTTTTTTATATTACTATAACCTTTTCTATGAAATAAATTCCAAAACCAAATTTTTAATTTAAAAAATAATTTCATAATCACTCCTTATACTACTGCACTATGAAGCAGCACATTTCCACCAAATGATTTTTCAAATCCTGATAAAGACAATCCCAAAGAAACGTTTTCTGATATTTTTGATAAATTTTCATTTTTTACTAACAATTTATCAATATCAAAAACTAACATACTTCCACTTTTTCCTACTGTATCAAACTTAATATAATGTGCCTTATTTAACTTTTCGCAATCAATTTTATGTAACAATAATTCATTTAATTCTATATTTTGAAAAAGTTTTTCAAATATTTTAAAATTAATAAGAACAATCGGTTTTGAAGTTATAGGGTCATAAAGTAAATTCCCACTATCCAGAAAACCCTTGTCTTTAACAACTTTTCCTTTGTTTATTAATACAACATCAAAATTAAAATCTGTTATATTTTTCTTTTTATTATAGTAATTGATTAACTTTGAAATAAAAATAAAAAGTACAAATGCAACAACAAGTAATACTAATAATGTAAGTTTACTTGTTATACATTGTATAGCATAACACCCTCCGCCATATAAAAAAGTAACCAAAACAAAAGTAGATAAAATTAGACAAAATTTTTTTATTGTCTTAAACTTAAAAGAAAGACAAATAATAAGACTTGCAACGATAATTTTATACAACAACTCAATAATCTTTGATAAGGAAAATAATGGGCAAATTAAGGCCATTATAGAGCCAAATAAACATGATATAAAAATTAGTTTTGGTTTTTCTTTTAATACACCACCTGTATTTTTTAGTATAAAATAATCAATAATCAAATTCTCTAAAATAACATATTCAATTATTATTTTCATAACCCCTTCCTATTACTATTTTAGAAAAATTACTATATTTTTTCATTATAAAAAAATAAACAAAAATAAATAAGTTTATTTATTTTTGTCATATACAATATTTATAATTATTTTTATAAAAAACAACAAAAACTACAAAAATATCAAAAAAAATCACATTTTTACATAAAAAAACAATAAAAAAAGAGGTTTTTAACCTCTTTTATTTTTATTTCTTAATTTTTCAATCCATGGAGGAGTTGATGTAGAAGTTCTAACTCCAACAACTGAAGTTGATTTGTTTTCATCTCTTTCAATTTCAACTTGAGTTGGATCTACTGTTGGTTCTTCTTTCTTTGTTGCATAAATATCAATAGGATTATATGGTCTATTGTTATTTGCAAAAACACTAATAGTTGAAACAGCATCTGAAACTTCTCTCTTGTGAACATCTTCTGTTTTTTCAGTTTTGAAACCAGTTGCAATAATTGTAATTTCAACTTCATCGCTCATTTCTGGATTTAAACTACTACCAAAGATTAAGTTACAATCTTTATCAATAACTTCTCTTACCATGCTAGCTGCTTCATTAACTTCTTTCAAAGTAATATCATTTCCACCCTTAACATTTAATACAACAGAAGTAGCTCCTTCAATTGTTGTTTCAAGAAGTGGACTTGAAACTGCTTGTCTAACAGCATCTAATGTTTTATTATCACCTTTACCAGTTCCAACACCCATATGAGCTAAACCTTTATTTCTCATAACAGTTTGAATATCAGCAAAGTCAATATTAATAAGACCAGGGAAAACAATAAGATCTGAAATTCCTTGAATACCTTGTCTTAACACATCATCAGCATATCTAAACGCATCATACAATGTTGTTTTTTCTGGAACAATTTGAAGTAATTTTTCATTTGGAATAACTACAAGTGAGTCAACATATTTTCTAAGTTCATTAATACCTCTTTCAGTATTAATTTGTCTTGTTTTACCTTCAAAATTAAATGGTTTTGTTACAACTGCAATTGTTAAAATACCTAAATCTTTTGCAATTTGTGCAACAACAGGAGCAGCACCTGTTCCTGTTCCACCACCCATACCAGCAGTAATGAAAACAAGATGACAATCTTTCAATAATTCAGTTATTGATGTCTTACTTTCTTCTGCAGCTTTTTGTCCTACATCAGGATTTCCACCAGCACCAAGACCACCAGTCAATCTTTCTCCTATTTGAAGTCTTGTTTCAGCTTTGCTAATAAGTAAAGCTTGTTTATCAGTGTTTAATGCAACAAATTCAGCTGATGAAACACCAAAATCAATCATTCTGTTAACGGCATTATTACCGCCACCACCTACGCCAAACACTTTAATTTTTACTACAGATGTAAGATTATTATCCATTATTTTCTCCTCTCTTTTTAAAATATTATTTTAATGCACTATTTAATAAGCCACACATTGATGCATATTCAGGCTTGTCCATAGTTGGAATTGGTGGAACACCATAATTTACATGTCGATCTAAACAACTAGCAACAAAATCTTTTCCACCTTTTATTTTTGTTATGCCAGCACCTGTCAAATAAACAGGGAAATATTTTACATTATCATTAGAATATAACTTGATACATTCATTTATTGCATTTGCAATAATTTCAAGTCTATAAGCAACAACTTCATTTGCAATATCTTGAGGCACACTTATCAATGCTTTTGAAGCAGAAGTAAATTCATAATTATACTCTTCTCCACCCTCTAAAGACATAACGATTTTCTTTTTCAAATGAAACGCATCATCAAAACTTAAATCAAACGCCTCTGAAAGATCCTTTGTTATATGCTCTCCTCCTAGTGAGAATGAAGTCATAAAAATTATACCATTCCCTCTAACAAAAGAAATATCTGTTGTAAGAGCACCTACATTAATAACCACGCAAGTTCTTTCTCTATCTTCTGGAGATAGAATAAACAAACTTTCGCACAAAGGTTCTGATAAGTATTCTACCTGTTCTATATCATATTTTGTAAATAACTTATTTAAGAAAGAAATAAAATCTTTATCAACGGTAACAACAGAAATATCTGCACCAATTTTACTTGCTTTATTTCCAATAGGATCATAAACCTTTCTACCATCATCTAAAACATATGATATAGGAGTAACAGAAATTACTTCAACATCGTTATCTTTTATTCTTTCTTCTACATTGTCAAACAAATAAGTTAAATCTTTGTTTTTAATAATATGTATAGAATTAAAGTTGTAAACAGCAGAGGTACAAATAACATTTGAAAATTCTGCAGGGACCCCTACAAAAATTTTTGAAATTTTATTTTTATACATACTTCTAATTTGAGAGAATAAAACATCGAATGCAAGACCTAAGCGATCTTGAACAACAAATTCGCCTTCGTAATAACCTTCATAATCAACTACTTGTTTTGTAATAATATTGAAAGTACCATTAACTCCTCGGCTAGCAACAACGCCTGTAATTTTCGATGTACCTATCTCAATAATTGTAACATTATCTTTTGTCATTTCTTCCTCTTGTGTCTTTAAATATTATACATTTTAGTATTTATTTTGTCAATGATAATTTATAAAAAAAATTATAAATATTCATTTTGTTACATACTCATAAAAAAACTACAAATTGTCAAATTTTGTAGTTTTATAATCAAAAATAATTTTAAATTTTAAATCAATATTTTTTAAAATATTTTAATTTAATTTTAATAAGAAATAAACATCAGTTTTCTTTCTTGGAGATTCTTTTGTAATAAGATGATTATCAATAAAAATTATTGCAGAAGAAAGTTCTTCAACAGTCCAAGTTTTTCCGTTTGCATCTGTAACTCCAACATTATCATAAATAGAAGAATAAACAGAATAAAAAAGTTGTAATTTATATTCTAAACTAAATTCTATATTATTTATTTGAACATCTCTATCATCAAAAGTTTTAAACTTTATTCCTACTTCTTTTTTATTATTTTTTTCGTTTTTATATGAAAAAACGCTTATTTTTTTAAAAATTGATTTAATTTCATTATAATTTCTATTATTTAATAAATTCATTGAATAAAAATTTTTCATAATTGAATATTTTAAATTAAGAAATTCTCCAGTTTTTATATCATCTTCAAACTCACAATCAAAATCTAATTCTATAGCATTTGTTTGTAAATTTTCATATTCATTTACAATATTTAAAACTTTAAATTCTTCATCACAAATTAAATATTTTCCATCATAAGAAATTGCGTATAATTCCTGTCTCTCTTTTGCATGAATAATAAACTTATTTGGAAATTTTGTTTCTATGTTTATTACTTTTAAATATGGATTATTTTTTTCAAGTCTATTTATATATTTTTTCTTGTTTGAAAAAAGCACACTTGATTTATAATTAAACTTTCCACTTTTAACAATTTCTTCTTCCGAAGCAGTTATGTTATTTAAACTTGTCCTAAAATCTATTTGAACAGTTGATAAAGAAAAAAGCGTGAAAATAAGGATTATTAAAGTTAAAATAATCCCTAATCCAACACTTAATCCAATAATCAATTTTTTATTTTTCAATTAACTTATCCTTTTTATATCAGCACCTAAATTTTGAAGTGCTTTTTCAAAACAATCATATCCTCTATCTAAATGATGTACATTATAGACAGTTGTATAACCTTCTGCCACAAGTCCTGCAAGAGTTAAAGATGCAGTCCCCCTAAGGTCCATACCAACAACATCAGCACCATAAAGTTTTTCTTTTCCAGTAACAAAAGCAATCCTATCTCTTAAATGAATATCTGCTCCCATTTTAATTAATTCTGGAACATGTTTAAATCTTGTTTCAAATAAATTTTCAACAATCAAACATGAACCTTTACTAATCGTTTGTAAAGCTAAAATTTGAGATTGCAAATCAGTAGGCATTCCAGGATAAGCTTGTGTTTCTATTCTTCCAAGACTTTTTGGTCGTCCATCTGCTATGACTCTTATTTTATCATCAAAACAGTCTATTTTGCAAGCATATTTATCAATTTTTGTAATCAACGCTATATTATGATTTGGATTAACATTTTTTATCGTTATATCTCCTCCACACATTGCACAAGCAATAATATATGTACCAGCAATTATTCTATCAGAAATTGGAGTATATTCTTTTCCTTGTAATTTTTCAACTCCTTCAATCGTTATAACATCTCCACCTGCGCCTGTAATTTTTGCACCAAGTTTATTTAAAAAATTTTGCAAATCTACAATTTCGGGTTCTTTTGCAGGATTGTATATTTTTGTAGTTCCTTTTGTTAAAACTGCACCCATCATTATATTTTCCGTTGCACCAACTGAAGCAAAATCAAGCACAATAGTCCCTGCAGTCATATTACTCCCATCACAATAAATATACCCATGTTTTTCAACAATTTTAACACCAAGTTTTTTTAAACCCTTAATATGTAAATCAATAGGTCTAATTCCTATTTCACACCCTCCAGGATATGCAACTTTAGCTTTTTTAAATCTTCCAAGAATAGCTCCAAGCATAAAAATTGAAGACCTAACCTTTGAAGCTAAATTTGTTGGTATACAAAAATTATCAAAATAATCACAATTTATTTGCAAAATATCATCTATTTTTTCAACTTTTGCACCTAAATATCTTAAAATATCACACATAGAATTGATATCACTAAAATTTGGACATTTATGTAATACAATTTTTCCCTCACTCAAAACACACCCTGCAAGAATGGGAAGATAAGCATTTTTTGATGAATCAACAACTACTTCTCCAAAAAGTTTATTGCCACCATTTATTAAAAATTTTTCGTCTTTCATAAGTAATTCCTACAAAATCATTTTATGTATAAATAAAAAATAGGTGCAAAACATAATTCACCTATTTTTATTTAGATTTCAAAAATAACATTATTTAAGTAAATTTAATTTTAATTTTATATATCTTTTTTTAAATAAATCATATCAACAAGTTGAACTCCACATTCATAAATCGAATGGTCATAATTGTCAATAAAGAAATTTTTAATTTTATCAAATTTAACAAAACCACATTTTTCATAAAAAGGAATTGTTAACAGACTATCACCTGTACCAACTTTCAAAGTAGAATAATTTTGTTTAAAAAAATCTTCAATAAAATTTATCATAGCTTTTGCATAACCTTTTCTTTGACTATTAGGTTTCGTTGCTATGTTTTTTATTTCAAGAGTTTTATCACCCTCATCTGTTACAACACAAACACATTTAACTTCATCTTCATCATATAGAGCAAACATTATTCCTCTATCAAGATATTTATCAATCATACTTTCTTGTTCATCTGCTAAAAGTAATAATGACAAAAAATCTTTTTTATTCTTTTTAATTTCTTTTATTTCCATAGTTTTCCTTTAATTATATTAACAATAGAAAGATTACTAATCCAATCAAACTTATTCCACCAATGCTAGCCCAAATTATAATTTTCTTTTTATTTTTTTGTTGCACTTCTTGTTTGTATTTTTCTATATCATTTTCTAATTTATTTTTCTCTTCTAATTTTATCTTTTCTTCTCTTTGTTCATTTTGTTTTTCTTTTAACTTTTTCCAATGATTTGCATATTCATCAAACTTTTGTTCATCATATAAAAAATCTTTATGACTATTTGCAAATAATTTAAGTTGTGAAAGCATAGCAATTTTACTTACTTTTGAATTATTGTACAACCCCTCCAAAAATGCTGTATTTTCATCTTTTTCAAATTTAAGATTATAAATAACATTTAATATAAATTTAAAATCTTTTTTTCTATAATTATCGTATATTTCTGTAATAAAAGTTGATTTATCTATTGTATTTTTGTATTTTACGATATTATTTATGATATTACTATCGTTTAAATCATCAACACAAACATTTAACATTATATTAAATAATTTAAAATTTATATCTAAATCTTTATTTGATAACAATTTTTTTATTGCAGAAGTTGAATCAATATTTTCAAAAATAACAAAACGTGCAATCACATTATTTAAATCACATTCTTGAACTTTTAATGCATATTCTTTCATATTATCAATATCGTTAAATCTACCAGAATAATACTCTAAAAGCATATTTTCTAAAACTGCACTTCTATTCAATTTTAAACCATCAATATTTTCAGATATGTTTATATTTGTAATGTTATTAACTATAACATCTTCAGTTATATAACTTGTACCACAATGTGTACATATACCACCTTTGCTTGCATTATCAACTTTTATATTCGCACCACAATTGGTGCATTTTGCCTTTATCAATGCCATATTAAAACTCCTACCTTTAAATTATATCACAGAATAAAAAAAATGCATACAATATAATTAATTTTGTATACATTTTAAACCAATTTTTCCCACTTAATAATCTTACTTTTACCAACAAATTAGTTAAAAATTATTTCTAAATAAATATGTGTTTCATCTATTTTATAAACATTAAAACCTAGTCTTGCATAAAGTTTTTGTGCAGGATTTTCTTTATAAGTTTTTATTATTATTCTCTTTTTATTATTAGTTGCAATTTTTATATACTCTCTTAAAATTGAACTTGCAATACCCTTATTCTGATAATCTGGATGTACAACTATTAATCCAACTTCATAATAATCGTTGTTTTCAGAAAATGTAGTTATCCCAACATCTTGCCCATCAACAACAATAATTTTCATATCTTTTAAGTTTTTATTTAATTCGTTTAAAGTTAATTGTTTTTGAATTTCATAATCCCAACCATATATTTTTTCGATGTACCATTTCATACCTAAGGTTTTTAAATTTAATATAAATTCTAAATCGTTTAAACTACACTCTCTTAATTTATAATCCATAAAACCTCCTATTTTTTATAAATTATATCATAAAATTTTCAAAAAAATATAATTCTATCAATTTTACTCTTTTAATATAAAATGAAATAGAGCAAAATTTGTTACAAACTTAAATTCTGCTCTATATTTTTATATTAATAAATTAGAAAAATTTTATAAAACCTAACATACATTACTAGCTTTAGTTAACACTTTTAAATTCAATAAAATCAACTTTTATTTCATAACTATAAACATTTTTTAATTTTCTAAAAACTTCAAAGAGTTTTTCAAAATAGTAATTATTATTTAAATTTTTAAACAATTCCTTATTGGTGGTATAAATCTTAAGTCTAAAGTTATTATTTTTCTCCTTTGTCAATATAACTTTTTCAATACTTTTAAACAAAGGAAGATTTTCATGTTCTTTTCCATCATCTTTATATCGTTCTTTTGTAAAATCAAGTTTATCAGCCAATATTAAACACAATGAAATGGGACATAGGAAATCATCTTCTTTTTTGCCACCATGACAAGCTATAGCACGACAAATTAAATTCACATCTTCTTCTACCATTTTATCTTTTAAGAATTCATAAACTAATTTACCACCATTACTTGCATGATTCTCTCTTCCCAGCATGTAACCAACATCATGTAAAGCACTTGCTATAAGCAATAAATCTTTTTGCTTTTGATTAAGACAAAAGATATCTGCTAAATACTTTGCATTTTTAATTACACCGTTAATATGAATAAATCCATGATTTACATAAAAATCTTTCTTTAGTTCTTCTATTTTTTTGTACGTTTCATTAAAATAATCACTTTTTAAAATATCTTCATAATTCATATTATTGATTATAACATATAAAAACAAAAATACATACAATTTTAAAAACTCTTTATTTAATTTTCATTTTATAACAAATTTTTATTTATTTTAGATTTAAAAAATTAAAAAATATTAAAAAAAGAGCAGTTTATTGCTCTCTTTTATCAGTTTCCAACATTTCATAGTAACCTACATTATAAAACTTATCAAATCTAAATTCATGATCACGAATTGTACCAACATAAGTCATTCCAACTTTTTCCATAACCTTACCACTTGCAGGATTAATATCAAAATATCTAGCAATAACACTATGCAAACCAATTTCTTCAAATCCAAACTTAAGCATTGCTTTTGCAGCCTCTGTTGCAATACCATTATTCCAATATTTTCTAGCCACCCAATATCCCATTTCAGCTCGTCTTGTTTGAGGTGTAATATCCATTAAAGAAATACAACCAATAATTTTATTTGGATTTTCCTTAAAACAAATCGCATATTCATAAGATGTTCCATCTTTTTCACGTTGTTGAAGTTTTAAAATCCAACTTTCAGCCATTTCTTTTGTATAAGGCCAAGGTAATCCAAGTGTAGTTTTCACCATTTCATAATCGTTACAAACTTCATATATATCATTTGCATCATCAGGTACAAATCTTCTAATAATTAATCTTTCTGTTTCAATCATATTTTTACTCCTACACATATATTGTAACATTAAAAAATGAAAATGTATATAGATTAAATACAAAATTATTTATAATTTTCTCTAAAAAGTTTAAATTTAGCTCTTTTTTTTAGTTATTTATACACATTTAATACCATTTCAGTTACTGTCATAAAAATCTTAACTAATATTCTCCCACTAGAATAAATGAAAAATGAAATCATATTGATGGGATACTCATGTTACCACAAATTATTGCATTATCAATTAAATCATGCTTATCCTTATTCATTTTTTCATTAAATTATAATTTCCATTTTGATTTTTTGAAAAGCATAATTTGTTTGCTAAAAGCGTTCTAAGTTTGTCTACACCTTCTTTAAACTCTAAATCAATACCTATATCTTCCATTTCTTTTGACAATATTTCAAATTGTTTCTCTTCTGGCAAATCTTTAATATCTTCATTATAAACATAATCTAAAAGTCCTATCCCTTTAATATTTTGTAATTGGTGATAAGAATTTCCTTTTTTATATATACAGTCAGTTTTTGACGTGTCAAACGCTTTCTTGTAACCCTTTTCTAAAAGCATTTCAGCAATTTCATTCGCCTTACTTTTATCGCATTTAAATTTATCAGGTTTCGATTTATCAAACAAAGAAAAATTATCAACACTATAACCTCCATTAGAATTTCTAAGTCTTACACAAGCAAATTTCAATTCTTGCTCACTCATATCTGACTCTAATTCTGTTTTTGTAAAATATAAATCTTGAGTTTTTGCTTTCCAAAACAGCTTATATCCTGCTTTCTCTAATAATTTCTCACATTTAGATTGATTATAATTTACTTTAAAAGCAACTTCAACTTCTGCCATAAAACTTTCTCCTATACATGCATTATATCACACAAATAAAAAAAATGTATACGCCTTTATTAATTTCAATTTTTCTGTAACACGGATTAGTTTTGTTATCAAACAAAGCTAGGCAGAAATTTAAGACAGAAGTTTACTAATACGTAAATGACTGGTTTGAATTTTTAGATAAAAACAGAATCAAATGGCGAAAATTATCCCTGCAAAATTGTCTATCAACACCACCCCTATTACACTCATAAAAACCAGTAAACTTGTACTACACGCACTTATGAAGGGTTAACCTTATGATAGGATTAAGCCTCTTAACAACGTTATTGTATTATAAAATTAGGTATTAAAAAAAGAGCAAATTATTGCTCTTGTAATATTAACTAATTACCCTAATTCAATAATCACTTCGTGCGTATCTAAATTTTCTTGATATATAAATTGTTCTCCAAATGCAAGTCCATCATCATCTAAAATAACAACCCAAAATTCACCAAAAGCACAATCTATTTCTAAATTGCTTTTAGAAAGTCTTTTAACAATTTCTTCTTGTGTAATTTCATAGTCGAGATTTTGATGCCATTGATTTATTTCAAAACATAATTCTTTAGCAATAGTCATAAGTACTTTTTTATAATTTTCTTCAAAATTATTAAGAAATTTTTCACAAGTGTTTTTATAATCTTCTAATCGCTCATCAACAGTTATAAGAACTTTTACTTCTTTTTCATTTATAATAAAATTACCAGTATACTCATTATCTATAAATTTATCCCCAGAAAAATTTTCTTTTAAATTTAATTCATGACAACATAATTCTAATGTTGGGTTTAATTTATCTTTCATACCTACCTCTTACACTTTCATTATAACACAAAAAATATAAAAAAATGTATACATTTTGATTACTCTTTGTATACATTTCATTAAAAAATTAAAATTTAATCCTTCTACTCTGCCTATCCACATTAAGAACAACTCCAATTGCCGACATAAAAACTAACAGTGAAGTTGAGCCGGCAGAGATGAAAGGAAGTGGCAATCCTGTTGGTGGGATTGAGCCTGTTACAACTGCCACATTTAATAACATTTGCACCCCTATAATATAAGCAATACCAATTACCAATAAACAACCAAATCTATCCTTTGCATTCAACGCAATTTTTATAAGCAAGTATACCAAAACCAAATAAGTTAACATTAAAACAATACAACCAACATATCCAAACTCTTCTCCAATAATTGAAAAAATAAAATCAGATTCAGCAAAAGGAAGAAATAAATATTTTTGTCTAGAATTAAAAAGACCAACACCAAACCAACCACCTGAACCAAGAGAATATAATGATTGTATCAATTGAAAACCTTCACCTTGAGGTGATAACCAAGGGTCAATAAAAGCAAATAATCTTTTAAGTCTATATGGTTCAGAAATAATCAAAAGTGGAATCAAACTTGCACCACAACAAGAAAAAAATATTGTATGCTTTTTACTCATTCCTCCAACAATTAACATAAAGAAAATAACAATAGCAATACACATTGTTACACTCATACTAGGTTCCAAAATTACTAAAACACATAAAATTCCACCAACCAAAAAAACAGGTAAAAGAGCTTTAAATGTTTTTATCTTATCATGATTATCTGAAAGGTATGATGCAACAAATATAACAAGAGAAAACTTTGCAAGTTCCGATGGTTGAATAGAAACGCCTAGTAAATTTATCCATCTTTTTGCTCCAAAACTTTCCACCCCAAAACCTGGTATAAAAACACAAACCAAAAGTACTATCGTAATGATTAAAATTGGATATCTAATTTTCTTTAAAATATGATAATCAATATATGTAAAAAACACAAAACCAACAATTCCAAGAATAACACCAATAACTTGTTTTATCAAGAAAAAATATTTGTTTGAATATCTAATTTGTGCAGAGTAAAAACTTGCACTATAAACCATAACACAGCCAAAAATTGCTAGTCCAAAAACTAGTAAAGATATTAACAAATATGTTTTATTAATTTTATTTTTTCTCATTATTCTCCAAAATTAAATTTTTAAAAACATCACCTCTATGAGCATAACTTTCAAACTCATCAAAACTTGCACACCCTGGAGAAAGTAAAACAACATCATTTTTTTCTGCAATTTTTTTTGCAAAATAAACTGCATCTTTCATAGTATTTTTTACACAAACTTTGTAATTAAAACTTTGTGCAATTATACCAATATCATTACCACTTTCTCCAAAACAAATTATATTTTTCAGATTGTATTTTTTTTGAAACAAAATTGAAAAATCACAATTTTTATTTCTTCCACCAAGAAGTAAATTAATAGGTCTATTTTTATATGCAGATATTGCATTTTCAATACAATCTATATTTGTTGCTTTACTATCATCAACATACAATACTCCACTTATTTCTCCAACTTCTTCCAATCTATGAGATGCAACCTTAAATGATAAAATTGCTTTTTTTATTGTATCAATATCTATTTTTAATAAACAAGAAATTCCGATTACAGCAAGTACATTTTCTAAGTTTTTATCTCCTTTTAATGATATTTCATTTATGTTCATAATTTTTGTATTATTAAAATAAATCTCATTATCAAAAACATAAACACCATTTTTTAAAGGTTTTTTTGAGAAAAATAGCATATTTTTTGATAAAAAAAGGTTGTTTTTTAATTTTTTATTTTTATCTAGGTATGACAAAATATTTTCGTCATCAAAATTTAAAACCATTTTCCCCTTTCTTTTTAGCATCTCCAAAAGTTTAAATTTGGTATTTTTATATTCATCAAAACTTCCATGTCTATCAATATGATCTTGTGTTATATTCAAAATACATGCTATGTCAGGAGAAAAAATTTTTGAACTTTCAAGTTGAAAGTTACTCACCTCACAAACTGTTATATTTTCTTTTTTTGTTGATAGTGAAATTGAACTTAAAGGAAGACCGATATTACCACAAACATTTGTTTTTTTGTTTGCAAATTTTAACACTCTTCCCATTAACATACTAGTAGTTGTTTTTCCATTTGTTCCTGTTATTGCAATTAAACTTCCACTTAAAAAAGAATAACCAAAATCAAGTTCGGATATTATTTTTTGACCAGATAAAATAAAATATTCAACCAACTTGTTTCCAAGAATTTTTACCCCAGGACTTATCACAATCAAATCATATTTTTTATTAAATGGATTTCTTTCATAATAAAAATCATTACAGTATTCTTCGTTGTCATCGTAAACGTTTATACACGCACCATACTCATGTAAAATTTTGCATACTGCTCTTCCACTGTCACCTATTCCATAAATTAAAACTTTTTTACCTTTAAAACTTTTCACACTTTCACCTATATATTTTTTACAATAAATAATAAAGCAACATCAAAGAAGAAACCATTATTGTTATAAATATATATATGATAACAATCTTGTTTTCATGTACATTTTTTTGTTCAAAATGATGATGTAACGGAGCCATTAAAAATATTCTTTTTTTTGTTCTTTTATAATACAAAACTTGGATTATATCTGACACTGCAGAAAGCACAAACATTATCCCCATAAAAACAATCAAGAATTCCTTTTTTGTCATAAAAGCCATCATTGAAATAAATCCACCAATTGCAAGTGAACCTGTATCTCCCATAAATATTTTTGCAGGATAAAAATTAAAAAGCATAAATACTAAAAGTCCACCAGCAAACGCAAAACAAGATAATGCATAAACATAGTTTTGACTCAATGAACTTACTGCTAAAATTATTCCAAAAAACAAAATATAAACAAATGAAACTCCACCAGCAAGTCCATCTAACCCATCTGTTAAATTCACACTATTTGTTGTTGCAACCAAAGTTAAAATTACAAAAGGAATTATAAATAACCCAAGATTAAGTTCTAAATCAAAAAGTTCAATGCTTGTCCCGATATTAAAATACACATACAGAGAAACAATTATAGAAAGACCAACTTGTCCAACAATTTTTTGATATGGTTTTAACCCCTCATTTTGTTTATTATAAACTTTTATAAAATCATCTAAAAATCCTAATAATGCATATCCAAAGGTAACTGCAAAACAAAATAATACATCAATTCCGTCTTTACCTAAAAACACTAAAATACTAAAAAAAGAAGCAAAAATAAATATAAGCCCACCCATAGTAGGTGTACCTTCTTTATTTTTATGCTTGTCCACATAATGAAGTATCGTTTGAGATACTTTCAATCTTTTACAAAGATAAATAATAAATGGAGCAATTATTAAACCTATAATTGCAGAGATTAAAAAAACTAAAATTAAATTAACAACCATAAATATTCTCCAAAGAAAATTCACATTTAAAAATTTCTTTAATACATTTCACAACAGCATCATAATCATTATAATTTTCTTTTATACCATTAATTTCTTGATATCTTTCACCACCTTTACCTGCAATTACCAAAGTATCTCCACTTTGGCAATTTAAAAGCATTTTCTTTATCGCATCATATCGTAAAGGTTCAATTGTATGGTTATTTTTTATCATTCCCTTTTCAATATCAAATATTATACTTAATGGTTTTTCATATCTAGGATTATCACTAGTTACACAAACAAAATCACATATATCTTCAGTAATTTTTCCCATTTTTGCTCTTTTATCTTTATCCCTATTACCTCCACAGCCAAAAACACAATAAAGTTTTCCTTCTGTAACAAACTTCGCCGTCATTAAAAGTTTTTCAAGACTATCAGGTGTGTGAGCAAAATCTATTACAATATTAATACCTTTATAAGTTATTACATTAAACCTTCCTTCAATTGGTTTTATTTTCTTTAAGGTATCCAATACATTTTCATAACTTACCCCAAGCACACTACAAACAGTCATAGCAGCTAAAATATTCTGAATATTATATTCTCCCACCAAATTAGTTTCCACATCATAAATATTATCAAGTAAGTTACATGTAAATTTACTTCCTTTCATTTGAGTCTGTATATCAATAGCAAACACATCACAAGGATTATCCATTCCATATGACAAAATTGGTAATTTCTCAGAATTAATTAATTTTCTAGAATAATTATCATCAGAATTTAATATTCCGAGTTTTATATATTTAGTATCAAAAAAAGAAAGCTTTGTATTAGCATAATTCTCCATATTTTTAAAATAATCTAAATGATCTTGTGTAATATTAGTTAAAACACCAATTTCAAATTTAACCCCTTCAATCTTCTTTTGTTCTATTGCATGTGCTGATACTTCCATAATCACATATTCAATATTGCTTTCATACATCTTTTCAAAAACATCATGCAAAAAATCTGGATCAGGAGTAGTCCATGGATTTTCGTATTCAACATCATCAAATCTTATACCTAAAGTCCCTATTATTCCCACTTTTTTGCCACTATTTTTCAAAATTTGATAAATTATATAGGAAGTGGTAGTTTTTCCATTTGTTCCGGTAATTCCAATAATTTTCATATTGTCACAACAAGAATTAAAAAAATTTTTACTCATTAATGCAAAAACTTCTCTAGCATTATCAACAAGTATTTGATTTTCAATATAAAGATTTTTCTCTGTAACAATAATACTTGCACCTTTTTCAAGAGCTTTCATATAATATTTAGTGCCATTTTCTTTACTACCATTAATACATATAAACACATCATTCTTTTGAACTCTATTACTATCGATACAAATTTTATTTATATCCGTATCCAAAAAAACATCTATATTATTATTTACTTTTATCCCTTTTACTAAATCTCTTAATAACATAAAAACTCCTTATGTATATATTAATGTTTAGAAAATAAAAAAGTTTACTAATATCAAAATTAGTCAAATAATGACAAAATATAAAATTCATTTTGAAATATACCCTATGACATGTTATAATTTTGATGTTGACAATGTTTTATTATTTTTTAAACGTAAAATTTTATAAATAATATATTAATTTGTGGCGAAAAATATTATTGCGAGGTGAAAATATGAAAAAAAGTGAATATATTGCTAATCCAAATTTAAAATTAAAAGAAAAACTCAGTGTTGAAGAGTTAAACAAACTTGCTCTTGATGATATTGAAGAATTAATCTTACAAAGTGAAGAAAAATATCACAAACAAATTAGAGAACTTGTTGAAGACTTCTCTTCATATAATTATAAAAAAATAATTCTTTTAGCTGGACCAACTTCTGCTGGTAAAACAACAACTTCTCATCTTGTTAGAAAAGAATTAGAAAAAAGAGGTAAAAAGACAGTTACAATCTCTCTTGATGACTTCTTCCTTGAATATGAAAAAAGACCAAGATTAAAAGATGGAACTGTTGACAATGAATCAATAGATTCTATTGATGTTCCATATATTGAAAGTTTTACAAAAGAATTGATTGAAACTGGAAAAGCTAATATGCCAATCTATAACTTTATTAAAAGAGCTAGAGAACCTCAAACTGTTGAAATCAAAGCTGATGAAAATACAGTAATTATTTTTGAAGGTTTACATGCTTTAAATCCAAAGTTATTTTCTGACATGAGCGAACTTTCATATAGAATCTTCTTAGCTCCTAATGTTGACTTTTATTTAGATAATAAATTAGTTTTACAAGCTAAAAATCTTAGACTTATGAGAAGATGTATTAGAGATACTTACTCAAGAGGTACAATGCCTGAAACAACATTATCTATGTGGAAATTTATCACTGACTGTGAAGAAATCTATATCAAACCATATAAATACACAGCAGATTATATCATCAACTCAACTCACAACTACGAACCATTAGTTTATGCAAAATATCTTAAACCATTGCTTGAAGCAACTGAAAATAACGAAATGGCAAATGAATTAATTGAAATCCTAAATGCTTGTGAAAAGGTAAATAAAAAATTCATTCCTGACAATTCTATGATTTGGGAATTCTTAGTTCATAAAGACTAATTTTATTAAAATATCAAAAAAAATACAGCAAAATTAAATTTTTTGCTGTTTTTTTATTAATTTTACATTTTTTACAATCTATATTCGTCAATAATCGATTGTATTTCTGTTGAAAATATTTCACAACTTGAAACTATTTTTTCTGCACTAATATTACTAATTATTCTTTTATCCATTATCATAACTTCAAAAAACTCAAAACCTAAAGATGATATAACATAACCACCTTTTGATTCTTTACACACTTTTTCAAGTTTTTCCCAAACCTCATCATGAAGTTCTTCAGGTAATTCTTGCTTAAAATTATAATAAATACTTACATAATTTACTATACCAAAAACAAATGTTCCAATCTGAACAGACAATGCAGTAGAATTAAAATTTTTTACATAAGAACCTTCTTCATCTTTTTCAAAACCACAACTTATCAAATCTTGAACTAATTTTCTTTTTCTCATATTCTTCTCCCTCACTAATAGTTATATTAACATTTTTATTATAACACAACTTAAAAATAATAGTTAGCAATTTAATAAAATAAAGAGAATAAATATTTATTCTCTTATTTTTTTTGAATTTTATTAGAATTTTTAAATTCTTTAAATATATTTAAAGCTTGACTTTCAAAGCTATATTTTCTTTTCAATTTATCTTTTAACCTAAACTTTGCTTGCAAAATCATACACTCCAAAAGTTCTGTCGGTTTGTAATCTTTAAACAAATATAAAGCCATAGAACCAGGAATTGAATTAATTTCATTAACATATAAAATATTATTATTTTCATCAAACAAAAAATCAACTCTCACAATACCTTCACAATCAAAAAGTTCATACACCCTTGAAGTTAAAGTATGTATCCTATTTTTCATTGAAGCTGGAATTTTATTTTTTCCTTTTGTTTTGACTTTAAGATATTTTTCATCAAAACTAAAGATTTCATCATTACTTTCAACTTCATCAATACTTGACAAAATCAATCTATCTTCAACTTTTAAACAAGCACAATTATACTCTTTTAAAGAAGTTATAACTTTTTCAATCAAAATTTTTTTATCAAATTTAAATGCAATTTCTATTCCATTTTTTAATTCATCTATATTATTACAAACGCTAATACCTATACTACTTCCTAAATTTGCTGGTTTTATAATTAATGGAAATTTAAGTCTTTTTGAAATAGTTCCTAAATTTTTTTTCTCATCTTTTAAATAGTCATTTTCCTTTAAACTCATATATTCTGGAGTTGGTATTTTATTTGAAATAAATACATTTTTCATAAAAACTTTATCCATACAAATTCCACTTGAAGTCACTCCACAAGAAGTATAAGGAATTGAACATAATTCAAGCACACCTTGCAACGTTCCATCTTCACCATTAACACCATGATTACATAAAATAGCACAATTAACTTGAATAAATTTTGAATACTTTTTACTTTTCTTTATTGCAAGATAAGGCTTCCCCATAACAACTGTTACACAAACTTTATTTTTTGCAAATTTATCAAAATCTTGATAAATATTTTCATCAGTCAAATTATCTGCCATATACCATAATCCATTACCAGAAATATAAACTGGTAAAACATTATAATCTTTCAAATTAATGTTTTTCAAAACTGTTAATGCAGTGATAATTGATATATCATGCTCAACACTTTTTCCACCAAAAAACACAACTAAATTATCTTTCATTTTTCACCTCAAAATTTTATATGTTATCATTTTATCATTTGTTAAAATGTACAAAACTTAATTTACTTATAATTATCAGGCAAATCATTTTCAAATAAAACAACATCATTTTTTAATAAAATTTTATTAAGCAAATTCTTTTGTTCTTCTCTTGTATTTGCAAAAAATAGCATTTTTTCATCAAAATTTCCACTTTTTAACCCGTTTTTTAAAGAATTTTTATTAATTTTATTCATAATAATACAAATATCTGCAACTTTTGAAATTTCTTTTCCAAGATCAAAATTTACCTTTTCTTGTTTAGATCCCATCTCAACAATACCTGGCGTTATAACAATTTTTCTTTTTTTAAAATTTGACAAAACTTGCAAAGCTTCTTTTGCACCACTTAAATTTGAGTTGTATGAATCATCAATCACACAAACATTTTCACCTTTTATAAGTTCTAATCTATGTTCGATTGGTTTTAATTTTGAAATTGCTTTTTTTATATTAAACAAATTCTCTCCAAGTAAATAAGCCATCGTTGAAGACATAACAATATTGTCGATATTAAGTTTACCAAGTAATTTTGTTTCAACATCTATTTTTTTCTTATCAATATTTAATGTAAATTTGCTACCATGTTCATTTGTTGAAATATTACTTGCAAACGCATAACTATTTTCGCGACATAACAAATATTTTTTTCTTTTACACTTTTTATATAATTTATAACTCGATGATGATTTTCCATTAAAAATCACAACACCATCTTCATCAATAAATTCACATAATTCAAACTTGGTTTTCTCTATATTTTCTATCGTACGAAATGTTTCAATATGTTGCTCTCCAATGGAAGTAATTATCCCATATTCAACTTCAACAAGGTTGGTCAAAAACGCAATATCTCCTTCCCTCCTTGCACCCATCTCAACTATAAAAAATTCATGTTCCTCATTTAAGTCTTCAAGAATAGTTTTACATATGCCCATAGGTGTATTGTAACTTTTAGGAGTTTTACAAACTTTATATTCTTCTTCCAAAATTTGACATAAAATATTTTTTGTCGAGGTTTTTCCAAAACTTCCAGTAATTCCAATTTTCTTACATTTTAGTTTTAATAACTTTTTTTGTGCTCTTTTTATAAATCTGCATTTGATAATATATTCAACTGGACACATAATAAAATGAACACATGAAAATATGAATAAATTAAATAAAACAAAAATTATATTGACAATAAAATACAAATAAATTTTTTTAATAAATATGTAACATAATAAAGAAATAAGGAGATTAAATATAAAGTTAAAACAAATAAATCTTTTCATTCTATTTGTTAAAACTAATTTATTTTTATCTCCATTTGCAAATCGAAATTTTATAACATTTATTAATGTTTTTTTTATTGAATAATTATTTAATTGATAAACTTTATAAACAGGAAAACATAAACATACAATCATAAGTGCATATAAAAAACTTATAAAAATCATTCTTCCTCCGTTAAAAATTTGTTTAAAATACTAAAAAATTCAATTTTTTTCTCTAAAAAACTAAAATGTCCAGCATCTTTTATTAAATACAATTGAGAATCTTTTATTCCTTTAAACAATTTCTTTGCCATATAAACTGGGGTAACATTATCTTTTTCACCAAACACAATTAAGGTCTTTGCTTTTATTTCTTTTAAATAATCTTCAAGATGTTCATTAACAATTGAAGTAAAAATCTTTTTCATATCATTATCTAACAACTTATAATCTTTTGAGCCATATTTTTCTATAGAAAGTCCCAACTTTTTTCTAAGCTTGTAATTATATATTTTTACATAATACGACATTTTTCTTTTTGGTTTCATTCCAGCAGAATCAACTAAAACAAGTTTATTTATTTTTTCTTTATTTATTACTGACATAACAATTGCAACTCTTCCACCAAAAGAATGTCCAATAATATTATATTTTTTTATGTTCAATTTTTCACACAAACACATAACCATATTCGCATATGTGAATAAAGTCCAATTTTTAAGTTTTGTTTGACTATTTCCAAAAGGTGGAAAATCTATCAAAATATTTCTTTGTCCTTTTAACTCTTTTGCACAAAAATCAAAGTTTGAAGAATCTGCACCCCAACCATGTAAAAATACATTTACATAATCTTTATTCTTTTTTCCTAAATCTTTATAAAAAATATTTACACCTTGAAAATTATATACCATACAATCATTCTATGTTAAAAATGAAATTTTGTTCAACTTGTCAGGCAAATCACCTGCACCAAGAAATAAATAAATTTTTTCATTACTATTTTCTTCTTTTAAGAATTCTAATAAACAATTTATATTTGAAAAGTGAAAACAATCTTTATTTATTTTTAAAAATTCTTTATATAAATCATATTCACTAAGTCCCATACATTCTTCTTCTCTTGCAGAATAAGTTTTATATAAAATAATTTCATCAGCATTACTTAAACTTTTTATAAATTCTTTAAATAACAATTTTGTTCTTGAATAAGTATGTGGTTGAAAAATTACTACAATTTTCTTATTTTTAAATGATTTTTTTGCAGTTTTTATAGCATTTTGAATTTCAGTAGGATGATGAGCATAGTCCACATATACATTTTTTAATATCTGACAATTTACTTTTTGAAAGCGTTTTTTTACTCCTTTATAGCTTTCTATACCAAGTTTTATTAAATCATCTCTAATCCCAAGTTCTTTACAAACTCTTATTGCATATATACAATCTTTTGCAATTACTTCTTCGTATCTTTTCATATCCAAATGAATTTTTTTATTATTTTTATTAATAACATCAAAACTAACAAAACCATTATATCTATGATTAACATTTTTTATTTTATAACTTTTATCTTCTTTTATAACTATCTTACTATTACTTTCAAATTTAGAAAATGAAAGCAATTCTCTTTTAAATGTTTGAAAATAATCAAGATGTTCTGGTTCGATATTTGTTATGACAGAAATATAAGGTTTTAAAAATAAAAAGTTATCCTTATACTCACAAGCTTCAGTTATAAAATATTCTTTTTCTCCTAAAATACAATTTGTATCTTCGAAAGCAAGTTCTCCCCCAAGATGCAAAGTTGGATTTTTTCCAGCAACTTTCAATATATTATAAATTAACGCAGTTGTAGTCGTTTTACCATGCGAACCAGCAATAGCAATTGTTTTTTCATAATGAGAAGAAATATCTCCAAGTAGCTGTCCCCTAGAAATAATTTTTTTGTTATTAGTCTTTGCAAACATTAATTCTTTATCATTTTCAGAAATTGCTGAACTTACAACAATCACATCACTTTCCTTAATTTTTTCATAATTTGGTGGTTTAAAAACGCAAATTTTATTGTTTTTTAAG
The DNA here is from genome assembly GCA_017464845.1 of Clostridia bacterium. Taxonomy (GTDB): domain Bacteria; phylum Bacillota; class Clostridia; order Christensenellales; family UBA1242; genus Caccovivens. The sequence continues at coordinate 46,494 of JAFTYD010000010.1, forward strand.
CAATTTATATCATTATTATAATTTATATCAGACCCACAAACATTATTACCTTCTTTTTTCAATAGCATAGCAAGAGCACTCATACTTATCCCACATATACCTAAAAAATAAAATTTCTTCATAAAGTAGATATATGACAAATTATTTTTTTTTGATAATGTTTAAAAATTATTTGATATTTTTATCAAATTATAGTATCCTATATTTGCCAGAAAGGTAATTTAGTAAAAGGAAGGTACACACACTTGGAAATTACAGACATTAGAGTACGTCTCGTAAACAAAGAAGATGCAAAACTTAAAGCTGTTGCATCAATAACTATCGATGATTCAATCGTAGTTCATGACATTAAGGTTATAAATGGAAAAGATGGTTACTTCATTTCTATGCCTAGCCGTAAAGTTGCTGATGGAAATTACAAAGATATTGTTCATCCAATCAAAACTGAAGTTAGAGAAATGTTAAAAGAAAGAATTATCGCTGAATACGAGAAATTACTTGCAAGCGAAAATAACTAAACTTGCCAATTTAAAGACCACTTAAATTAAAGTGGTCTTTAATTAAGACTTTATTATTTTATTAAAAAAAATATGTGAAAATTTTCACATATTTTTTTTACATCAATTTACTTCCATCGTTAGTTTTTAAAACTTTCAAAATATTTTCCTCTTCTCCCGTATTTGCATTTATATAAAAATAATAAGTAACACCCTCTTTTTCTCCTTCAAACTCATAACAAAGAACTTCTCTATTATAATCAAGTGGTGCTAAAACTAACCTCTTATTTTTTATATTAAACTCACTTGGAACTTTTGTTTGGGCATCAGAAATACTCATTGATGCTTTTCCTAAATTTCTTGCAACATGATTTGTATAATATGAAGTTGCATCATAACCAATTACATTTGAATTTTCCATATCCACCTTAACTTTAATTAAATCAGGATATAAAACAATATTATTTATTTTTGGCGCAAGATTAATATAAGCTTGATTATTTAAAACAACATACCAAACACAATCAACATTTTCTATTCCATTTGATCTTACAAAATCACTTGCTATTTTTATTGCTCTTTCAATATTGATATTTTGTATATTAGATTCAACATGTCCACTTACTGTCAAAATATCTCCACCAAGTTTTGTTACTTGAACATAAAGTTTTTGTTTATCCATTGTCTTCAATGAATAATTGTAAGTATTAAATTTTCCATTTGTATCATTTTTATAATCAAGTTCAGAAATATCCTTAAAACATTTTTTGATATTATCGTACCCTTTATTAATACTTATCTTTTCACCTTGGACTCCTTTCACTTTTTTATTAACAACAGAATCTGCAAAAGGTCCATCATATATCATTGTTGGATAATCAGTATCAATATTTTTTATTTTTGAAATATCACTTGTAAAATTATTAATATCCTTATTATTTGCACTTTTTTCAATAATTTTATAATTTTTTTCCATTTTTTCTGAAAATTTATTTAAATTATTTTTAAGTTGAGTCAAACTGATATGTAAATTACTTAAAGATTTTTTATCCTCATTATCAAGTTTACCACCCTTTGCAATCTTCTCAGACAAGGTTGAAGTATAACCACTAAGTTGATTTATAAACCTAACATTTTCAACAAAATCACTACTTGATATTGGTAAAGTTGATATAGCACCTTGAGCATCTTTTGCATTTTCACTAAGCTCTGTCAACATCTTTTTTTGATATGAAGAATTATTTGAAGCCAATATTTTACTTATTTTTGTATCAGCATTGTTAATACTATCAACTAAATCATAATAATTTCTTTGATAAACATTTTCAAGTTCAATTTCATATTGCATAGCTTGAGAATTTTTCATTCCATATGCAATACCAAGTCCAAGAGTGCTTGCCGATAAAACTCCAACCGTAATAGCAAGTCCAATAATTGCTCCTGTTTTTTTTCTTTCTTTTTCATTCATTTCAGTTTGATTTCTTTTAAATTTATCTCTATTCATAACACCTCCTAAATTGCAAACACATGATTACCAATAGTAACAACAGTTGTTTTTGTAAATATCCATTTTGATGTTGCAGTTGAAGCATTATAATAATAAAGACAACCATAGGTTGGATCCCAACCATTCAAAGCATCTTGTGCTGCACTATAAGCTGTTTTATCAGGTTCTAAATTAATTTGCCCATCATTAACTGCAGTAAAAGCCCAAGGTTGATAAATTACTCCAGCTATTGTGTTTGGAAAATCAGGACTCTTTACCCTATTTAAAATAACTGCAGCAACTGCCACTTGACCTTCATAACTTTCACCTCTAGCTTCTGCATAGACACATTTTGCAAGCAAATATAAATCTGAATTATTTCCTGTATCATTATCTGAAGATATACTTACACCAAGAACTTTAGCAGTCTTTTTACCAACTATACCATCAGCAACAAGCCCATTTGCTTTTTGAAAAGCTATCACTGCACTTCTAGTTTTATTCCCATAAATTCCATCAACATTACCTTTATAATACCCAAGTTCTTTCAATCTTTGTTGAATTCCTCTATTTTGAGAAGTTGTTGTTGCAACCGTAAGTACAGCATTAGAAGAAGAATCTGTTGAAATAAAATTATTAGCTACAAATACCGAAGAAGCAACCAACATAACAAGAACTAGTAATAATGTAAAAACTTTCTTTTTCATTCGCACCTCCATTTTTTAGTTTGTTACACTATTAATTATTTCCCAAATTTTAGAAATATAAACATAATTTGTCGAATTATTTGTAGAAAGAAAACATAATGGAGGATAAACAACACACCACCAGTTATCTCCTTTTCCACTTCCAAGGTTCAATATCAATGCATCATAATATCCTTCTTCAAGTGTTAAATCTTCATAAACACGAGTTGGAAATTCTTCATTTTTCACACTTCCTTTTGAGGTATATTCAAAACCTTCTTTTCTCAAAATTTCATCTGCAACTCTTTCAATTAAATTCATATTTTTATTAATTATTTCAGTTGCTTCATCTTTACTTTGTGCTTCACAAATAAGAGGAATTAAGGCATCAACAACACCTTCTTTAACTTTATACTTAACCTCTTGATCTTGTTCTGAATTTGAATTTGCCCTAATATGTATTCTTAAATATTCGCTATTAACTTTTTCATTATTATTATTTGGACAAAAGATTAAAATACAAATAAGACCTACTATTCCAATAAAAGATATTATATATTTCATAAAAAAACCTCCAGCTATCTGCTAAAGGTTTTTCTCAATTATTTTAATAAAATTACATATATTTTATGCTTTTTTTTGATGTTTTTTGCTTATTTTTAAGCATTTTGAAAAAATACTACCACATTTGTATCTTTTTCAAGAGGAAAATTTACATCTGGATTTTGTATAACAATCAATTCTTCTCTTATCCTCGCTTGCTTCGAAATATCCCATAAAGACATACCTTTTTGACCAAACAAAAGTTCAACAGAATAATCTTTTTCAGGATATTTTTCTTGTTCCTCAACATTAGAAATTATTGCGCAGGTTTGATCAACATAGAAATCAACTTTAACTTTTATTTTTGCATCAAAATAAAATTCTCTTCCTTTTTTTACAACTACATCAACATCACATATAATTGCTTGAGCTTTAGTTTTAATATTTTCACCTTCAAGTTGTGTTTTATCTGACACAACAAATGGAACTTCAATATTAACAGAATTTAATGAACTAAACTCATCATTTAAATATACAACATTAGTTCTAGCAATACCTTCAACAAATATTTCACCCTCTGATATATACGAATTAAAAATTACAAGATTAGTTCCACCAATAAACATTATTTTATCAACTCTTGCTTTATCTTCACTTAATGTAAGATTACCATCAATCTTGTTTTCAAAATATTCACAAGCAAGAGTTTTTGTCATACTAAAAGATTCTGTTGTTATACCAAGTTCACAATTTGTGCTATAAACATCTCTAATTATTTCAATATTAACATCTTCGTATGCTTTAATTTTTAATTCAATAGGAGTGACAATTTTTACATCAACACCTTTTTCAATTTCAACAACTTCAGTTTTTACTTGTTCTTTTAAAATACTTACACAGCATTCTGCTATTGAATCTCTTGTTACTCCTTCAAGTTCAACTTCCTCTTTAAAAGTTTCATAATTATAACAAGATTCAAATTTATCATCATTATTTATATATAGAATTCTATTTACAAGTTCCCCACTAACAGAAACAAAATTAAGTCCACATTCAACATCTTTTACACAAACTTGACTTTCACACAACAAAACTTTTTTAACTTGCTCTTTTATTGATACTGAACTTTCTTCATTTACAACACTTGTTGTATTTCCTATTAATCTAACAACACTCATTTGATCTTCTTTAGTACAAATACATTCTGCATTACTTCTAATTGTATTTACATTTTCATTTGAAATAAGAACACCATCTTGTTCAATCATACATAACACTTTTATATTTGAAGATGAAATATTTTGAACTTCATGGTCAACAACTTTTACATTTATATCAACCAATTGTCCCACTGAAATGTTTTGATCTTCAATTTTTGAACTAAATGGACAAGTGGTGTGAATTGTCCCAACCGATCCATCTAATGCGCAATAAATTACACATAAATCAATAACCCCTAAAAAGTTTATAAACCCTGTCAATACTTCACTTGATTGAACATTTACATCTGCAGTAATTGAAAATATTTTATCTATTTCTTGTTCAACAGGAATATTACATTCCACCTTTAACTCACTTTTTGGTAAGCTACTTTTTTTTGCAACTAAAAAATTACTTGATTCAAATGCCATAAAACCCTCCAATTTAAATCTATTACTACTATACTCTTCAAAATTTCGTGTTAGAACAAAATATTGAATAAAAAATAAAAAAGTTGTCAAAAACCTTAAAAAGGAGTAATCATTGTGAGAAAAATAAATAAAGGACTTGATGAAGTAAAAATAAAAATTAGTGAATTAAAAGGCAAAAATGTTGAAATGAGTATTAATCGTGGAAGAAAAAAAATTGATATTGTTAGTGCCACAATAAAAGATGTATATCCTAGTGTTTTTACTATTAAAACAGAAGATGAGAAAGTTCAAACTTTTTCATATTTCGATATTCTTTGTGGTAATGTTGTTATAGAAAATTAAAAAAATCACTAAAATTAGTGATTTTTTTATTATTTTTATATGTTTTTAATTAATTTCCTCTCAACTCTTCAATTGCAACATCTCTATTTTTTGCGCCATAAACATACATACCACTTACTAAAATATCTGCACCAGCATCAATAATACTTTTAGCATTTGTCGCATTTACACCACCATCAACTTCAATTTTAAATCTAAGATTATTTTCTTCTCTAAACTTATTTATTTCAGCAATCTTATCTAAAATTTCAGGCATAAATTTTTGACCACTAAGTCCAGGTTCTACTGACATAACAAGAATAACATCAACTGTATAAGCAAAAGTTCTTATTTCCTTAAATGATGTTGCAGGCTTTATACTTAACCCAACCAAAGTATTTCTTTCTTTTATATGATGTATTGCTTCTGGTAATTTTTCTTTATTTTTAAATGCTTCATAGTGAATTGTTAATATATTTGCCCCGGCATTAATATAATCATCAATATAATAAGCTGGTTCATCTACCATCAAATGTACATCTAACATAATCAAAGAATTAAGATTAATATTTTTTATTAAAGATGCATCATATGTTACTTTTTCAACAAACTTTCCGTCCATAACATCACAATGCAAAAACTCTACTCTTGTTTGCATATATTTTGCATAATCAATAATATCACTATAATTTGGAATAGGATCAGTTGAAACAGAAATAGCAATATTTTTTTTCATATTTTCCTCCTTAATACCTTTTAATATTCTTTAAAACATTTAAAAGTTTTATATAATTTTCGTATCTTATTTTACTAATATTTCCCTTTTCTTTTTCTAAAAAAACATTGCAATCTTTTTTTGTTTCATGCATACAAGTTCTATATTTGCAACCTTTTGAAATCTCTAAAAAATCAGGATAATAATTTTTTAAATCATGATAATCAATATCAATCAATCTTTCATCTAATTTTGAAAAACCAGCAGTATCTGCTAAATATTTATTTTTATCAAATTTATACAAAGTAACAATTCTTGTTGTTTGTTTACCTCTATCAACCTTCTTTGATAAATCTCCAATAACTTCTAAATTTTCATTAAAAATCGCATTAATAATAGAAGATTTACCAACTGCACTTTGTCCAGCAAGTGTACAAACACCTTCTAAATTTTCTAAAAAATCTTCAAAATTTTGAGTTTTTGCGCTAATTTTTATAATTTTTAATACATTTTTATATATATTTTCAATTTCGTTTACAAAACCTAAACTATTTTCATCACATTTATTAATAACCAAAATAGGTTGGATTTTATAAATAAAACAAAACAATATCATCTTATCTACAAGATACAAATCTGGTTTTGGAACTTCACAAATTACAATAAACATCTTATCAAGATTTGCAATAGGTGGTCTCACAAGTAAATTCTTTCTATCAAAAATTTTGTTAATAATATTTTCATTTTCGTCAAAATCAATTACATCTCCAACAAATACACCTTGATCTTTTAAGTTTTTTCTTGCAGTTAAAACAAATGTTTTTTCATTTACATAAACGCTAAATTTGTCAGCATTTTTTTTATAAACAATACCTTTCATTCTATTTCACTCTTAACCTTATTTCTAAGTTGACCACAAGCACCTTCAATATCTTCTCCCATAGTTCTTCTAACAGTTGCAGATATTCCAAGTTTTTCAAGTTTTCCACAAATTACATATGCTTCTTTTCTAGTTGTTCCATCTAACGATTTTTCTTTTACTGAATTTAACGGAATTAAATTCACATGACAAGTCAAACCTTTTAATTTTGTAGCAAGTTCCTTTATACAATTATCCGAACAATTCACGTCTTTTATTAGAGCATACTCAAATATAACCCTTCTTCCTGTTTTATCAAAATAATATTTGCAAGCTTTTAAAATTTCATCAATAGAAAATGCATTTGCAACTGGCATAATTGTTTTTCTTATTTCGTCATTTGGAGCATGCAAAGAAATTGTTAAAGTAATATTAAACCCATCATCTGCAAGTTTATATATATTCATTGCAAGTCCTGATGTTGAAAGAGAGATGTTTCTTTGACTTATATTAAGACCATCTTTAGAACTTACAAGTCTTAAAAATTTAGTTACATTGTCATAATTATCAAGAGGCTCCCCACTTCCCATTAAAACAATATTTGTAACATTTCTAACCTTTTCTTTTGTTTTTTCTTCACTATTAAAATAAATTACTTGTTCTAATATTTCTCCAGGTGTCAAGTTTCTAATAAGTCCATTTATTCCAGAAGCACAAAATGCACAACCCATACGGCACCCTACTTGAGTAGAAACACAAACTGTATTTCCATACTCGTAAGACAAAAGTACACTTTCAACAATTTCTCCATCAGGAAATTGAAAAACATATTTTTTTGTCCCATCTTTACTTACTAATTTTCTAATAACATTAAAAGCCGGATAATCATTTTGTATTTTTTCTTTTATATCCTTTGGAATATTAGTTACTTCATTTAATTTTTTCCCTTGAATCATTGCATCAAAAATCTGTTTTCCTCTAAAAGCAGGAAAACCTAAATTTTTCACATAATCTTTCAATTCTTCTAAACTATAATCTAATAAATTCATTCAACCTTATCACTTTTAAATTTATATCCATTTAAAAAATCTCTTGCATCGAGTATTTTTCCATTTGGTGCTTGACATCTTAAAATCTCAACTGCACCATCTTTACATTGAATAATAAATCTTTTTCTTATACATAAAATATCTTTTTCGTTTTTTGTAAGTTCATAATCTATTTTTTGAGCTTTATAAACTTTTATATTTTCCCCACCTATAGTAATGTAACAAGAAATTAAATCACCAAAAGCTCTAACTTTATTAACAATTTCATCACTATTTTTAGAAAAATCAAGAAACCCATCTGTTTTTTCAATCATTTTAACAAAAGTTGCCTTATCATGGTCTTGCTTTATCCATTTATCTTGACCACTTTCTATTAAATCTAAAGCTTTAACAGCCATTTTTCCACCAATATGGGCAAGTTCAATCATAAACTCATTGTAATAAATATCGTGTGAAATTTGCACCTTTTCTTGTAAAATTATATCACCACAATCAACTCCCGCTTCAGTTCTCATAATTGTTACACCTGTTTCTGTATCACCATTTAAAAGAGCAGTTTGAATTGGAGTTGCCCCTCTATATTTTGGAAGCAAAGAAGGATGAACATTAATACATGGTTTTATATCCAAAAATGATTGAGGTAAGATTTGTCCATAAGATGCTGTCAAAGCTATATCATAATCAATTGCTTTAATTTCATCAATACTTTTTCTTACTTTTTCAAATTGATAAACTTTTATACCATTTTCTTCTGCAAAATGTTTAATTTCAGGACTAACAAACTTCATTCCTCTACCTGAAGGTTTATCAGGTTGACAAACAACTCCAACAACCTCATGGTTTGATTTGATAATATAATCAAGTACAATTTGCGCAAACAAAGGTGTACCTAAAAACAAAACTTTCATCTTCTCTCCTTAAATTTTTGACCATTTTCTGATTTATCAATAAAAAGTATACCATTCAAGTGGTCTATTTCATGACAAAGGCATCTTGCTAAAAGTTTCTTACCTGTAACAGTAAATTCTTTACCATCTCTATCAAAAGCTTTTACAGTAACAACTTTTGGTCTTTTTACTTTGTCATAATACTTTGGAACACTTAAACAACCTTCATCTTCATATTGTTCACCTTTTGATGATACAATTTCAGGATTTATAAGCTCCAAATATAAATCATCAATTTCAATAACAACAACACGTCTAAGTACCCCAATTTGTGGACCAGCTAGACCAACACCATTGCTTACTCTCATTGTTTCTCTCATATCATCTAAAAGACTTTTTAAATCATCATCAAATTGAGTAACAGGTTTTGCTATTTTACTCAATCTTTCATCTCCAAATTTTAAAATGTTTCTTACAGCCATTTTTTCTCCTTATGTTAAATTTTGAGGATTAAGTTCAAAAAACACAGAAGATTTAAAGTTTTTTCCATCAATTATGTTAAAAACTTTGTTTTCTATTTCTTTTGCATTATCCAATCTTAACCTCATTAAGATTTGATATCTAAACTTATTTTTAATTCTTTTAAGAGGTGATTTCATTGCATCTAAAAAGATAAAATCTTTTTCATGTTCACTTCTTAAATTAACTATCTCATTATAACACATTTTCGTCTCTTGTGAAACTATATTTTCGTTTTCATGAGAAAATAATATTCTAAGCACAAGAGAATAAGGAGGAAACAAAGTTGTTTCTCTTAAATTTGCTTCTTTTTTATAGAAACCTAAATAATCATAATTTGCAGAAAATCTATAAACAAAATGTCGTGGTGAATAAGTTTGAAGCACAACCTTACCTTCACTTTGACTTCTACCTGCCCTTCCACTAACCTGTGTTATAAGCTGAAAAGTTCTTTCTATACTTCTATAATCTCCTGTATATAAACTTTGATCAGCATCAACAATTCCAACCAAAACAACATCTTCAAAATCATGCCCTTTTGCAATCATTTGAGTACCAACCAAAATACCAGGTTTTGAATTTTTAAATTCAGTCAAAATTTTTTGATGAGCATTTTTTGTTGAAGTTGTATCATTATCCATTCTTAAAACATTTACATCAGGAAATAATTTTTTTAATTCTTCCACAACCTGTTCTGTTCCAACAGCGCCTTGTTTTATATTTGCACTTTTGCATTCCGGACAAAAATCCAATACTCTAAATTGCTTGCCACAATAATGACATTTTAACCTATTATCTTCCTTATGTAAAACTAAACTAATATCACAATCTGTACACTTTGCAACATAACCACAATCTCTACATCTTTGAAAAGACGAAAAACCTCTTCTATTAATAAAAATCATAGCCTGTTTTTTATTATTAACAACATTATATAAATCAACCATTAATTGAGATGAAAAAATATTATTATTTCCATTTCTTAATTCCATTAACATATCAATAATTTGAATTTTTGGAAGTTCTTTTCCGTTTGCTCTAACAGGAAGTTCTATAAGTTTATACTCACCCTTTTCTGCTTTTGAGTAACTATCAATAGATGGAGTTGCACTACCCAAAACAAGTGGACATTTATTATATTTTGCTCTAAATGTCGCAACATCATGAGTAGCATATCTAGGATTACTTTCAGATACATAACTTTGTTCATGTTCTTCATCAATTATAATAACTCCAACATTTTCAATCGGTGCAAAAATTGCACTTCTTGCACCAACAACAACCTTTGCTTCTCCAAAAAAAATTCTTCTCCATTCATCAAACTTTTCTCCTGCTGAAAGTCCACTATGTAATATAGCTACATCTTCCTTAAATCTAGCTTTAAAATTTGATAAAACTTGTGGTGTCAAAGATATTTCAGGAACAAGCATAATTGCTGTTTTATTATTTTTAAGTTCTCTATCAATAAGATGCATATATACTTCTGTCTTACCACTTCCAGTAACACCATGCAACAAATAAACACCTTCACCATTAATAGAATCAACAGCATTTTGTTGCATATTAGAAAGATTAACTCTTTTATCTTCTTCAACTGAAAATGAAGGTTTTCTGTTTATTTCTTTTTCAAAAACTCTTACAATTTCCTTTTCAATTAAAGCTTTTAAAGGAGAATAACCAAACTCATTTGAAACTTCTGAAAATAAACATTTTCCATTTTTTTCTAAAAATTCAATGATTTTTGCTTGTTTTTTTGCGTTTTTTGATATATTTTCATGTATTTTTTTTAATTCAACATATTTAACTACAAGTTCCTTTACTTTCCCCTCTCTCATATGTGAAGGTAAAAAAAGTCTTAATATAGAAGCCAATTTTAAGTGATATTTCTCACACATAAAATTCATAAGTTCTAACATTTCACTTTTTATAACCGGATAATCTTCTATAATTAAATTTATACTTTTTAATTTTTTAACATCATATTCACAAGTATTTTTTATATCAACCACAAACCCCTGAAGCATTCTATTTCCAAAAGGGACAACAACTCTTTGTCCAATTTTTATTTCCATTTCCTTTGGTATGATATATTCAAAAACTCTATCAAGCGCCTTTGCATCTTGGTCAATTATAACCGAAGCAAATTTCATATTATCTTCTAACATTTTTGTAATACCTTTTATTTTTATCAAAATTCAATTCATAATAATTATACCATAAATCACTTATAACTAAAAATATTTATATCAAAAAAATAAAAACCAAGCACAATAACTTGGTCTTTATTTAACTTTGAAATAATTACTCAACATCACTTGCCTTAGTTTCATTATTCATAATTTCTTCTAATGCAAGACTTATTGATTTTTTTTCAGCATTAGCGAGTTCATCTCCTCTAACACTTTCAATTTCTTTTGCTCTTTTTGATGCTACGATAGAAAGAATATACTTGTTTCCATGTGATTTTTCAATCAAAGTATCAATTGGTGGTTCTATCATCATAATTAAATCCCTCCATAAAACTAATTAAGTATAACATATAAATTTTAAAAAGTAAAGAATTTTAATATATTAGTTACAATATAGAATAATTTATAAAGATGTGTTTTTTTATCAAATTAAACCAAAACATTTTTAGTTCAGAATTATCAATTAAAATTTTTAACAAAAATATAAAAAAAATTAATATAAAACAAATAAAAAAAGACATCGCATAAAACCTTTCATCTTTAATTACTTTTTAAGTTTGATTGAATTCTGTTGTTATTATACAAATTATAAATATAAAAATCTTTCTTGAATAATAAAAAATACAAACTTATTATTTATATTTAACATATCAATAAAATACTTAAATATTAGAAAAAATCTTCAAATAATCTATTTTTTTTATTAAAAATACTTTATTTTTATAAAAAATAATAAAAAACCATTATAAAACTATAATGGTTTTTATTATTAATTAAGTTATTTTTTTCTTGGGAACTTAATGTTTGCTTGTGCAGCAGCGAGTCTAGCGATTGGAACTCTATATGGAGAACAAGAAACATAGTTAAGTCCAACTTGGTGACAGAATTCAATTGAAGATGGATCTCCACCATGTTCACCACAAATTCCAAGTTTGATATCTGGTCTAGTCATTCTACCAAGTTGAGCGGCAACTTTTACAAGTTTACCAACACCTTGTTGGTCAAGTCTAGCAAATGGATCAGATTCAAAAATCTTCTTTCCATAATATACATCAAGGAATTTAGCAGCGTCATCACGGCTGAAACCATATGTCATTTGAGTTAAGTCATTTGTTCCGAATGAGAAGAATTCAGCATCTTTTGCAATTTCATCTGCAGTAATAGCAGCTCTTGGTATTTCAATCATAGTACCAATCTTGTATGTGAGTTCAACTCCTCTCTTAGCGATAACTTCTTCAGCTTTTTGAGCTACGATATCTCTAACAAACTTAAATTCTTTTGAATCACAACTCAATGGAATCATAATTTCTGGAACAACATTGTATTCTTCTGTCTTATTAACTTCAATAGCAGCTTCGATAACAGCTTCTGTTTGCATTTCAGCAATTTCTGGATAAGAAACAGCAAGACGAAGTCCTCTATGTCCCATCATTGGGTTGAATTCATGTAAGTTTTCAACTGTAGATTTTAATTGTTCGAAAGTAAGTCCCATTTCTTTTGCAAGAGCTTCGATTTCAGCATCTTCATGTGGTAAGAATTCATGAAGAGGTGGATCTAAGAAACGAATTGTAACAGGTCTACCTTGCATTGCTTTAAAGATTCCTTTAAAGTCTTTCTTTTGCATTGGAAGAAGTTTTGCAAGAGCAACTTTTCTTTCTTCAGTAGTTGTAGAAACAATCATTCTTCTAACAACAGGAATTCTGTCAGCAGCGAAGAACATATGTTCTGTTCTACAAAGACCAACACCTTCTGCTCCGAATGAGAATGCAGTTTTTGCATCATTTGGATTATCAGCATTAGTTCTGATGTTTAATTTTCTATATTTATCAGCCCAATTCATAATAGTTGCGAATTCGCCAACAATTTTAGCTGGAACAGTTGGGATTTTACCATCATAAATTTTACCAGTAGAACCGTCAAATGAGATGATATCTCCTTCTTTGTACTTTTTATCACCTAAAGTGAATGTTTTGCCGTTTGGAGCAAATTTAATATCTGAACAACCAGCAACGCAAGCAGTTCCCATACCTCTAGCAACAACAGCAGCATGAGATGTCATACCACCACGAGCTGTTAAAATACCTTGAGAAGCAGCCATACCTTCAATATCTTCTGGAGATGTTTCAAGACGAACAAGAACAACAGCTTCTTTCTTTCCTAATTCTTTAGCTTTTTCAGCTGTGAAACAAATTTTACCACAAGCAGCACCTGGAGATGCAGGAAGAGCTTCACCGATTTGTTTAGCTTTCTTTAATGCAACATCTTCGAATTGTGGGTGCAATAAAGCGTCTAATTGTTTTGGATCAATCATTAAAAGAGCTTCTTTTTCAGAAATCTTCTTTTCAGCAACAAGATCAACAGCAACTTTTAAAGCAGCTTTAGCTGTTCTTTTACCATTTCTTGTTTGAAGCATATAGAGTTTACCTCTTTCAATAGTAAATTCCATATCTTGCATATCTTTGTAGTGATCTTCAAGTTTATTAGCAATTGCAACGAATTGTTTGTAAACTTCTTCATTTTGACTTTCAAGTTGAGCGATTGGTTGTGGAGTTCTGATACCAGCAACAACGTCTTCACCTTGAGCATTCATAAGATATTCACCATAGAGTTTCTTTTCACCAGTAGAAGGGTTTCTTGTGAAAGCAACACCTGTACCACTGTCATCTCCCATGTTACCGAATACCATTGATTGAACGTTTACAGCAGTTCCCCAACTATAAGGAATATTGTTCATTCTTCTATAAACATTTGCTCTTTCATTATCCCAAGATCTAAATACAGCTTTAACAGCTTCGATAAGTTGAACTCTAGGTTCTTGTGGGAAATCTTCCCCTTGAGATTCTTTATAGAGTTGTTTGAATAATTCTACGATTTCTTTAAGATCATCAGCTGTTAAGTCTTTATCAAATTTAACACCTTTCTTTTCTTTAATTTTATCAAGAATTCTTTCATATTTAGATTTATCTTGTTGCATAACAACATCACTGAACATTTGGATAAATCTTCTATAACTGTCATAAGCAAATCTTTCATTGTTTGTAAGTTCAGCAAGACCTACAACAACTTCATCGTTAAGACCAAGGTTCAAAATTGTATCCATCATACCAGGCATAGATGCTCTAGCGCCTGAACGAACAGAAACAAGAAGAGGATTGTTCTTATCGCCGAAAGTTTTTCCAGTCATTTTTTCAATTTGAGCTAATTTTGTTTCAATTTGAGAAACAATGCCGTCATTGATCTTTTTACCATCATCATAGTACTTTGTACAAGCTTCTGTAGTAATGGTAAAACCTTGAGGAACAGGTAATCCAAGTCTTGTCATTTCAGCAAGGTTAGCACCTTTACCACCGAACAATTCTCTGTTCTTACCGTCTGCCTCTTTAAAAAGATAAACATACTTTTTCATATAAACTTCTCCTTTTGTTTACTACCTAGATATAATATCATACTTTAATATTTTATCAAAACATTTTTTAATAATTTTTTATAATTTTAGAAATATATATTTATCATACAAAGATTAAATATTTATAAAACATAAACTAAGATTTTTTATATTAATTTTTTTAAATAAAAAAAATAAATTTCATTAAAAAAAAAAGTTTAATTTTTTAATAAAATTTATTTAATTTTTTCTTATTTTTTTTAAACTTCAATATTATCAAAATAACTCAATAGTCTTTCCTTGCCATATCCATTTTCGCTACTAAAAGGAACAACAATATCATCTCTAATTTTTAAACTCTTTGCAAGAGCCATACAAGCATTTTTTATTTTTGATTTTGCAAGTTTATCAACCTTTGTTGCAACAACTACAAAAGGTATATTGTAAGCCATCACAAACTCAATCATTTGAAAATCAAGTTCACTTGGATTATGCCTACAATCAAGAAGAATAAAAACAGTTTTTAGACTTTCAGAATGAAGTAAATATTCTTCCATAAGACCTGCCCAATTTGCAGTGTGTTTGAATCCAACTTTTGCATAACCATAACCTGGCAAATCAACAAATCTAAATTGACCATTATTAATATCAAAGTAATTTATCATTTTTGTAAGTCCAGGAGTTGAAGAAGTTTTTGCAAGATTCTTAATTCCACAAACACGATTAATTAAACTTGATTTTCCAACATTACTTCTTCCAACAAAAGCAAATTCAGGAACTCCATCATCTATTATATTTTTCTTATCAACAACACTTGTTTTATATTTTGCATTTTTTATTTCCATAAACAAATTATAACCTATAATATTTTTTTTTACAAGCAAAAATAAAGATTAATACATCAAAAAGCATTAATCTTTGTTTAACATAATTTCCATAAAAATATCTTTTTCTTTTTTAGAATCATTAAATACAAAAAACTTTTGAAAAATAAATTCAGTAACAAAATTTATTATCATAGTAAATCCTAAAACAATATACTCATTTATATGTTTTTCAAGCACATTACCCCACCAAGTTGAAAGTGGTGTAAACACAACATAAAAGCACAAAACTTTAAGCATTGCAATAGGAATATTTTTTGCAGAATTGAAAGTAAATTTTCTATTAAAAGTAAAATTCCATACAATAGATAAAAGTAAAGAAATCAAATATGCTGGCCAATAAATCAAATTAAAAACTTCATTCAATAATGTAAAACTAACAATTTGTATAACACCTGCTGAGATTGAAAAAAGTAAAAATTTAAACATTTGCAAATAATCTTTTTTTGTAACCATTCTGTTCTCCTTAATCAATATAATGCTTTTTTACAATATTTATTAATTCTTGTAAAATTTCTTCATTTATTGATGCAATAAAATATTTTTCATTTTCAAAAATTTTTAATCCAAGTTCCTTGCACATAATAAGTCCTGGCATAATATCCCATTTTGTTTTTGATAAAAATATAATACCACTTAAGTTTCTTTTTATCAAATTTGCATAAGAATATGACACGCAACCATATGCCCTAATTCTTCCCAACTTATCATCAATTTCTTCTGCAATTTTATATCTATTATGTGGACCTGCATCAACTGTAAAAATTCTTTTATTTGAAATAGTTTTAGTATCAAAAATTTGTTTATTATTAAGATAAACGCCTCGACCTTTTACACAATAAAACAACTCATCTAGAATAGGAAAATACATTATTGAAATGTAATTTTTTTTATCTTTTACCATCGCAATTTGAATCGACCATTCTTTTAAATTATTAGCAAAATTCATAGTACCATCTATTGGATCAATTGTAAAATAATTATCAGAAATTTCTGACTTCGGATTAAATTCTTCACTAATAATTTCAAATTCCTTGTAGCTTCCTTTTAAGTTTTCAATTATGTATTTTTCTACTTTTAAATCAAGATTTGTAACAATGTCATTTACATTTTTATCAAATACTTCCATCTTTTCATTTTTAATAATCAAACTAGCTTCTTTAACTAAATTTATTAAAAAGTTTAAATCTTTTTCAAAATTTTCCATTTATTCCTCTATTTTTTAATAAAAAACTTCTTCGTCCATATATTTTTCTATACTTTCTTTTAAATTCAAAACATCTTTCAAAGACATCAAATTAAAATAGTTACAATCTACTCCAACATTTATTCCATATCTTTTTACATAACATCTATTGTGAATATGACCAAATAAATTGAAACAATCTTTTTTTGTAAGTGAAGGATAATGATTTAAATATAATTTTACATTTTTTTTATCATTGTCAACACAATCAATTTCCAACCCTTTTTCATGTACTTCATAAAATCCAGCATCTAGTAAAAATTGTTTAAATTTTAAAAAATCATTATCAAATTTTTCTTTCATAATTCTAGTCTCTTGGTTTCCAAAAATAAGTACAATTTTTGCCTTTATTTTTTTTACTACCTTTATTCCTCTTTTCCAAGAATTTAAATCAAAACTATTATAATTTAAAAAATCTCCAACACAATAAATTATGTCATTCTTTTTTGCTTTTTTATTGAAATTTTTTATCATTGTTCTATCCATTTGGTTTACATTTTTGAAAGGTCTCCCATCTCTTTTTATGTGTCCCAAACTTAATGCAAAATCATCACAAAAATGTGTATCTGCAGTAAAAAACAAATTCATAAATTTTCTCCTAAAATTGATTATAACATATAATTTTTACATTTGTAAATAAAATAAAAAACTTTTACGTTTGTAAAAGTTTTTATTCTTCACTTGTAATCTTAGTTAAAGATTTAAATGATTTATTTTTATAATTAACTTTTCTATAAAGGTTTAAAGATTTAATTAATTTTTTAATTGAACTTAATGCTTTTCTTAAATCAACATCTTCGTTTATTGTAAATTCTAATGCAGCTGATTTATTCTTTTTAAGCTCACTTTCTTCAATACCTCTATATCTTTTGTCAAGCATTTCCTTATCCATATCAATGAACAATTTTAACTCTTTTTTAACTACATTAATTTTAAACTTTGTTTTATGTCCAAGTTTAAAAGTTTCACCATCTTTATTTATAGTATTTAAAAGTTCAGGCCATGCCAAAAGTTCATTTTTAATTTGACGATAATATCTTTTTTGTGCTGTTGTTAATTTGTTTAATTTTTCAATATATTTATTAACAGAAGAACCAACTCTTACCACAACCTCATCATCTGTACTACCATCATCATTTGACAATGTAACTGAAATAAATTCTTCTTTTCCTTTTTCTGTTACTGGTTGATTTTCAATTATTTCTGCTTCAATTTCATTAGAAACAATTTCTTCATTAGTTTCAGTTTCTATTTCATTTTCTGTTATATTTTCTGTTATATTTTCTTCTTGTACAGTATTTTCAGTTTCTGTTATTGCAACCTTTGCTTTTTTAGATTTAGATGAAGATTTCTTTTTTGGTTTTTCTTTTACTGTTGTTTCCTCAGGTATAACTTCTTCCACTATTTCTTCTGTTGAATCTTCTAAAG
>JAFTYD010000011.1 GCA_017464845.1 Clostridia bacterium
AGAGATGTAAATACATTTATCTCTTGTTTTGGAGTTTTGTATAGTGGTAATTATTATGCCGATTTAGACTCACAATCTCCTGTTGAGAGATTACAAAAAATAATTGATACTGTTCAACCTGTTGCAATTATTTGCGATGAAAGTAATAGAGAAATCTTAAAAAATCTTAATTTAAACTGTAAAACTTTATTTATTAAAGAAATTTTAGAAACAACAGAAATAGACGAACAAAGTTTAATAAGTGTTAGAGAAAAAATGATTTCAACAGATCCAATCTATGCCCTATTCACTTCAGGTTCAACAGGAATTCCTAAAGGAACAATTCTTACTCACATCAATGTAATAAGTTATATTGAATGGTATGTTAAAGCTATGCAAATTGATGAAAACACAATTTTTGCAAGTCAACACCCTTTCTATTTCAGCGCTTCTGTATCAGATGTTTTTGGAACAATAGTTGCTGGTGCAACATTACATATCATACCAAAAAGTTATTTTTCTTTCCCAATTTACCTTGTCGACTTTATGAACAAAAACAAAGTTAATGCAATTTATTGGGTTCCTTCAGCATTAAACATTATTGCAAATATTGATTTATTTAAATATGCAAAGTTTGAATATCTAAATAAAATTATGTTCGCTGGTGAAATTATGCCAAATAAACAATTAAATTATTGGAGAAAACATTTCCCTAACGCAACGTTTGCTAATTTGTTTGGACCAACAGAAACAACTGATATTTGCACTTATTATGTTGTTGATAGAGAATTTAAAGATGACGAAAGTTTACCAATTGGTAAACATTGTGACAACTGTGATACATTCATTGTTGATGAAAATGATAAACTTGTTACTGAAGTTGGTGTAATCGGAGAACTCTTAGTAAGAAGTCCTTTTATAGCAAGTGGTTACTATGACAACCCTGAAAAAACCAATGCTGCATTTGTTCAAAACCCACTACACAACCACTACCCTGAAAAAGTTTATAGAACAGGTGATCTTGTTAAAATAAATGAATTTGGTGAATATCTCTATGCTGGAAGAAAAGATTTTCAAATAAAGCATTTAGGATATAGAATTGAACTAGGTGAGATTGAAACATCTGCCATGGCTATTGAAAAAGTCAACAACGTTGTTTGTCTTTATAATAGCGAAAAAGATTTAATCATTTTGATTTATGAAGGAAAAGTAAATCAATCTGATATTATCGAACAATTAAAATCTAAAGTTCCATATTATATGGTTCCAAATGTTACTATTAACATAAAACAAATGCCATACAATGCAAATGGAAAAATAGATAGAGCATGGTTAAACAAAAACTATGAAACATTAATAAAAAAGGAAGATTAAAAAAATGGAAAAATTATTAGAAATTTTAAAAGAAATTAAACCTGAAATCGATTTCTCAAAAGAAGAAAATTTAATTGAAAGAGAAATCTTAACATCTTTTGATATTATTCGCCTTGTTTCTGAACTTAACAACGAATATGACATTGAAATTTCTCCACTTTACATAGTACCTGAAAATTTCAAATCTGCACAAGCAATACTTGATTTAGTTACAAAAATTCAAGATGAGGACTAATAAAAAATGAATGATATTTTAACACTTTTAATTTTATTTGGAGTGTTAGTATTTTGTATTTATTATATTGTTCCCAAAAAACATAGATATTTGGTTTTATTAATTTCAAGCATAATTTTCTATGCAATTTATAGTAAATTTATGATTTGTTTTATAATTTTAACCATAATATCTATTTATTTTGCTGGAATCTTTATGAATAAACTTGATGATAAGTTTACGAAAGAAAAAGAGAGTCTCGAAAAAGAACAAAGAAAAATTTTAAAAGCTAAAATAAAACGTAAAAAACTTTTAATTTTAGTAATTGCAATTTTATTAAATATATTAATATTAACCCTTCTTAAATACTCAGGTTTTATAGCTTCAATATTTGAAGGTATTTTCTCTTGGTTTAATTTATCAGTTAAATTACCAATCTTAAAACTTATGTTACCTCTCGGTATTTCTTATTACACTCTTTCTGCAATCGGTTATATGATAGATGTTTATAGAGGTAAATATCGTGGTGAAAAAAATTTCTTTAAAGTAGCACTTTTTGTTTCATACTTCCCTCAATTATATGAAGGTCCATTTGCCTCTTATGACAAATTAAGTCCTCAACTTTATGATGGAAATGATTTTGATTCAAAAAACGCATTTTCAGGATTATTACTTATCGTTTTTGGTGTACTTAAGAAAATTGTAATTGCTGATAGATTAAACATTCTTGTAAGTGATATTTTTAAAAATTATAACACTTATAATGGTTTAGTCGTTGTACTTGGAGTTATTCTTTTCACCTTCCAATTATATGCAGAATTCTCTGCTGCAATTGATATTGCTGTCGGTTCAAGTGAAATGCTTGGAATAAAATTAGCTAAAAACTTTAACCAACCTTTTGTCTCTCAAAGTGTAAATGAATTTTGGAGAAGATGGCATATATCTTTAGGTGCATGGTTTAGAGAATATATTTTCTATCCAGTATCAATGTCAAAAGGTATGATGAAATTTAACAAAAAAATTCATGGAAAAGTTAGCAAATTTTTTGAATTATTTATTACATCTGCTCTCCCATTATTCCTTGTTTGGTTTACAAACGGACTTTGGCATGGAGCAAGTTGGCTCTATGTAATTTATGGATTATATTACTATATTCTTATGATGCTTGGAATGGTTGTTGAAAACCTTGGAAACAAATTCTATAAAAAATTTAATATAAACAAAGACAATAAAGTTTTAGTTTATTTAAGAATTTTTAGAACTTTTGTACTTGTCAATATTGGCATGTTAATTTTCAAGTGTGCATTACTTTCTACATCTCTTTCTGAAACATTTAATATATTTGCAAGTATATTCTCTGGTGGAAAATTAAATTTAATTTCTCTTAAAGTTATAGATATTTATGATACTATTTTCTGTGCTTTAGGAATTCTCACATTACTTGTCATAGATATCTTAAAAGAACACAATATCGATTTAAAAGAAAAAATTTCAAATTCAAATGTTTATGTAAAATTTATTATTCTTTTAATAATCATATTAGTTATTATAATCTTCGGTGCATACGGTGATGGTTATATCCCTGCTGACCCAATTTATGGAGGTTTCTAATGAACAAAAAAAATATTAAAAGAATACTTACAATAATAGAATTTGGATTAATTTTTATGCTCCTATATTTTTACATGATGATGGTTTTTATGCCAAAAGATAGTAACGATATGGGTGGACAAAAATATTATCGTGCAAATGCTTATCAAAATGAAATATCAAATTCTCTTGATGTTATGATGTATGGAAATTCCGATGTATATAGTGGTATATCTCCTATGCAAATATATCAAGATTACGATATCACTTCTTATAATTGCGCCAATGAAAAAGAAACTGCTAAATCAATGTTAAAACATATAAAAAGAACACTAAAAAAACAAAAACCAAAAGTTATCGTTATCGATACAGATTGTTTATTTGTTCCTAACGATCCAGATGTTGGTTCTTCAAAATATAGTAATGTTGAATTAAATGCTCCTGTAAAATATCATGCAAGATGGAAAGAACTTGAACTAAAAGATTTTTACACAATGCCAAATATAAGTAAACATGAAGACCCTTTTAAGGGTTATAAATTTTCAAAGAAAAAATATAACTACACCTTGAAAGAAAACTATATGCAGGATTTTGATGCAAAACCATTTAAGTTAGAAAAATCTGTTTTAAAAGATGTTAAAAAAATTAAAAAAATTTGTGATAAAAAACATATTAATTTGTTATTTATAACTATACCTACCCCTATTACTTGGACAAATGCAAAACATAATACTATGACAAATTTGTGCGAAGAATTACAAATTGATTATATTGATTTTAATCTTCAAATCGATAATTTTGATTTTGATTATCAAAATTATTTTAGAGATAATGGAAATCACTTAAATATTTATGGGGCTCAAGAAGTTTCTGATTATTTAGGAAATTATTTAAAATCACATTACAAATTTAACACTCATAAACAAAAGGTTATTAAAGCATGGGATAAAAATCTTAAATATTATAACAAATATTTAGAGGAAAAACTATGATTTATTATTTTAAAGATATTGAAAATTTAGATAAAAAAATTTTTAATAACTTAAAAATATATTTACCAAAATCTAGAAAAGAAAAAATTAAAAAAATAACAAATAAAAATCAACAAAATATAAGAATTTTGGAATACTTTTTAATACATAAATTTTTAAATTTAAAAGAGTTTGAAGACTTTAAATATACAAAATATGGTAAACCATATTTACCAAATTCAAAACATTTCAACATCTCTCATTGTGAAAACTTTTTATGTATATCTTTTGCAGATACCCCAGTTGGTATTGATGTTCAAAAAAAAGTTTCTTACAATGAAAAAATTGCAAAATATATTTGCAACGATTATGAACTTGAACAACTTAAAAATTCAAATTCAAAAGATATTGATTTAACAAAATTATGGATTAAAAAAGAGAGTTTCATTAAATGTTTAGGAATTGATATAAGTTTTAATTTAAAAAAACTAGATTACAAAAATTGCACTTTTGAATATTATCAAATAGATGATTATTTTATATGTGAATGTTTAAAAAAAGATGATTAACTAAATCATCTTTTTTATTTTATTTCATTAAATTTATTCTTTCAACAATCTTTTTAAAAACAGGAACCATTTGCTTATCAACAACAGCAGCTCTTTCTATTAAATCTTCAAAAGTAAGCCAGCCTATTCCACTATTTTCATCTTCTAAAATATGTACATTTTCATTCTCTTCTGCTTCAAACAAATATGCCAAATCAAGATGAACATGAGCTGGTACATACACACCTCTTTTGTAATGACTATTAACAGTCAAAACATCTACAGAAATCGGTTCTCCTGATAAAACTTTAAAATTTTTTAATGAAGTTTCTTCCATTGTTTCCTTTTTTGCAACATACAACATATCATCATCTCCATCAGCATGTCCACCAACCCAAGTCCAAGATTTATAGATATTATGAAAAATACAAAGAACTTTTGTTTTTTGTGGATTAATAATAAATGCAGAACTTGAAAGATGACAAAACATATTTGTTCTATTTAAAATATCTCCCATAATTTCTTCAGCTTTAATAATATACTCAACATCTTTAGCTTCTTGTTCATTATATGGTTGATATTTTTTTAATAATTCAACTGTTTTACTCATTTTATTTCTCCTTATTCTAAAACACTTTTGATGTAATTTAAAATATTTTCATCTTTGCAATTCTTGAAAAATTCTTCCTTAAATACATCATAATCAATTGTACTTTTTAAAAAGTCTTGATCTATTTCTTTTAATATAGTCAACATATCCTTAGTTGTAACAGATTTAACCTTATCTAATATCAATTTATTTTCTTTCTCAGGAATAGCTCTTTCTTTTGGATAACCATTTCCACCTTTAGTCATCAAAAGTTTATCAAATATTGTTTCAAGTTGCAATTCTGCACCCCAACCAAAACCTTTTGCAAATGGTAAACTTACAGCATTTCCATCATTTATTTCTCTAAACATAATAGCATCAGATGAATCAACAATAAGTCCACATAAGACATTTGGAAAAGAATTAAGAGCAAGCATAGCACCTTCTCCAGTACCACAACCTGTAACAACAAAATCAACAGTTTTTGTATTTAACAAAATACCTGCTAAAAGTCCATTTTTAACATAAGTTAAACTATGAGTATCATCAGCTGAAAACATACCAAAATTTATAACTTCATCTCCGTATTTATTTGCAACTTTACATAAAACATCATAAATCAAATTATTCTTAGCTGCTTGACTATTTTCATTAATTAACGCAATTCTCATTTTTTATTTTCTCCCTTTAAATCTATTTCATAATACAAATATTTTATAAGATTATCCATTACATTTATAAGCTTTCCTCCATTTCTTTCAATGGCTTTTTTTGAACCAATATTCTCAGCTCTGCAACCAACTCTAACACAACTTAATCCCATCTCTTTAAAGATATCCAAAAGTAATTTCAACCCTTTTGTTGCATAACCTTTTCGTCTCTCTTTTGGTCTGATTGAATAACCAATATTTCCAGCAAAACTATCATCACAAATCTTATTTCTAAACTCTCTTAAACAAAAATTTCCAAGAATTTTTTCATCACTTCTTCTAACAAGTAAGTAAGTTGTTGATGGTACTTTTCCTTCTACATCATAACCTAAAAAAGGTTGTTTTTCACTCTCTTTATTTAATCTAATTAAATCAGCAAAATCTTTTGCTCTTTCACTTCCTACAAAACCTTTTAAATCACTTCCTATAACAATAAATTCATTTAAATAATCAAGAATTTTTTCTTTATCATCTTCTTGAATTCTTCTTAAATATAATTCTTCCAACTTCTCTCCTCTCTTTATTTTTATCAACATTTTTAGTATAACATAATAAAATTTATTAAGGCAAATATTTAAATTAAATATAAAAATAAAGAATGATTTAAATAAAATCATTCTCATATTAAATCTTGTTGTGTTTTTAATATTTATAAGCTTGCATAATACTTTATATAGTGTATTATGTATATACATAATACCATTAAAGGTATAATGCAATATCATTATCTTGTTTTTTCTCCTGTATTTTCCAATGAATAAACCCATATAAATCATTAATAAAAAACACGCAAAAACTTAAAACAGTAGGAAGATATGACCACCCACTTTCTACTATTGCCATTGACCAAAGTATAATCAAAATTATATCATTCAACATAAAACCAATAGCATAATACGAACACCTTCTTAACATTAAGTATGATGCAACAACTGATGTTATTAATGAAATTGTACTCACTATTAATTGACTTGTATTTAAAGCTTTTAATAAGAAATAAAAACCTATTGTAAGCACAATTGTTGCAAATGTTAAATATAAATATTCCATACCTTTTATTTTGTTTATTTTTACAAAATTTTCATTTGTTTTACTTTTATTTTTAAACCAAGAAAATATAGAAAACAAACTTATCGGCATCATCATAGCAATATAAATAATCGCCTCTCCGTAATACTTTTGAAAATAAGAAACTAAGGCATACAAAATACAAAAAACAATATCAATTATCGGAGCTATTGTAAGACCTTTTGCAACAAATAAAACTGACACCACCCCAATTATTGATGTTATAAATGATAGTATATTTTTCTCTTTTTCTATTATAAAACAAACCACAATCAGAGATATTCCTATTACTAAAATCAATATTTCAAATATATTCCAATCTTTAAAAAATTTCTTCATAATCTTTTATTTTAAATCAAAGCCTCTCATCTAAAATTTTTCTTAATTCTTCTTTTTCACTTTCTATCAAAAATGCCGCATCAAGAGAATTGTATAACAATTCTTTTTTCTCATCTCTTGTTAATCCAAAATTGTCTTCAAGAATTTTAAACTCTTCTATTAAAGTTGTATCAGAAATATTTTTGTTATCTGTGTTTACAGTAAGTTTCACACCCTTTTCTAATAACTTTCTAAATGGATATTGCTCGATCCCCTCAACAGCTCTTGTCTGCAAATTGCTTGACGGACAAATCTCTAAATATACATTATTTTTTATTAATTTTGAAATAACTTCATCATCTTCAATAGACCTTATACCATGTCCTATTCTTCTTGCTCCAAAATCAATTGCATCACTAACACTCTTTGCACCATCAGCTTCTCCAGCATGAATTGTAAATGGTATATTCTTTTTACTAGCAATATCAAACAAATCTTTATAATCAATTGTTTTAAATTTTGCTTCAGCACCTGCAAGATCTAATCCACCAACACCTTTATTTAGATATTTTTCAGCCAAATTTACCGTTTCAAGATTTTCTTCAAACAAATTATCACCACGCATACAACATAAGATTAAAGAAGCTTTTATTCTTGATTTTTTAACTCCTTTAATTGCTGATAAAACAACCTGTTCTTGAGTTAACCCATTATCTCTATGCCTTTGAGGTGCAAATCTAATTTCAGTATAAATTAACCCTTGTTCAGCCAATTCCTCTAATAAATAGTAAACAGCATTTTCAATACCTTTCTCTGTTTGCGTAACTAATCTTGGAACTGCTGTACATTTCAAATAATCATTTAAACTTTGATTATTTTTAGGAACACTGATAAGTTTTTGCAATTCTTTTTCATCATAAGTTGGAAGAGACACATTTTCTTCTCTTGCAATTTTTAAAATAACTTGAGTACTCAAAGACCCATTCAAATGCATATGTAAATCAATCATATATATCTCTCTTTATTTTTTGTAATTAAAATTTGTTTTTTCATCATAACTTTTATTATTTAAAAAATTAATTAAGTTTCCCTTTGAAACAAAGAAATTATCAAGTGGAAGTTCTTCTTTTGAAAACCATTTAATCATATCACATTTATCTTCTTCTAAATTTCTAGGTTCTCCTTTCCATTTCGTAATAACAAACCCATGATGGTCAAAATGAACATTTTCTGTTGCTATACATTGAAAAAAGTTATTCCATTTTACATCTTCAAGTTCAACTTCAATACCAATTTCCTCTTTCAATTCTCTTACAATTGTTTCTTCCATAGTTTCTTGTTTACATTGAGTTCCACCAACAAGTCCCCATTGCCCACCACCTGATTTATGTTTTGCTCTTAAACCAAGTAAGAAAAAAAGTTTACCATCTTCTTCTTTCAAAATTATTGCATTACAAGCATTTGTTCTTTCTTCATTTTTTAATGAAACAACATTTAAGTTGTTTTGTTTTCCAAAATCCATATTTATCTCCTATAGTAATGTTTTTAATTAAACAATAAATTTTATATAACATCTATCATCGAAACTAAAATTACCTTCAACCAAACCTTTTGTTGATTTGTTATCTTTATAACACAAAGGATCAGAAACAAGTACTTCTTTCAAAAATTCTTCTGAAGTTGACAAATTATCAAAAAGTTTTGGATAACCATCAGAAGCAAGCACAACAATATCGCCTTTTTTAACTTTGTACTTAACAATATTTTTTACATTTATACTTTGACCATTCAAAACAGAATAACCAAATTCACCATCTTTATTTTCAAAATATTGTTGCATTTTTAAGAAAGGCATAATAAGATTTCTACCTAAATCTTCTTTCTTTATATCATCAATTGTATAACCATTGTTCAAATAAAATTCCAAAGCAAAACTTCTCATTTTACTATTAAGCTCATCTATTAATTTTGCATGATCAAAAACTTCATTATTTATCATACATTGCAAATCACCAAACGACCAAATTTCATTATAAAATTTACTGTAAATAATTATACCTGCTCTCAAAAATTCATTAACTTCTTCACTTGTTAAAATTTCAGAATACGCTTCATATAAAGCAGAATTTAATTTTAAAATAAGATCTTCAGCCGATATATCTTTTTCAATATTTTCAAACAAATTTATAATAATATCTTTTGCATATTCTCCACTAGTTTTTCCATCCCAAAGTTTTTTCCCTTTTGATGTAACACCATCTACAACAACAATAAAATCATCATCAATATAGTAACCGTCTTCACACTTATCTTGTTTTTTTCCGAAAATAAATTTTTCTAAAACTTCCATTTTTTTCTCTCCTTTTTTTGTTATCATAAATATATTTTATAACAAAAACATTATTATTTACAAATAAATTTTATCTATAATTTTTTTAGTTTTATATACAGTTTATTTTTTAAATAAAATAAAAATAAGAGAAAAAGCATATTTTTTTTATAAAAAATACTTATTTTTTTATGTTTTTTTAATATTTTACTTAAAAAAATAAAAATCGATAGATAATTTCTATCGATTTTTATTTTTAAACTAATGTCCATGTATTATTTGATGAAACATATTTTCCACCATTTGTAACTGTAATTTTTGACAACTCTGAACCATTTTTTACATAAGCAAGTTCCAAGGTTTCTCCTGTAATAAAATATTCTGTAATTTTATAATTCTTACTTATTGTTACTCCAAAAAGTTTCTTCTCTTCAACATATCCCGCTTTCGCTTCATATGACAAACATTTTGGTGTTGTCACTTCAATAATCGCATTGTCATTTTCAGTTATTATTTTTCCACTAAGTTCATTTACAACCAAGTGTCCATTAACAATAAATTTTGCAGGTGGAAGTTTTTTTCCATATCCATAATTTGTTACTTCAGGACCACTTAATACACAATATGATATAACATCATTAAAGACTTCATACACAGTAAATTGATCCATTGTAAGTTTAGCTGATTTATCAACATATAACACTGCTCCTGGAAGCAATTTATATTTATTACTTATAACATATTCTCCATCATATAAAGACATATTAAATCTCCAAGAAATTGGAAAACTTGTAGTTGATGTATCAAGTTTAACTGATACTAATGCAACAGTAACAGTAAGTACAATTGGATTACCAATAGCTCCACCATAAATTTTTATGTAATTAACACCATCAGCCCATCTATCTGTACCAGAAATTCTTGTACTTTCATCAATATCATATTTTGCAATCATATAAGCATTTTCTTTTAACTGAATTACAAAACTAGAATCTGATCCTACCATCTTAATTTCTGTATGATGATTTTCTCCAAATGTTTTTTCATGTACATTTGAATGAGAAATAATTTTTCCACCATAATTCACCCTAATCTCTGGAATAACATTTCTAAATTCAAATTGATTAAATGGACTAATTTTATTTTTATCTTCTTTCATTCCCTTCATAAATGTACCACCACGCAAATCGTGTAACAAGAAAGGAAGATGAAGTTCTGCTCCATTTTCGATTATTACTTGACTACCATTATTTTTTATTTCTTCATCAATATAACCATAAACTCTTGTTTGACTTAGATTTTTAAGCATCAATTTTGAATTTGCTCCAAGAAGAAGTTTTGCATAATTTCTTCCTGTTTGTCCAGCAATTCCTGTTCTAGTTATCCCCATAGAATCAAGTATAGATTTTGTTGCACCAGTTCCACCACCACTAAGCTCACCACCAATTTTGATAGTGCCATAATTTTCAATAGTTACCCCACTCTTGACATAAATAAGATTTGTTAATTTTAAAGAATCAAAAGCATTTGCAAACGTATCTAACTCTTCAATTATATTACTATTTAATTTTGCCTTATCATCACTATTTATTGCAATATTACCATTCGGATCAAGATAAGGTAAAATAAGTGAAACTCCAGAACTTATTTTTATATCACGTGCAATTGTTACATTTCCAGTTATGTTTGGTATTACATAAACCAAATTTCCTGAAACTGCATTTGATAATGCATTTTCTATACTTCCATAATAAGTTGTATCAATATAAGCAACTTTATATATATTTATTGTTGCTGTTGTTGTAACTGACATATAATTTTTGCTTGCTGAATTATATGTTATTTCAAAAGCAACTTCTTCAAACTTTCTTGTAGAATCAACTATTGTAGTTGAAAGAATTGGATTTGAAAAAGTAAAATTATTTCCTGCTTCTTTTAATGAAATTTCATCAACCAATGGTGCTGTTAAATAACATTTTGAAACATCAACATTATTTTCAAAATATGCTTTAGTCATATCATAAGTTGGCGCTGTTATTGTTGGTGTAGCTTGTGAAATAATAAAATCTATTGTTTGCTCAAGTCCATTATAATTATCATTACCCTCAACAACAAATTTTGCAACATAAGCACCTACATTTACAGGTAATTCAGTTGAATATTCACTTTCATTTGCAGTTTTTAATTTATATTTTATAATTGTTGAACCATATTTTGAATTAGCAACTCCAGCTTTTCCACCATTTGGTGTATATACCCAATTATCAATTTTTGGCACTGTTTTCCAAACATTATCAACAGCTTTATTAATTTTGTAACCAATTGTTTTTTGAAGACCAACAGTTCCATCAGCCCATTTATGATTTGCACTAGCAAGTTCTAAAACAACTTCATATAAACCTGTATCTATATGAGCTTCATTCATTACAATTGTATAATCATCACTTTCTGGAACAATTGCTGAAAGTTCTGTACCATCATAAGTCAAATCTTCAATAATTGGAGTTGCAACTTGAATATATTTAATACTAAATTCAAGTATTCGTTCAAGACCATTATAATTTTCTGTTTCTTCAACATAGAATTTTACAAAATAGTCTCCAACATTTGTTGGATTAATCAACATTCTTCCAGTAGCTTTATCAGTAAAAATTACTGATAAATATTCTTTACCAAATTTTGGAGTTCCTTCTATAATTCTTACTCTATCCTGTCCATAAACAAAACTATTAATTGAAGGTTCTTCAAGCCATACATTTGATTCATTTTTTGTAATTTCAAAACTTAATGTTGTTTGAGCAGTTTCATCTACTCCTGACCAACGATAATTATCAGAATCAATAAGTTCTAATATTACCTCATATGTACCAACATTTTCTCCACCTTCATTTTTAAAAATAATATATTCATCTGTTTCTTCAACATCTGCAGTAAGAATTGTTCCTTCAATAAATTGTTTTGCACTAATAGTTGGTTTTTCTACCATTTTCTTTGCAATATTAAAATTTACATTTACAGTTCTACTACTATAATTAACAACATCATTTGGAGTAAATTTTGCAATATTAATACATTTTCCTGCATTTCCCACATTTGCAGAATTTCCTTTCTCCCAAACCCATACTCCTGTTTCTGAAGTTGGAAGTTTATATAAAGATAATGTCTCTCCATAAGTTGCATCAATATTTTCTGCAACAGCATCAATATTTTCTATTTTATTAATTTTAACAATAAAAGTTTTTGTTACCTTTAAATAGTGTTCACTTTCTGGCAATGTCAAAGTAACACTATAATTTCCTGCATTATTTATTTTCTCTACTTCTTGACCTTCATAAAGATAAACATAGTTCAATTCACTTTCTTCATGTGAAGGTGATATACTATACAATTCATAACCATCTTTACTATATGTAAATTCATAATTTTTAAGTACTGAAATATCTGCTTTTGCTTTTGTTAAAGTTACTGCAAGTTCTTTCTTTTCTGTTTTATAATTCAAAGTATCATCCGGAGTAAAAATCGCAAAAAACTTTTTAGTTCCAATATAATCAATATGTTTCATTGGATCTTCCCAAACATATCCTTCATCTAATTTTATATCATCAAGAACTAAAACTTTATTCCATTCTGTTTCATAAACTTTACTAAAATCAGACTTACTCGCTTGATTAATTTTTAAAGTCGTATTTGTACTTGCAACATATCTTAAATCATCAGATGATATACTTAAAATAATTTCATATTCTCCTGCATTTACTACTTTTACATTCCCAACAACTTCAACTTCTTCACCTTCCATAACATCGTTAACTTGATACAAAACTGTATGTTCACTTTTATCATAAGTAAATTCATTGTTTAAAATTTCAATTGTTAAAACTTTTTTTGTAACATTAAGTTCCACTTCTTTTTCAGAAGGAAGATAATCTTGTGTTTCTATTGGAGTAAATACAGCAATCGCATTGAACTTTCCAGTTTTATTAACAACAATCTCTGGATTCTTCCAAGCCCATGTTCCTCTAACATCCATATTTGCAAAAACTAAAGTTTCTAATTTATTACTATATGCAATGTTATTTCCATACTCAAAAATTGGATCATAACCTTCAAGATCATGTTCTACTTTATTTACAGTAAGATAACCTTTATTTACTGTTACTTCAAAATTTTCATTCTCAATCTCAACATTTATTTCATAAATTCCAGCATGCTGATAAGTTGGTTTTATAACTTTAATTCCCATTAAATCTAACAAATCAGATTCTATATTTTCTTCATTTTTATCTAAAACTTCATATACGAAACTTGAAGGATACTCATCTGAAAATTTTATAGTTTTACTCTCTATTACAACTGTTGCTTTCACTTTTTCAATTGTAAACATTCCATAATATAAACCACAATAATTTTCATCTATGATTTCCATTTCATATTCATATTCGCCACTTGAAATTGCATCTGAAACATAGTATGGAATATATTCAACCTCAAGTCCTTCTACATCAAGTTCATACTCAGGAACTTTTACTTTTCCATCATATGAAAATAAATTTACAACATTCTTAAATTCTAACTCCTTTTTTGCTACAATAACTTTTAAATCTTTTGTTTGTGATGGTAGCAATGTTTTATCATTTGGAACAAATTTTACTTGAAAATAATTTTCTCCTGCATTTCCAACTTGTGTTGAAAGGTCATCAACAAACACCCATTTTCCATTTTCATTTTGTGGCAATTCTATATCTGCAAGAGTATCTAAATATGTTGCATTATAATACGGCATAAGTTCTTGCATACCTGTGCTTCCAACTGTAAATTGTGCGTGTAATGTCATATTATCATCTATATCTTGTGGTATGCTTGGATTCCAAGTTACAAACTCAACACCATTCTTTTCCGGATTAAGTGGAAGAACAATATCATCTACATCAAGCACATACTGAGTATCATACACAACATCATCTACAATAAAATCAACTTTATATTTTACAACAAAATTTATAGTATATTTTTTATTATTATATTTTACAACTAGTTGTTTATCTCCTACACTGTCCGTTGAATCACAACTCACCACCATATCTTCTGTTATAGAAATTTTTGTTTCTTCAACACCTTTTAATTTTGTAATAAATATTTCATCGAAGGAAATTTCACTGTTATATGCTACTACATTATTTATAGAATCATAATCAATATAATACTCTATTTTTTCTTTACCGCAACCTGAAAAAATACCAGCAACTAGCATAAACAAACTCATACAAATAGTAACTATTATTTTCTTCATATTTCCCTCCTTTTATTTATTATCATATATTTTATATATTGGTGAATAAGCATCACTTGAATTTAAAATTTTTGTTTGATCTTCAGGCGAAAAACCTTGTGTTGTCGCATCATTCATAAGAAAGTAAAAACTCTCAGTTCCTGCAGCAACTTGAAGCTCAAGTTTATCTACATCTGATAAACTAATTTCATAACCATTAAGGATTTTAAAATCATAATCTTTGGCTTCATACACCCCATAGTTTTTTCCACCACCAAAGAAAGCTATTCCACCATGTACATATTGTTTACCACTTTTTTTATAAACAATAGTTTTATATTGAGGTTTTGAACTATTATTAGCAACTGTATCTATCATTTCTTTTAAATCAAATGATAATGAATCATAACTTGTATTTCCTAGAATTTCAATTAATGTTGAACTATCAACTTTATCAACTTCTTTCCAGTCATACATTCTTACATCACCTTCAAAAGTTAATTTTGCACCATAACTAGTTTTCGCTAAATCATACCAAGAATCTATCAAACCACTAGCAAGTCCTCTACCATCAGCAAGAGCTCCTCCTGAGAAGTGAGTATCAATTCCTATACAAAATAATCCAGAATCTTTTAAGATTGTATTTTTCAAATTTACAAATGTTTTTATATATTTTTCTTCATAACTTAATTTTTCTTGAGCTGACATTGAATTATATTCTTTTTGCATTGGAAACTTTCTCTCTGTTGTATCTAAATATGGAGATGGATTGTCTGAATTTCCATCAACAAAAGAATTTGTTCCCATTCTTATTATAAATTCCCTTGCACTACTTAAAACGCTATTTTTTATATTTACATTAATAACTTTGTTTTTATTTTCAATATCTCCAAAAGCACGAAGTACAGTTCTTCCATTATTAATTCGACAATATTCAATATTTACATTATCCCCTAATACTTCAACTGTTGACCCAACATAAGTTAAATCCGTCAAGTCGTAATTACCATCTTTATCAGCTTGCAATTCACAAGAACTTAAAACAACATTGTTTAATGTAACATTTTCATAAACTGCAAAACTAATATTATCTTGTGCTTTAACACTTACAAAACTTGTACTTGACTCTGACATAGAAACAAAATTTAATGGCCCTCTAAATGATGCATCTTTTTTAAGTTTTCCTGTTGAATCAAGTCCATAAGCAACATTATGAGCATTTATTTGATAACCATTTCCATAGACATCGTTTTTAAAGCTAATTAATATCTTAACTTTCGCATCACTTAATTTATCAATATTTTTATAATAAGTTGTATCATATGTACTATTTATTTTTTCAACAGTAGATTCTGAATAAATCTCTTTTCCTGACTTATCCTTTCCAAAATCATTTTTTATTGTCTTTTGCAAAACAATAACCTTATTATTTTTTGAAGCATTATATAAATCATAGAAATTTCGTATATTAACTCCTTCTCCAACACAACGAACTGAAAATTCTGATGTTGAAGTTTCTATATTTTTATAACCAAATTTTCCTGTTATTTTAACTACGCCGTCAAAATTATCATCTAAAATTTTTATTGTTCCATCTTTCTCTACACTTACATTATCATTATCAGTTGTATATGAGAAATTTTCAATAAAGTTTAACCCAACCTTTGTTTTTCCAGTCAACAAATTAACCTTTGAAGTATTTAAACCTCCATTTGCTTCATACTTACCTATCGTCCATAAATTTTCAATTCCATAAGTATTTGCTTGTTCTGCAATATCCATATCAGTTGGAAGTATTACTATTTCTTTTGTTAATGTAACAACTTGATCTGGTAACGCATTATTTATTACCTTTAATGTTAAATTAGTTACCCCTGGAAGAAGTGCAGTAAGTCTTATTCTATTAGAAACTTCATCTATTCTTAGATTATCATTATCTAAAATAACATCATAACTATAATCAGCGTTTTCTGGATTTACTGTAATTTTATTATGTAATGCAAACGGTGAACCTGCAACACAGCTTATTACATCTTCACTATCAAAGCTTGCTGTTATTTGTTCAATTCTATGAATTACACAAGTTTTTGTTAATGGTTCTCTTATTTCATTATCTGTTGTAATAGTTATTTCTACCAAAACACTTCCGTAGAAACTTTCTTCAAAATTATAATTAAAAAGAACCTTTCCTTCTTCTTTATTTTGAATTTCAATACCTGTATCATCTGTTTTGATTACATTTGATATAGGATTTCCATATAAATCTTTTATATCATACTCTAATTCATAATTTTCATCTGTATCAACAGATATATTTATACTACCATTTGTTTTCCAAGTATAAACTTCAGTTTGAGCTAAGTCCATTATATTTTCATTGTATACTTCAACTTCAATAGTATCCTTTACTTTAGGGTTTTCTTCTGATGATATTGTAATAATAGCATCACCTTTACCAATCCCTTTAATTATCCCTTTTTCATTAACTTGAACAACATTCAAATCGCTTGATTCATAATTTAACATTTTATTTTTTACATTACTAGGATTAAATGATGTTAAAATAACAGATGTTTCACCTACCATAAGTTGAGTCTTGGTTGCAACACATTCAATTTCTTGAACTTTTGTTGCTTCCACCTTAACAATAAAACTATCTTTAAACCCACCATCTATTGTTGACAAATAAACTTTCGCAACACCAACAGACTTTGGAATAATATAACCATCATCAAATTCAAGTTCTGCAAATTCTTGAGTGCCTACTTGTTCTGTTATGAAAGATACTTTTTTATTTTTCGCCGTCAAAGGATAAACTGTATATTTAACCAAATGTTTTTCATCAATATCCATATCAAGATATACAATTTTGTTTCCTGTTATCTCAATACTAGAAACAGGAACATCAACATTTATACTAATTGAATTTGTTGTTGTGAAAATACAAAACATTAATACCAAAGGTAAAAGTAATATTAGTAAAATTAATTTTTTATTCATCTTTTACCTCCTATTTATTAACTCTTTCAAGAGCTTGTTGTAAATTTTTCCTGTAATACACAATGGCTAATATCAAATATACAGCACTTATAAATATTGGAATTAAGTACACAAAACAAATTGGAAAAGACATTTCAAACAATCCTTTTGATAACATTCCTAAAAGAATATCTCCTATACCAACAATAAGCGAAAGCACAATTCCAAGTGTAACTACTTTTGTAACTGTTCTATTTTCTTGCTTCTCAACTTCAACACTTGATGATATAATTTTTACATTTTTTAAATCAATTTTTGTAGCAATAAAAATTTGAGATAAAGAAAACATAATTCCTACAAACATACATAAAAGTCCACTAAGAATATTTAACGATGTAACTATAATAAGAATTAAACTTGACAAAACAACTGCACTAATACTCACCATTGAACAGAAAACAATCTTTGCACCAAGAAGTTTTTCTACCTGTATTGGCATTGTTTTTTGTTTCAAAAGAGTTTTTCCTTCTCTTGAAATATTTGTTGAACAAAAAGTATTAGTTAAAACACTAAACACCAATATAACAAGTAATGCTAATTCAAAACTAAATCTAACACCTATCATATTTAAAATTAAAGATTCGAATAATGTATAACAACAATAAACCATAACAGGCATTGCTGTTGCAATAACAAAATAAGAAAACATATGTTTTGGTTCTCTAAATACAGAAATAAACTCTTTCTTTATGAGAGTAGCAAACACAGAATGTTCTTTTACTTTTGAAACTTTCTTATAAACAATTGCAGATTCATTTTTATATAATGTTATGTTATACAATTTTTTAGTAATATAATAAACTACAACACAACTAAGTATCACACATAAAACTACAACAAGATATGATATTAATAAATTTTTACCCATTGTAATACCAGCAAAACAATTAGCTGGATAAGTGATTAATAATAACAAATCCATAGCATAGATAAAATCATCATTAAATAAAAATCTAATAAGCCCTGTTTCAAGATAATTTTGTATTATACCCAAAATCATTGAATACAAAAAGAAAGTTGCAATAAATATAACAGTTAACAAAATAAACATAAAAATATATTTATTTTTCAAAAAATCAATAAGTTTTATATAAGGAACAATAAATAAACTAGCAAATAATAACACTACAATTGGTAATAATAAAAACACAACAAATGTTTTTAACCAAAATACCCAACTTGGTTTTACAGCTAAATAAACAATAATATTTGTTGGAATAATAAAAAGTAAAGCAATAAGATATGTAGAAATAAGTAAAACTATTAACTTTGCAATAAATAAAGTTTGTTGTTTTATTGGCAAACGCAAGAAAATTTTTCTATCTGTTTTATCAACAAAACTTTTTCTCATTTTTTCCAAACAAATAAAAATCATTGCAATTAAAATAAAAACATAATACAAATTCAATAATTCATAAGCCCTAGTTGAACTATCAAGCACTTTATCTACTTTAACTAAAACATAATTTTTGGTTATGATTGACATTAAAAATACACAAAGTCCAATTATGACTAAAGTAAAAATTGACGAAAAAAGAAATCCAGCAAGATGTTTTTTATCCCTTTTGAAAAATGCTGGGAATTGCTTTTTTAATTCGTACTTAAATAATGTCAAAAATTCACTCATACTTTAGACGCCTTTTTTGTGATATTTAAAAAATATTTTTCCAAGCTTTTACCTTTCTTTCTAAATTTTTCCAAATCAATTTCTTTTAATAAAATTCCATGATTAATTATATAAGCCCTATGACATAGACTTTCAACTATATCAAGATTGTGTGATGAAAATAAAACTAAGTTTCCTTTTTTGCTATGTTTTATAAAGAATTTTTTAAGTTGATTTGCAATATTAGGATCAAGCCCTGTCATTGGTTCATCTAGAATAAATACTTTTGGATTATGAATAAGCGCACCCATAATTGATATCTTTTGCTTCATACCATGAGAATATGATGAAATCTCTCTATATAAAGCATCTCCAAGTGCAAATATTTTTTCAAATTTATCTATTTGTTTTTTTCTATCTTTTTCACTAACCTTATAAATATCTGCCATAAAATTTATATATTCAAGACCAGTCATCTTTTCAAATAAATCAAATTCATCACTTACATATCCAAAATGCTTTTTTGCTTCAATTGGTTGAGTTTTTAAATCAAAATTACATATTGAAATTTGACCTTCTTCATAAGGATGCATTCCGACAATACTTTTTATTGTGGTAGATTTTCCAGCTCCATTATGACCTAATAACCCAATTATCTCCCCACTATTACCATACAAAGAAATATCTTTTATAGCATAATCAACTTTTGCATTATATTTCTTATATAAATTTTTCACTTGTAATAGTTCCATAATCCACCTCTTTAAAAAAAATCGTTACATAATTTTAATTTGCTTAAATTAAAAAAAAATATTTATTAATAAATAAATATAAACATAATTCCTTTATAAAAATTATACTTACCATTTAAACACGTGTCAACAAATTTTATATACATATTTTCTGTATGAAATTTTTATTTGACATAAACCAACAAAATACATTAAACTTAACATGAAAACCTCTTATTTTTGGAGAATTTATGGCAAAAACAATAACATATCAAAACAAATTATTTGATTTTTATTTTAAAATAAAAAAAAGTAATTTTATTCAAAACTTAAACAAATTTATTTACTCTATTTGGAGTTTTGTATTTATATCTTTTTTAACGCTTTCTGCTTATATTTTTTCACTTGAAATTTATTTCTATTTATTTATTGCTTTATATGTTATTTATATTTGTTTATTTTGTGATGACCTTTTACCAATTGTATGTTTGTTTATTTTTTGTTATATATCCCCTTCAAGAAAAAACAATCCTGGATTAAGTACAAACTCTGTTTTTTATAATTATAGTGGAACAATTGTTACTATAATTGCAGTTGTTTGTACAATTTCAATTTTATCAAGAATAATATTAGATAAAAATATGGGACTAAAGAAATTGTTTACACAAAAAAAATATCTTTTATCTGGAATGATAATTTTAGGATTTGCATATTTAATTTCTGGAATTGGAAGTAAAAATTATAGTGAATATTTTTTAAATAATCTTTTATTTGCTTTTCTTCAATTTCTTTCAATATTTTTAATTTATTTTATTTTTAGTACGTCAATTAATTGGAAAAATTTACCTAAATATTATTTTCCATATATGTGCATATTTATCGGAATAGTTGCAAGTTTAGAAATTGTTTATATTTACTTAACAAATGATGTTATTTTAGATGGAATGATAAACCGTTCAATTCTTTTCACAGGTTGGGGAACTTACAACAATGTTGGTGCAATGATAGCAATAACTATCCCCTTTGCATTTTACCTAGCTTGTAAGAAAAAACATAATTACATTTATATTGTTTTAGCAACCATTTTACTTTTAGGAACCATAATAAGTTGTTCAAGAGGTTCGATTCTTGGTGCTATTGTAATTTATATAATTTCTTTTATCATTTCAATTTTTAAAGCAGAAAACAAAAAAATCTTTTGGATTTCTTCAGGAATATTAATAATTGTTGCATCAATTATTGGATTAATATTTTTTGACGAAGTTAGTAAACTTTTTAGTAAGGTTCCCAAAATCGTAGAATCTACCGGTGGTGATGTAAAAGTAAATGACAGCTCTCGTTTTTATATTTATGAAAAAGGCTTTAAAGCATTTTTAAAATATCCAATTTTTGGTCAAACTTTTTACCCAACAAATTTTGTCCCATATGATTTTTCTACAATAGATTCTTTTAGTTTACTATTCCCTCCAAGATGGCATAATACAATTATTCAATTGCTTTCAAGTTGTGGAACTGTTGGAATTTTAGCTTATGGTTTTCATAGATTTCAAACTATAAAATTAATTATCAAAAAACCATCTCTTGAAAAAACATTTATCGGTTTATCCATTTTAACTTTGCTTGCAATGAGTCTACTTGATTGTCATATATTTAACATCGGCCCTACAATGTTTTATTCAATATCTTTAATGTTTGCTGAATTCTCAAATCAAAAAGAAAAGAATATTTCTTTTGAAGACTTAATTATTCAAAACTTATAAAAATAATAAAAAAGACTATATTTTTAGTCTTTTTTTATTAAAAATTATCAATTTTTAGTACTTTTATAAAATTTTATTAAAAATTCAACTTCATAGGTACAAATTTTATACCATCAATTTCTTGCATTTCTGACTCGTCTTTAAACCCTATTTTATGATAAAAATCAATCGCATAAGGTGAAGAATTTAATGTTAAAAAGTTTACTTGACTAATACTTTTAACCTTTTCAACTAAATTTTTTGCTATACCGTTTCTATGATATTCTTTATCAACAAACAACAAATTTATATGTTGTCTATCTTTAACACAAATCATTCCAACAATTTTATTTTCTACCTTTGCAACATAGATTTCAAAATTTTCTTTTAAGCATTTTGAAATATTATCGAAATTGGCAAACTTATAAAACGAATTAACCCCTTCTTCAGAATAATCCGGCTTTTCAAATTCATCAAATACACAAGTTACAAGTTTTAAAGTTTCACTTAATTCTTCAATTTTTAATTTCTCAATTTTATAGTTCATCACTATCTCCGTAGATAAATTTTAATCTTTATTTATTAATCTATCTGCCTCTTCCAAAATTTCCCTTTCTGTTGCGTTTTCATTATTCTTAATAAAATCAACCAAATTGTCCATTTGTTCTTCTGTTTGCAAAGCTGCAATAACATACCTAATTGCATCACGAGGAACTTTTTTATCATTTAATATTCTTATAAAAACTCTAACTAAATTTTCATTTTCTTTTGTTACTTGCATTTCATTCTCCTTTTACCTTTAAGCAACTTTTTAATTTTAAAAAATTTTCTTTTAATTAATATATTATATCTCAATTTTTTCCATATAACCTAAACCATCTATTGTTTTATGTAATCTTAAAACAAAATCAAATTTATTTGCTT
The DNA here is from genome assembly GCA_017464845.1 of Clostridia bacterium. GTDB lineage: Bacteria > Bacillota > Clostridia > Christensenellales > UBA1242 > Caccovivens. Next base: position 22,999 of record JAFTYD010000011.1, read on the forward strand.
CAACACTTAAATAAAAATCTTCTTCTGGAAAAATATCATTTAAACTTTTATCAAAAAACTTTGCACCACTTGTTATTTTTAAATTTTCAATTTCATTTTTTAAATCAATTTCATTTCCTTCTAACAAAGACTTAATATAATAAGCACACAAATTATCTTCTTCTGTTTGTGATTTAGCTTCAAGTCCCATACAAACAAGAGAAACATTTTCTGGATTTTTGCTTTTTATATACCTTGCTATAGCCTTTGCATTTACCAAACTCCCAGATATAATTTCATCAGCATTAATCGCATTTGCAATACCCTGAGTTCCTGCACTTGTTGTGTGAATAATTATTTTTCCTGAAAAATCAACATTTCTTATTTGTGATGGTGAATTTCCATAATCAAAACCTTCCATAATTTTGCCATGCCTTTCACCAACTAAAATTGTATCGGGATTTTTTGATTTAAAATCATAAGCTATTTGTGCATCTCCAACAGGTATAATTTTTTCTGCAGAGTTTGCTGCTAAATATGCTTCAACAGTAAAAGCCCTAAACACATCAATAATAACAGTTAAGCCTTTTGCATTCTTTGCACCATCAATCATATGCAAAATATTTATATTCATGTTACCCCTCTCATATATTTTATATTATAACATATCATATTTTTTCTTGTATAAGATTTTATTAAATTTTTAAATAATTAATAAAATTTTATAAAATAAAAAAACATACCTATATATCGAAGTATGTTTTTAAATTACTTAATATAAAAAATCGATTAATCTTTTTACATTATATATTTTTTATTAATAATTTTGATTAATATTAATTTTACATAAAACTTTAAAAATATATTAAAATTTTTATTAATAATGCATATTTTTATAAATTTTCATTAAGCATAAAGAGAAATCATTCCACTAATAAAAATTTCAAGCCCGATTGCTATTAAAATAATTCCTCCAAGAATTTCTGATTTTGATGAAAACTTTGTTCCAAATTTTTTACCAATAATATTTCCTATAACACATAACAAAAAAGTTATAAATGCAATAATCAATGCGCAAACAAATGCATTAAGAAAATTATAATTTGATATGGTAAAACCAACAGATAGAGCATCAATTGATGTTGCTATTGCTTGAACAAGAATTGTAAGAAATCCCAATTTTTTTATTTCTGTTTCACTTTCCTCTTTTTTCTTAACACATTCATATATCATCTTTGCTCCAATAAATACTAATAATACAAGAGCTATCCATGGAATAATGTGTTCAAAAATTTTAAATTTTTCAACAATTGTATAAACACATACCCAACCTATCATTGGCATCAAACCTTGAAATAATCCAAACATCAATGAAGTCAAAAAGACTTTTATTTTTTTTATATTAGGATTATTCAATCCATTTGCAAGAGATACAGAAAATGCATCCATAGCAAGTCCAATACCAAGTAAAATACTATTTAAAAAAAACACAACACTAAAATCCATAATTATCTAAATCAAAGTCCTTAAAACTAAATATGCTAAATATACAAAATAGAAAATTATTAATATAAAACCTTCTTTTTTTCCTAATTTTCCCTTTAATGCAAATACAAACACTAATATTGTTGCAAGCATCATCATTATTAAATCAACTATAATTTGAGAACCAACAGTTAATGGACTTATTATTCCAGAAATCCCCAAAACAAATAACACGTTAAATATATTTGAACCAATTACATTTCCAAGTGCCATGTCAGCTTCACCCTTTTTTGCAGCCACGATTGAAGTTACAAGTTCAGGTAAAGAAGTTCCTATAGCAACAATTGTAAGTCCAACTAAAGATTCAACTAAATCATGGTTAAGCTTTGCAACATCACCAATTCCAATAGCAATATTTTTTGCACCATAAACAACAGCTTCACCACCTAAGACAATTCCAGCTATACCAATGATAACAAAAATAATTGCTTTCCAAGTAGCCATAACTTTTATATTATCTTTTTCTTCTTGTAATGAAAAAGATTGTTTTTCTTTTTTTGCATCGAAAACTATGTATATCATATAAACTATTATTAACACAACAAGAATTATAGCTTCCCATCTTAAAACTGCATATTGACCATTTAATGAAAATAAAATTCCAAATAAAGATAATATCAATGAAACAAAAATAAGAATTGGAAATTCTTTTTTACAAACACTTTTCTTTACACAAATTGGTGAAAAAAGCGCGCAAAAACCTAAAATTAACAATAAATTTGCAATATTTGAACCGACAACATTTCCTATTGCAACATTTGCGTTTCCACCTTTTATTAAACAAGTAACTGAATCACTAGCTGAAACAGCGAGTTCCGGAAGACTTGTCCCCATAGCAACAATTGTTAAACCAATGATTAATGGAGAAATATGAAATTTCTTTGCAATTGAAGATGCAGCCGAAACAAATAAGTCAGAAAACTTAACTAAGAAAATTATTCCAACAACAAACAATGCTGCACAAATTAACCAACTATACCATGTTCCCATATTTAAATCTTTTAACATTTTAACCTCCAAAATAATTAAAAAATCATATTTAATCAAGTTTTTTATATATTTTTATATATTTTTCCTAACATTGTAACATAATATTACAATATTTAACAATAAATTTTATAAGAATTATAAAAATATTTTTTTAAAATTTTAAACAAATATATGTATAACTTTTTATCTTAAACTCGACTTTTAAACCACCTTATTCCATAGCAAATAATATTTAAAAAGTCAACTATTTTTCAAAAATTTATTTATAAAAATGTGTCTAAAAATACTTGTATTAAATGTTAAAAAGTGCTATGGTTAATAGTAGATAATTTTGATTAATTACTAAATTTCAAATTGACTTTTTGTAAAAAAAGCCAATTGTATTTTTCTCAAAATTACATTTATGAAAGAATTGAAATTAAGGAGAGAAACATGATTAAAGTTATTAAAAAGTCTGGCGTGTATGAAGATTTCAATGAGAAAAAAATTATCTCTGCAATAAGAAAATCTGCTGAAAGAGTTATGATAACTCTTACCCCTGAACAAGAAGAACAAGTTTGTAATTTTGTTAGATCAACATTAACTGACAATTCAAATGTACAAGTTTCTACAATGCATAATATTGTTGAAACTGCTCTTGACAAAGTAAATCCTCATGTTGCTAAAAGTTACAGAGAATATAGAGATAACAAAGCTTCTTTTGCAAATATGCTCGACAAAGTTTATAAAAAGAAACTTGGTTTAAATTTTATTGGCGATAGAAGTAATGCAAATGCTGATAGTGCTATCATTACAACTCAAAGAGCAATTGTATATAATGAATTAAATAGTGAATTATATAAAAAATTCTTCTTAACTAATGAAGAAGAAAAAGTAATGAGTGAAGGATATATTTATATTCACGACAGAGGAAGTAGACTTGACTCTTTCAACTGCTGTCTTGCTAATGTTAAAGAAATTTTACATGGTGGTTTTGAAATGGGAAACCTTCATTATAACGAACCAAAAACATTAGATGTTGCCTTTGACCTTATTGGTGATATCATAATGAATATGGCTTCTTGTCAATATGGTGGTTTTACTATTAGTGAAATTGATAAAGTATTATGTCCTTATGCTGAACTTAGTTATGAAAAATATTATACAGATTATGAAAATATCCTTAAAGATGCAAATACAACACTTACCGACTTTGAAATTAAAAGCAAATCAGAAGAATTTGCTATAACAAAAGTTAAAAGAGAATTTGAACAAGGCTGGCAAGGTCTTGAAATGAAATTAAATAGTGTTGGTTCTAGTCGTGGAGATTATCCTTTTACAGCTGTTTCATTTGGTCTCGGAAAATCAAAATTTGAAACAATGTGTTCATCTATTGCTATGAAAGTTAGAGCCGGTGGACAAGGTGAAAAAGGTTTTAAACACCCTGTTTTATTCCCTAAATTATCTTTCCTTTATGATGAAAACGTACATGGTGAAGGTAAAGAACTTGAATGGTTATTTTTAGAAGCTATTGATTGTTCTAGTAAAGCAATGTACCCTGATTACATAAGCTGCACTGGAGATGGTTACTGTGGCGATATATATAGAAAATATGGAAAAACTATATCTCGTATGGGTTGTAGAGCAACTCTTGCCCCTTGGTTTGTAAAAGGTGGTTTTGAACCTGCTGACGAAAATGATGAACCAGTTTTCGAAGGTAGAATGAACATGGGTGCAATAAGTCTTCACTTCCCTATGATTATGCAAAAAGCAAAAAATATTTATCAAGAAAATATAAATCGTGGAAACAATTCAAAAACATTAGATGATATTTTCTTTGATGAACTTAGTTATTATTGTGAATTAATAAGAAATATACATAAAAGAACTTATGAATATTTCAGTCATAAAAAAGCAGGAACAAATCCTCTTGCATTCTGTCAAGGTGGTTTGATTGGTGGTCATATGAATCCTGAAGAAGAAATTGGTAGAGAATTCTTAAAACCTATGACTGCATCTTTTGGTATTACAGCGTTAAACGAAACTCAATTTTTATATAATGGCAAATCATTGGTAGAAGATCAAAGTTTTGCTATAAAAATCTTACAATTTATGGACGAATATAAGAAAAAATCAACATCTGAAGATAAAATCTTATATGCCCTTTATGGCACACCTGCAGAAAGTCTTTGTGGATTACAAGTTGAACAATTTAGAAAAATGTTTGGAGAAGTTAAAGGCGTAACAGATAAACCTTACACTTCAAATAGTTTCCATTGTGCAGTTTATGAAGACATTACTCCTATTCAAAAACAAGATATCGAATATAAAATGTATCATTATTGCAATGGTGGTGCAATTCAATATTGTAGATATCCTATCGAATATAACAAAGATGCTATTATAACTTTAGTTAGAAGAGCAATGAAAATGGGATTCTATGAAGGTGTAAATCTTCAACTTGATTATTGTGAAGAATGTGGGGCTCAATTTATTGATAGCGACAATTGTCCACAATGTAACAGTGAAAATATAACTAGAATTGAAAGAATGAATGGATATTTAGGTTATTCAAGAGTTAACGGAAGATCAATGTATGCTGATCATAAGTTAGCAGAATTTAAAGATAGAGTGAGTATGTAAATGAATTATCATAATATAAAACATGACGACATGTTAAATGGAAAAGGTCTTAGAGTAAGTTTGTTTGTAAGTGGTTGTTCTTGTCATTGTCACAACTGTCACAATCCTCAAACATGGGATAAAGATAGTGGAATATTATTTGATGATAAAGCAAAACAAGAGATTTTTGAAGAACTTGAAAAAGACTATATTGATGGTATCACCCTAACTGGTGGTCACCCACTAGAAGAATATAATCTTAAAGAAATTACCAATCTATGCAAAGAAATAAAAGAAAAATTTAATAACAAAACTATTTGGCTTTACACAGGTTTTTTATATGAAAATATTCAATCTTTGCAGGTTATGGATTATATAGATGTTTTAGTTGATGGTCCTTTTGTTGAAAGTTTAAAAGATAAAAATGCAAAATGGATAGGTTCAACAAACCAAAGAGTTATTGATGTTAAAAAATCAAAAACAAAAAATAGAATTATACTTTTAGATAAATAAGGATAAATATGAGAAAATTTGAAAAAGTAAGCACAGCTGACAACGGAATTATTCCTACACGTTCTGATGTAGGTTCTGCTGGATATGATTTTTATGCTGTTGAAGATTTAACAATAAAACCTCAAGAAATGGTTAAATTTAAAACCAATATAAAAGCTTGCATGGAAAAAGATGAAGTATTGTTGCTTTATGTAAGAAGTTCAATTGGTATCAAGAAAAATTTAATGTTATGTAATGGAACTGGAGTTATTGATAGTACATATTACAATAACCCTGATAATGAAGGAAATATCTTCTGCACCCTTTTCAACTATGGAACAGAAACTCAAGAAATAAAAGCTGGAGATCGTGTTATGCAAGGTGTTTTTGTTAAATATCTAATCACTGATGATGATAACACAGTGAATGAAATTAGAACTGGTGGAATTGGTTCAACAGGTAATTAAAATCATATATTTATTTATAAAATATCAAAAAAAAACAGCAATTATGCTGTTTTTTTGATATTTTTAACAACTTTTATTAAAGTTTTATTTATATAAAAATTATAATGACAATATTTAAAAAAATTATTACAAAAAAACACCTAGAATTTTTCTAGGTGTTTTTAACTTTTAGTCAATAGTCCTAAACTTTGAACAAGTAAAGTTTAAAATTTGATAATCCTTTGAAAGCTCATTTAAAAGTTTATTTACTTTTTCAATTTTATCATCATCTAAATTAACAAAAGAATCATCAAAAATTATAAATGGTTTTTCCCTCTTAAAAACAAGATCAATAAGTGCTAATCTTTTACAAAAATATATCAAATCTTGATAACCAGCACTCATATATTCCACTTCCTTAAAAGTTGAATTTATATCAAGTTTTATATTTAAATCAACATCAAAATCTAGTTTATTTTTATTGTTATCAATAAGGTCAAAATACTTTTTAAAATTCCTAGAAATTGGATTTAAAAATTTTACAGATAAATTATTTTTTGCTTGTTCAAGATAAGAAATTGTAGTTTGTAAAATTTTTACTTTATCCCCAACTTCATCTGTATCTTCCCTCTTATTTTCTATAATACTTAAATTTTCTTTTATTGAAGCCTCAAGTCTTTCTTTATTATAATTTAAATTCTTAATTTCATTGTTTAAAATTGCTACTTCCCTATCACAAATATTGAATTGTTCTTCAGCTTCAATTTTTTCATTTTCCAACACCTCAAACGGCATATTAAAATTATTTTTTATTTCCTTAAAAAGCAAAGAAACTTTTTCTTGAACATCACACAATTCTTTGTTTTTGGTCATCATTTCTTCTTCAATACTTTCAAATTTAACAAGTCTTTCTCTATATACTTTTAAAGCTTCATTTACTTTATCATAATTAAATTTTAACTTACCAAAAAACTCATTACTTTCATCATCTAAAACAAATTTTTTCGCTTTTATATACTTAATTAAAATTATAATAAAAGGAATAAATGACAATAATGACAAACATAAAACTGTTAAAGTAATTGCATTGAACCCAACCAAAACTGCAATCACACTCGCCATAGAAACTATTACAATTGCCATAAAAAGATACATTAAAATATTTTTTAAATTTGCACCATTTGACATTCTTTTTTTGTTAAACAATTTATCTTTTATCTCTTCAAATTTTTCAAGTTTTTCTCTATTTAAATAATCTTCCAAAATACTATTTTTTTCTTGTTTTAGTTTGTCAATACTATCAGCAAGATTGCTTATTTTATCTTCATTAGTTTCTATATTTTCAAGACAGTTTTTATAATAATCATAGTTTTGTTGCACTTTTTTTAGATTTTTTTCGCTATTTTCTTTATTTTTTTCAATTTCTATTAATTTTTTTTCGTAAGATGCGATTTTTTGTTTTATAAAATTTGAATTTTCTTTGTCTTCTTCTACCTTATACAAAAGCATACTCATATCATTATCATGTGAAATATTTGACTTTAATTCTCTCATTTTTTTTGAGATAGAATTGTTTGCTTTTGTAAATTTATCAACATCATCGTTGTTTGTTTTTATGCCAGAAAGATTAGCTCTAATATCATCTGTAACAGAAGATATTAATGCACTTTGTGGGAAAAAAGTTGTCATTTCAAATGTTTCCTCTCCAACTCCGAATAATTCATATCCTAGATTTTGAGAATATTCATTTGATTCTAAATTTGTGTTTAAATCATATAATTTAAACATATCTTTATCTGGTTGTGCGCCAAAATTTCTAATAACTCTATATCTACTTTTTTTTGTTTCAAATTCAAGAGAACCACCAAACAAACCATCGCTATTCCAAGATTTATATTTACTTCTTAGTGCGACATATTCTTTATTTCTTCCTTTTGCTGACATACCATAAAACATTACTTTTACGAATGTTGCAAGAGTAGTTTTTCCCCACCCATTTTCTCTATTTATATTACAAATATTTTCATCAAAATTAAAATCAAAATTTGAAAAGAGACCAAAATTATCTATATGACAACTTATTAATTTCATAAAATAATATCATCTCCTTTTAAGGCTTGTAAACCAACATTTGCAATTTTATTTTTATCTTCCTCACTTAAATTTTCATCTTGAAAAACAAGTTTCAAAAATTCTGCTTTAAGTGATGTTTCTTCTTCCATATATTTTGAAATATTAAATTTAACATTTGAATTATCAACTATTTCAAAGTAATAAAATTTATCTTTATAAAAATTTTCTAAAATATTTGCAAAACCATTACAATCTTCATCTTTTGTTCCAATAAAAATTATTCTAACAAAATCTTTTTCATTTAAATTTTTAAATATATTTTCTAAATTTAATTTATAATCTTCTATTGTATATAAATTTGTAACATCTATTTCTTTTTTAATAAATTCTCTTTGTGCAAATTTTATAAATTCATAAGAAATTGTTTGCTCAACTTCTAATAACATAAAACCTTTTTCACCACATTCATCAAAACCTCTACCTTCTAAACAACCCGGATAACAATAAACACCTCTATCATCTATTTTATCCATGCTTGACATATGAATATGACCCAATGCTAAATAATCAATATTTTTATTTTTAAGTTTCTTTAAATCAATATATAAATTTGATTGAGCATTTGAAAAAACATCTCCATGTAACATTAATATATTTTTATAGTTTTCAGAAAAAACTAAATTTTCATAAAAACTATTTATATTATCTTTTGTTAAATTTAATCCAGATATATTAATATTACCGATTTTAAAACTTGATAATTTATCATCAAATACAATAAAATTATCTGGACAATCATCTTCAAAAATATTAAAATTGTCATCATGATTTCCACATACATAAAAGAATGTAATCTCACTATTTGCTGAAATTTCACTCTTTAAAACATTTTTTGTTGATACTCTAGCAGAATTACTATCAAACAAATCTCCACTAATTAAAATAGCTTTTACATCATTTTCTTTTGCAAAAGAAATCAACCTTTGAAAATTATTCAAAAGTTCATTTCTTCTTTCAGAAGATTTTGTTAAAGATAGTTTTCTTTCCATTTTTGAATCTAAATGTAAATCTGAACAATGTATTATTTTCATAAAAAAATTATAACATAACTATTAAAAAAAAATCAACAAAATTGTTTTTCTTAAACAATTATATTAAAAACCAAATTAATTTATAATTTTTACAAGTATTAAAAATTTTTATCAAGTTATTTCATATTTATAAAAATAAAAAAAGTCCAAAAGATTTTCTTTTAGACTTTTTATTATTTATTTTATTAATTATTAAAATTTAACTGTGTTTAAGCAAATTTCTTTATCACATTTAATATAAAGTTCATTAACACAACTATCTTCATCACAGTTTATATAACATGGGTTAGAATTTGGTACACCAGATTCTAATGAATATTTAATATTCTTTGCTTTTTTAGAATAAATAGTTCCTTCTGCATTTCTAAGTTCAATAAGCATAGCTGATTGAGTTGTAAAGTTAACAGTAACTTCACCTTTACCTTTAACAGTAACATTGTTTAAACCATTTACTCCACCAAGGTAATTTAATTCAACTTCACCACTCTTTGTAAGAATATTATTTGCTCCTACGTTTGAAGCTGTGAAATAAACATCAATATCACCTTTTACAGTTTCAACAAAAACTTCTCCAGTAGCTCCACCATATCCATTTTTCTTAGTTTTTCCACCAATTTTTACATATCCATTTTTTGTTTTAATATAAGTTTTACCTTTTACTTCATGGATATTAATTTTTGATGAACCACCATTTGGAATATGAAGATCTCCATCAATTTGATCCATAGTAATAATTGGAGATTCAATATCATTTTGTGATTTGTCTAAAGAAACATTACCTGTAATATGTCCAACAGTATAATTACCTCTTTGACATCTGATATCAAGATTAGCATTAATATTATCGCAAATCAATCTACCACCAGTACATGTTAAATCTAATGTACCAAGACCATTTGCAACGTAAACATTATCTAATTCAATTTGACCTGAAGTTGTTGAAATTTTAGCTTCATTAGTTATTGATAAGCCAACTTTCTTTCCTCCAGATGTAAATTGAGCTCCTGATCTAACATCACCTGATTTAGTTTTTAAATCAATACTTCCAATAACAGGATTTGCCATTGAAGTAAATCTGATGTCACCTTTTGTTGTTGTAGCTTTAAGTTCTTGAATATTAATAAGTCCAGCATTGTTTGTGTCAATACCACCTATTTCAATATCACCACTTGTTGTTTTAAATACAAATTTTGTATTATCAAAGTTTTTAGTTTCAGTAACATTTGCACCGATTCTTTCTTCATTTCCTAAATTGATAATAACAGCAACATCTTTTGAGAAGTACATAAATCCTGTTTGTTCAACAACAGAAACTTTCAATTTTCTGATTCCACCTTCTTCAACAGATGTTTTTATTGAATAAGAAAAATCATTTGCTTTCTTTGATCTAACAAAACCTTTTGCATTGTTTTTAATTAAAACACTACCATCGTTTGAACTTTTATAACGATTGTTCTTATCAACAATAATTTTTGAGTAAGAACCGCTAACTTCAATAACATCATAAGAAGTTAAATCGCCTAATACTGCACCTGTTTCATCTTTAATACATTTTACGGTTCCTTTATTAGTAAAATACTCCATACCAAAGACACTTGTTCCAGGTGAAAAAATCATAATACACATCAATATTAAGAATACTGCTAAAAATAATACAGCCAAAGTTCCAAGATAAAACAATATACCTTTCTTCACTTTTGTTTGTGCCATATTCCCTCCTTTTTCTTATTTAAAGAATAACACACTTACAACTAAAAGTCAATATTATATTATAAAAAAGTATTATTATATTATTATGATAATAATATAAAATAAAAAAGAAGGTTTCATTTAACCTTCTTTTAAACTTAATCAAGTATTGCTTTTATTCTCCTAACACCACTTGAAGAACTTTCTTCTTTCATAATTTTAAAATGGTGCAAGTCGCTAGTCCTTTTAGCATGTGGTCCACCACAAATTTCTTTACTTACATCTCCAATAGTGTAAACTTTAACATTTTCACCATATTTTGAAGAGAATACTCCAAGAGCTCCTGAATTTCTTGCTTCATCAATGCTCATTTCTTGACATACGACTTCAATATCTTTTGAAATTACATCATTTACAAAAGCTTCAAGTTCAGCAAGTTCCTCAGGTGTCATCTTATGATCTAAATTAAAGTCAAATCTTAATCTTTCAGGTGTAATGTTTGAACCTTTTTGATAAACATCTGTTCCAAACATTTTTCTAAGACCTGCAAGCATAATATGAGTTGCTGTATGAAGCTTTGCACTTTCATTTGAAGTATCAGCAAGCCCACCTTTGAAGGTTCCAGCAGAAGCAACTCTACTTTTTTCTTGATGTTCTGCAAAAGCTTGTTCATAACCTTTCACATCAACTTCATAACCTTTTTCTTTTGCAAGTTCAATTGTTAATTCTACAGGGAACCCAAAAGTATCATACAATCTAAATGCTGCTTTTCCACTAATAATATTTTCAACAACTTCACCATTTTTTGCTGCAAATTCTTTATGTTTCTCAATTCCAAAAATAACTTTTTCAAATTCCTTATGACCACCTTCCAAAGCTTTTGCAAACTTTTCTACTTCAGTCATAAGTTCATCTTTAACCTTTTGTCTGTTTGAAGCGATATCACTATAATCTTCACCATGTTCATCAACATACATATCTGCAATATCTAAGAAATATTTTGTATCAAGTCCGATATTTCTTGCACAGTTTACAGCTCTTCTAATAAATCTTCTAAGGATATAACCTTGTTGAACATTTGAAGGTACAACTCCATTTTCATCACCAATAACAAAAGTTGCAGAACGAAGATGATCTGTAATAATTCTGTAAGATTTTTTTGTTGAATCGTTTTCTAAATATTTTCTTTCAGCATGTTGTTCGATGAAATCAATTATCTTTCTTCTAACACCATAATCATAAACACTTTTTTCACCATTAAGAACACAGACTGTTCTTTCAAGACCCATTCCTGTATCTATGTTTGGTCTTTCTAATTTTTGTGCTTTCTCTCCTGCATTTTCAACTTTGTATTGCATAAAAACATCATTCCAAATTTCAAGATATTTTCCACAATCACAATCTGGAGAACATTCATCACAACACTTTGGTTTACCAGTATCATAAAACATTTCTGAATCAGGTCCACAAGGTCCAACACCACCAGCAAGAGCCCACCAGTTATTTGAAAGATAGAAAACTTGATCTATTCCACAATCTCTCCAAGCTTTGGCAGCTTCTTCATCTCTTGGTGCAACGTCATCACCTTTGAAAACACTCACAGCAAGTCTTTCCTTTGGAATATTTAAGTACTCTTCACTAGTCAAAAATTCATAACTTAATTTAATCATTTCTTCCTTATTACAAGCACCTAATGTCCAATTTCCTAACATCTCAAAACAAGTAAGATGGCTATCATCACCAACCTCATCAATATCAGTTGTTCTTATACATCTTTGCACATTAAAAATCTTTTCACCTGAAGGATGTTTTTCCCCCAATAAATAAGGAACAAGTGGATGCATTCCAGCTGTTGTAAAAAGAACTGTTGCATCATTTTCTGGAATAATAGAAGATGATGAAATTCTTTTAAATCCATGGTTTTCAAAAAACTTTATCCATAGTTCTTTTAATTCTTTATCTGTTCTCATAATAATTACCTCTTAAATAAATTCAACATCTATTTTAGCATTTTTGTATAATAAAATCAACATAAATTAATAAATATTTTATTTAACATAAAACTAAAATAAATCACAAAAAAATTCTTAAAAATACACAATTTTTAAAGAAAAAACACATCAAAACATAGTTTTTTTAATATTTTGTTTGTTTTAGGTACAAACCATTTGCAATTAAAGTTGTTCCAGTCAAACTCCTATCTCCAGTTTTTAATGCTTCTTTTATCTTTTCTAAACTCAAAAATCCCCTACCTACATCTATAATAGTTCCAACAATTATACGCACCATATTATACAAAAAACCATTTCCTGTAACTTCAAAATAAATCTCTTTATTTTTCTTTTTTATAAGCAAACTATATATTGTACGAATGTGATTTTCACTATTTGTTTTTGACGAACAAAAAGCAGAAAAATCATGTTCCCCTATAAGCAAATTTGCACATTCTTGCATCAAAGAAAAATCTAAATCATATTTAATAAAGCAGTAATAATTTTCTTTCAATGCACTCCTTGTTTCTCCTGTATAAATTTTATACAAATATGTCTTTTCCTTTATATCAAATCTTGCATGAAAATTATCCTTTACTATCTTAACTTTTTTTATACATATATCACTTGGTAAAAGATTGTTAATTACATTTACTAAATTACAAACTGGAATGTTAATTTCAAGGTCAACATGAGCAGTTTGATTTAACGCATGAACCTTGGCATCTGTTCTTCCACTTGCTTCAAGTTTTACATTATGACCTGAAATATTTTCTAAAACTTTTTCAATTTCTTCTTGAACAGTTCTTTGCCCTTTTTGTTTTTGCCAACCTGAAAAATTCGTACCATCATATTCTATTGTTAATAAATATCTTTTCATAATTATGATTATACTTTAATATTTATCAATTTCAAAATTAATTGACTAATATTTTTATTTTGACTATAATATTTTTTAAGTGAGGTTTTATGAAAAAAACAACTATTGATGCAAATTCTGCTGTTGCAGAAATAACATACAAAATGTCTCAAGTTATACCTATTTATCCTATTACTCCTTCATCTCCTATGGCTGAATATTGTGATACACTTCTAGCTAAAGGAACAAAAAATATTTTTGATGAAATTCCAACAATAACAGAATTACAATCAGAAGGTGGAGTTGCAGGAACTTTACATGGTAGTTTATCTGCTGGTGCAATGTCAACAACTTTTACATCAAGTCAAGGTTTACTTTTAATGTTACCAAACATGTTCAAAATTTCAGCAGAAGGTTTGCCTTGCGTTATTCACGTTGCAGCAAGATCAATTGCTACCCATGCTCTTTCTATTTTTGGCGATCACTCTGATGTTATGACAGCTAGATCAACTGGATTTATTATGTTATGTTCAAATAATGTTCAAGAAGCTCATGACTTTGCTTTAATTTCTCATATACTAACATACAAAGCAAATCTTGGAGTTTTACATTTTTTTGATGGTTTTAGAACTTCTCATGAAATCCAAAAAATAGATTTAATTACTGAAGATGAAATCAAAAAAATATTACCAACAAATGAAATACAAAGTTTTAAAAATAAAAGAATGACAAGTACCTCTCCTTATCAAAAAGGAACTGCTCAAAATCCTGATGTGTTCTTTCAAAATAGAGAAGCAATAAATCCCGTTTACAACAATGTTTATCAAAAAGCAATTGAAGTATTTAATGAGTTTGAAAAATTTACAAATAGAAAATATTCTCCTTATGAATATTATGGTTGCAAAAATCCAGAAAACATAATTGTTGTTATGGGTAGTGCTGCTGACACAATTGAAGAAACCTTAGATTCAGTAGAAGATGAAAAAACAGGTTTAATAAAAGTTAGACTTTATAGACCATTTTTTGAAGAAGAATTTATTAAAACAATTCCTTCTTCTGTTAAGAATATCTGTGTTATTGATAGAACAAAAGAGCCTGGTTCAAACGAACCTCTCTTCCAAGATGTTGCCACAGCTTTAATCAAACACAACAAAAATATAAATTTAATTAGAGGAAGATATGGTTTAGGTGGAAAAGATTTTACACCTTATGACGTTAAAGCAATATTAAACAATTTTGAAAATGGCAAAAAAGAATTTACAGTTGGAATTGAAGACGATGTAACAAATCTTTCATTAAAACCAATTAATTTTAACCTAAATAATTTAACAAAAGAAATAAAATTTTATGGTTTAGGTTCTGATGGTACTGTATCTGCAAGCAAAAGTACAATTAAAATTATTGGAGATTTAAGTGATAACTATGTTCAAGGTTACTTTGAATATGATTCAAAAAAATCTGGTAGTTTAACAATTTCTCATATTAGACTTAGTAATAACCAAATAAAAAGTAGATATCTTATAAACAATAGTGATATTATTTCAATTAATAATTTTTCATTTGTTCACAAATACGATTGTCTTGATGGATTAAAAGAGAATGGAATAGTGATAATGAACTCTATTTTTAATAATCAAGAAATTGATAAAGTTCTCCCTGATAGCTATAAGAAAACATTGATTGAAAAAAATGCTACTCTTTATGTAATCAATGCACAAAAAATTGCAAAAGAAGTTGGACTAAATAATAAAATTAATACGATTATGGAAACAGTATTCTTTAAAGTATCCGAAATTTTAGATTACAAGAAAATTAAAGATAATTTAATTGAATCAATAAAAACAACTTTTGCAAAAAAAGGTCAAGAAACTATTGATAAAAATATTAACGCAATAGAAAAAGCAGAAAAATCAATAGAAAAAGTAGAAACAAGTTTGTTTACATTCAAAAATTTAGAACAATCTAATAAAAATTTTGATAATAATTTCTATAAAGATATTATGTCATCAATTGAAAGTTTAAAAGGTAACGAACTCCCTGTTTCAAAATTTGATAAAAATGGAATTATTCCTACTGACACTTCAAAATTTGATAAAAGAGGAATTGCAAACGAACTCCCTGTTTGGAAGTGTGAAAATTGTATTCAATGTGGTCAATGCGTAATTGCCTGTCCTCATAATGCTATTTCTTCATACTTAATAAAAGAAGAAGATATTGATGAAAATGATAAATCATTATTTATTGATGCAATGGGTATGAAAGGATATAAATTTAAAATCCAAATTTCCCCAGAAGATTGTACTGGTTGTGGTATATGTGCAAATACATGCCCTGCAATTAAGAAAGCTCTTGAAATGAAACTTGCTTCTGATGAAATAGATGAAAAAACATTATTTGATATCGAAAAGATAAATTACAAGATAGTATCAAAATATAAAACAGAACATATAACTCCTTTCTCAACTGATTTACCAAAAGGACTACAATTTAATAAATCATATTATGGATTCAGCAGTGCTTGTGCCGGATGTGGAGAAACTCCATATATAAAACTTGCAACAATGTTATTTGGCGAAAAAATGGTAATTGCAAATGCGACAGGTTGTTCAAGTATTTATTCAGGTTCATTCCCTTCTTGTCCATTCTTTAAAGATGAAAATGGAAAAGGTCCTGCATGGGCAAATAGTTTATTTGAAGATAATGCCGAATTTGGTTATGGTTTAAAACTTGGAAGCAAATATCATAATACAAATGAAAGCGTTTGGATTATTGGTGGTGATGGTTGGGCTTATGATATAGGTTATGGCGGTCTAGACCATGTACTATCATCAAATGAAAATGTAAACATACTTGTTCTTGATAGTGAAGTCTATTCAAATACTGGTGGACAGAGTTCAAAGAGCACTCAAAGAGGAAGTATGGCAAAATTCGCAAACTCTGGAAAATTAACTAAGAAAAAAGATTTAGTATCAATTGCAATCGCAAATAAAAATTGTTATGTAGCACAAGTAGCTCTTGGTGCAAACATGATACAATGTATAAAAGCATTTAAAGAAGCAGAGGCTTTTAATGGACCAAGTATAATTATTGCTTATTCTCCTTGTGTAAATCATGGAATAAATATGTCAAAAACTATGCAAGAAATGAAAAATGCAGTTGAATGTGGTTATTGGAATTTAGTAAGATTTAATCCTGAAAATAAAGAATTGAAATTAGATTCTAAACCAAATTTTGATAAATTTATTGAATTCCTTGACGGCGAAGGTAGATTCCATAATCTAAAAGAAATTAAAGGTGAAAAGATGGATTTAATATTTGAAAAATGTAAACAAGATGCAATTGAAAGATACGAAAATCTATTAAATCAAACAAAATAAAAACATATTAGAACATTTCTAATATGTTTTTTTTATTCAATAATAGCTCTTATTGGTTCGCCAGTTTCTGCATCTTGATAAGTTAACCAATATCCAAACCCTTCAATATTTTCTTCGCTTAATGGAAACCAAACAGGATATCCCGTAAGCTCCTTTGGTGGAGATTTTTGAAATACTCCTGGAACCCCATAACACACATATTTTACTTTACCTTCTTCATAAATAAGACCAAACACATAATAATCTCCATCATTCTCATATTCAACTTTTACCCATTTTGAATTTGGTAATAATTGTTCCAAAAATTCTTCTTTTTCATTCCTCTTAAATATCTTATCAATTTGCCATTTTAATTTATCATAAAATGTAAAAAAACTATTTTTTTCTTCATTTACATTTTTTACATTTTTTTCATTTAATTTCTTTTCTTCTTCTAAAATTTCAATATTTTCGCATTTTTTTGCAAAAAAATAGGTTTTATATTCACATTTTTTACATTTTTCACAATTTTCTTGACATAAAATTTCATTTTTATCTTTATCAAAATTTTCTTCTATGACATTTTCTATTTCATCTTTTTCAGATTGACAAAAATCAATATTGTTTTCATCTAACACTTTTTTTGCATTTGAATAAGTCGAATCTTCATACAATGATGAAATGACAGCACCAAAAATATTATCAGAATTTTCCCTCCCTTCTGATGAACCAAAAAGAAGAGGTTTTGCAATTCCTCCATTAAATTGTACTATTGCACAAGAGAATTTTTTTGGTATTTCATTAAGTTCAGAAACAAAATTATACTGCATAGAATCTACTTTATTTAAACCTGCTTTCTTAACTTTTTTATCAACATAAATCCCTAAACTGAGTAATCCATCTACTTCACCTGAAAAATTATATAATCTAACATTTCCATAAAGTGAACCATCTTTTAGTTCTAAACTTAATACTGCTTTTTCATTTGAATTTTTTACACCTGTTAAAACAATACTCTTTTTATAAAACATAAAACACCTCAAATATATGTTTATTATATATGAGATGTTTTTATGATTTTAAATAAAATTTTGTTATATTTTTTGTATTATTGTCTATTTTTTAGGCTTAGTTGTTGATAACTTTTTTTCGATAAGTTTTACAATATTTTTAGATTCAAATCCTGCATTTTGATAAACTTCATCACCCTTTCCACTACATTGATAATTATCAACTGCAACTCTAATTCCAGCACCCTTAAAATATTTAAGCCAAGACAAATCATTTGATGCTTCAATTGAAACATAAAGGTCAGCTCCACTTGGAATAACTTTTTCTTTATAAGCTTCTGTTTGCATATCAAATACTTCTTGACAAGGCATTGAAACAACACTTACTTTTTTACCCTTAAGTTTTTCTGCAACTTCAACAGCAAGAGGAACTTCACTACCTGATGCCATAATAACAACTTTTGGTTTATCTGAATTAGAATAAACAACATAACCACCATTTGCAGCTTTTTCAATTGATGTATTTTCAACAGGAGCAACTCCTTGTCTTGTTAAAATAAATGATATTGGACCATTTTGTTCCCTTGAAACTTTATATCCAGCAACCAATTCTCTTGCATCACATGGTCTAAAAACTTTCAATCCAATAATATTTCTAAGTTGAGAAACTTGTTCAATAGGTTGATGAGTTGGACCATCTTCCCCAACAGCAATACTATCATGTGTAAAGAAAGACATAACATTGATATTCATCATAGCTCTCATTTTAAGTGCAGGCATCATATAATTTGCAAAAGCTAAGAAAGTTGAATCGAATACCATAAAATCTTCATATAATGCAATACCATTACAAATAGCTCCCATTGCATGTTCTCTAATACCAAAATGTATGTTTCTTCCTCTTCTATTACCTGCAGAGAACTTTCCACCATTTTCAATAACAGCGAATGTTGAAGGACCAAGGTCAGCTGTACCACCCATAATTTGCAATAATTCTTTTGAGAATTCATTTAATACATAACCATTAATTTTTCTTAAAGATTCTCCAGCCCACTTTGATTCGTTTTTCAAAATTTTTTCATAATTAATATTTTTCTTTTCAAAGAAAGATGTAAATTGTTTATAAAGTTCAGGATGAGTACTACTATAAATTGCAAGTTGTTGATTCCATTTTTCATGGAACAATTTACCTTTTCTAGCAGAAACCATACAAAGCTCTCTTATATCATTTGGAACATAAAAACTTTCCTTAACCTTCAATTTTTCTTTTAATAAAGCAAGTTCATCTTGTGACAATGCTGCACCATGAATTGCCGATGTACCTTCTTTTTGTGTTCCAATACCAATTGTTGTTCTAAAAATAATTACTGTTGGTTTATTAGCTTTTTTAGCTTGTGCAATAGCTTTTGTACAAGCAGAATAACTATTACCATTTCTTACTTTAATAACATTCCAACCCATTGAATAGAATTTTTTTGCAACATTTTCTCTATTTGCAATATTAAGATTTCCATCAATAGTTACATCATTTGAATCATAAAGTAAAATTAATTTTGAAAGTTTTAATGTTCCAGCTAAACTAATTGCTTCTTGAGCAACGCCTTCCATTAAACAGCCATCACCAGCAAGACAATAAACATAGTTATCAATAATCTTAAAACCAACTGAATTAAATCTTTCTTCTAATTTATTTTCAGCAATAGCCATACCAACAGCATTTGCAACACCTTGTCCAAGTGGACCTGTTGTAACTTCAACACCATCAGTAACATGATATTCTGGATGACCTGGAGTTTTTGACCCATATTTTCTAAAATCTTTTAAATCTTGCAAAGATACATTAAATCCGAACATAGACAACAAAGTATAATACAATGCACTTGCATGTCCAGCAGATAAAACAAATCTATCTCTGTTTAAAAAATCTGTATCAGAAATATCAAATCTATAATGATCTTTAAAAAGTGCAAACAAAATGGTTGAAGCACCAAGAGCTACTCCTGTATGTCCTGATTTTGCATTTGTAATAGTTTCAGCAGAAATAGCCTTAACATAATTTATCGCCTTATCAACTAATCTCATAAATTTCCTCCCAAATTAGCAAAGATTTCTTCTAAATCTTTTTCAAAGTTTTTTGTAATTTTTATTTTAAAATCACTATTTTGTGTTAAATAATTATCTCTATCTTCAAAAGAAATAAAATCAATAGGATTTTTATCTTTATCAATTTTTTCTTTTTCAAGATATAAATATACTATTAAACAATTTTTCTTAAATAATTCCACATTATTAAACAAAGTATCAAAGTCAATATCAACTAAAACATTTTCATATTTTGATATATCCTTTATAACTTTTTGTTCTCTTTTTTGTAAATACTCAACACCACACAATTCTCTAACCTTGTCTCTTTCAACTAAGTCATAGGCAATAAGGTCCCTACAATTTGCATAATATAAGCCAAGCTCATCTGCAACATTTTTTGAGCATATTCCCCTATACACTTCATCAAGACACACAAACATTAAACTTGATGGCACATTTTTTTCTTTCATAATTTTATTTTATCATATAATTAAATATTATCAACGTAATTTTAAATATTTTTTTTACTATTTATTTGTTTTTTACATAAAATTGCAATTGAAATTAAGCAAATTGTAAAAACAAGTGGTAAATCTATCCTCTCTATTTCACTTTCTAAACTTATAAGGATTTCTAAATTATCATCAATCCCGATTTTTATTGTTTTGTATTTTTTAGTAGATAAAGTATCTTTTACATTACTTTCATCTAACCTTTTCAATAATTCATAAGCTGGATGTCCATAACTATTTTTACCTACAGAAATAATTGCATATTCAGGTTTTACAACTTTTAAAAATTCTTCACTAGTTGAACTTTTTGAACCATGATGAGATACTTTTAATATATCAACATCAAGCATTTCTTTTTCATACAAACTCAAAAGTTCTTTTTCTGTTTTATCTGTCGCATCTCCTGTAAGAAGAATTTTTCTTCCACCATATTCTATCATTATAATTGGTGAATATTCATTTGTGTTTATATCATTCAAGTCATTATTATTATTTGAAAAATACACATCTTTATTTGGTGTTAAAAAATCAATTTTGTATTCTTTTGATTTTATCAAAGTGTTTGTGTCAAAAAATTCCATATCAAACTTTTTTGACGCATATTTTATTGTTTCAACATAATTCTCCGAACTTGTGTAACCATACCCTAAATTTCCATATTTAGATGTTTCTGAATTTATTAATATTTTAGGTCTTAAAATCTTATCAACTTTTATATTTTTTAAAACTCCCAAACTACCACCAACATGATCACTATCAGGATGAGTTAAAATTAAATATGATATTTTATTAATATCAAACTTATTCATTCTTTTCTTTAAATAACTAATTAATTTTTTTGAACTTTTTTCTGGGCCAGTATCTACTAAAATTAATTTATCATCAGGAAGCCGAATTAATATAGAATCACCTTGACCAACATCAATAAAATCAATTTCAAAATCAGATTGTGTTATCTCATTTTCAATTCTTGAAGATTTGAAAAGTAACATAGAAATTTGATTATTAAAAATTTGAATTAATAAATAAACTACACAAACAAAAACTATTAAACTATATCTTATATAATCTTCTTTAGTAAAATTTAATTTTTTCATAAAATTATTTAATAAAAGTTATCTCATTTGGTGTATAATCTTTTATTTTTTTCTTTCCTACCTTTCCTTCAAAAATTTTCATTATTTGAGGCATCATATCAATAGCTGTTTTATATCCTTCCTCAATCATTTCTTCAAAACCATCTGTCTTTGTTGATTTAAATTTCTTTGTATTTGGACCAATCATTAAGTCTGAATACAAATATCCTCTAACGGCATTACTCTTCATCAATATTCTTATTGAACAAGATAAAACATCTAAAACTTTTGAACTATCAGTACCATAAGTTCTTGATTTATTACAATCAACAGCAATTACATAATCACAACCAAAATAACGAGGTATATCAGAAGGAATACTATTTTGAAGACCTCCATCTGCAAGCAAATAATCACCAAATTCTACCGGTTGAAATATACCAGGAACACAACAACTTCCTGCCACTGCTTTAGCTAAATTTCCCTTGCAAATACATACTTGGTTTGTTGTCTTTAAATCCACAGCAACTGCTGAAAAAGGCACCTTTAAATCTTCAATATTAATATTTCCAAAATTTTCTATTATCAAATTTTCAATACCATCAGTTTTTGATGGAACAAAAATTATTTTATTGGTCTTAATATCTTTAACTTTTATATTTTTTGCTATATCATAAATTTGCTTATATGTCATACCATTCGCATAAGCAGCACCCATAATACTACCAACACTTGTTCCCGTTACATAATCAAATTTAAGTCCATATTCTTCAAATGCACGAATTACCCCAACATGAGCAAATCCACGCATTCCTCCACCACCAAAAGCAAGTCCTATCTTTATTTTCTTTTTAAATAATTTATTAAAGTATCCCATTGTTTTCCCTTTCATTTTTTATTTATATTATAATTATTATATAAATATATTATAACAAATAAGTCAAATTAATTCAAACAAACTAAAACAAAAAAAACAACGCTTAATCAAGCGTTGTTTTTAATTTTAATTATTCAGCATCATCAGAATTTTCTCTTGCTTCCATTTCAGCTAATTTAGTTTCAATTTCAGCAATATCTTTCTTGAGTTGAACATTTTGTTCTTTCAATACAGAATACATTCTTTCAAGAACTGGGAATCTTGAAGCATTTTTCTTCATAATTTCATGACAATTATAAACTGATGCTTTTAATTCTTCAAGTAAGTTCATATCTTCAGCAAGAGTTTTTGCTCTTTCTGGATCAATTTCAGCATAGTTATTTACGCCATATAATACAACCTTTTGTTTAGCAACAAGAGCTTCTTTTCTGCGAAGTTTCTTTTCATCTCTTTCAAGATTCTTGTTAACTTTTTGCAATGGTAAGTATTCTTTCTTACAAGCTTTGAATTCTTTTTCATTAACTCTAAGTCTTTCTTGTAAAATAGCAAGTTGTTCAAGATATTGTTCTCTTGTAAGATCTTTTGTAATAAATTGAGTTTCAACGATTGTTGTTTCAATAACTGGAGCTACTGGAGTTTCAGGTTCTTCATCAACAATTTCATCTTCAGCATCAATTTGTTCAGGTTCTTCATATGTGCTAACTTCTGTAGCAACAACATTTTGAACTGGTTCTTGAGCTTTCAATGAAGCAATAGCATCTCTAAGTTCATCAAGGATACTCTTATAAGCTTCAACGCTTGCATCTTCTTTATTTTCTTCGATGTTAGAAATTTGTTCTTCAATTGTTTCTTCAACTGGAGTTTCTTCAACAACTTCTTCTACTTCTTCGACTTCTTCTTCAACAACTTTGTTGTTTTCGTTTCTTTCAGCTTTAAGTCTTTCAAGTTCTTCTCTAAGTTCGTAAATCATATCTTTATATGTAGCAATTTCTTGAGAAACAGATTCTTTAACTCTTTCAAGTTCTTCTTCAGAAACTCCAACTCTTTCAGGTTGAACTTCTTCAACTGTTTCATCTTCAACTTCTTCTTCAACTTCTTCGACTTCTTCAATAATTGGAAGAACTTCTTCAACTTCTTCAGTTTCTTCTTCTGTTGTTTCTTCTTCAGCTTCTTCTTCAGTTTCAGCTTCTTGCATTCTTCTCATGAGTTCTCTTCTTCTCATTTCAAGATAAGCTCTTCTTTCATTTCTTAAAGCTTCTTCATCAACTTGAGGTTGTTCTTCTTCAGTTTCTTCAACAACTGGTTGAGAAACAATAGATTCACCTTCTAATTCTCTTTCTTCTTCTTCAGCCTTAACTTCATCAACATCTGTTAATGAGTCAATAACTTCCATTTCTTCTTCAACAACTGGTTCTTCAACAACTGGTTCTTCAATAACATGAGCATCTTCATAAGTTAATTGAACAGTTGGTTCTTGTTCAAGTTGTTGTTGTTTTTCTTGAACATTTTGATTTTGATAATTTTCATCAATTCTTTCTTCTTTTTTCTTTGTGAATGAAAGAACAATTTCACCTAAATAATAGATTAAGAAACCACCTGCAACAATTATACCAGCAAAAATAACAATGTTTAAAATTAAAGTTCCAAGACCTGTTTCTGATGCTAATAATAAACCGTTCATATCAATTTTCCTTTTCCTTATAAATTTATGATTTTTTAAGAAGTCCATAACTTCATTGAAAGATTTTTACATTTCTTTCTTCAACTTGTGGAACTGGTGGAGACGGAGGGATTTGAACCCTCGTCCGAAACAACTAAGCATAAGCCTTTCTACATGTTTAGTTTGTGTTTATTTTTCATTTTTAATTAGTCCACAAACAAACTTTAAAAACAATTCTTTTAAAATTTTTCCAAAGTCCAAAAGACAAACAACTTTGAAAGTTTCGCTACATATGATACTCAATTATTAAATAAGCGACATTTAACATGAGCAGGTCGAAATCATATCGACCAAATTTGTTTCACTAACTAGGCAGCAATAGCAACAGGTGCTTTGTAACCAGCGAATGAAACTACATTATTATCGTCTGCGTTTATTTTCGCTACCCCGTTTTAAGTGTTCTTGGCACCACTACATGCTTTATACTTTGCCGAACTATCCCGTCGAAACCTGTTCGCCCCCAAGTATATTGAACCTAACCTCTTTTAAGTGTTCGATCAAGTTCTTTCTTAATGGTTTTTTCTTTTAAGGTTTCTCTTTTATCGTAAAGTTTTTTACCCTTTGCAAGTCCGATTTCAACTTTAACTTTACCATTATTTTCATAAACCTTTGTTGGAACAATAGTAAACCCTTTTTCTTTCATATTCCTTTCAAACTTTCTAATTTCATTTTTATGAAGTAAAAGTTTTCTAGTCCTATAAGAATCCGGTGCAAAACTTGAAGTCATTTCGTAAGGTTTTATATAAGCATTTTTCAAAAACATTTCACCATTTTTTATAACGACAAAACTTTCTGTCAAACTTATACCATTCGCCCTAACTGATTTTACTTCACATCCTTGCAAACTAATTCCAGCTTCAACCATATCCGAAACGAAGAAATTATGAAATGCTTTTTTATTGTTAGTAAAAATCTTCATCTCGCCTCCAATTATAACACAATTTTTATATATTTTCAATACATAAACGCAAATTTTTTATAAAAATGTTAAAATTTATTCTATTTTTTTATAAAACAACAACAAATTCCAACTTCCTTGTATTTAAGTTTGCGGCTACTAATTGAACCTTTAACTTATCACCTAATGAGAATGTGAATTTTTGACCTTTAAGTTTCATTGTCTTTTCAAAATATAAGTATGCATCTTCAGGTAAATTTTCTACTTTTACAAGACCTTCAACAGTGTTATCAAGCTCAACAAAGAATCCGAATTCTCTAACTTGAGTTATAACAGCATCAAACACATCTCCCACCTTATCTTTCATGAGATAAACTTTCCATAAATCGTCAACATCTCTTTCTGCTAAATCAGCATTTCTTTCACATAAACTTGATTGCTCTGAACTTTCATGAGTAAAATCAATAAGTTCTTCTTTTCTTGCTTTTGTTAACTTCTTTTTGAAACTATCCTTTATAATTCTATGAATTGTAAGATCAGGATATCTTCTAATAGGTGAAGTAAAGTGGCAATAATATTCAAGTGCTAATCCGAAGTGGCCCATATTTTCATTTGAGTATCTTGCTTTTTGCATTGCTCTCAAAATAACTTTATTCACAGTATCTGCAAAATTTTCATCTTTAACTGTTCCAATCAATTTTTGGAAATATTTTGGATCAATATCCTTTGGTATTTCTGGATATCTTACACCTAATCCTTTCAAGAATGCACAAACATCTTGTACTTTTTCTTTCTTTGGTTTTTCATGGATTCTATAAACAAATGGCATTCCAAGTATTTCAAATTTTCTTGCTACAACTTCATTTGCAAGTACCATAAAATCTTCTATTAATCTATGAGCTATATTTCTTTCTCTTTTTCTAACCTCTGTTACATAATTATTCTCATCAAAGATGAAATATGCTTCAGGTATTTCAAAATCAAGAGCTCCTCTATTTTTTGTATTAGCTTCAAGAATATCAGCAAGTTCTCTCATAAGAATAAAATCTTCTTCAAGCATTTTTGTTTTTTCATTGAAAGAAGTTTTTGTCAACGCATCATAAACTTCTGTGTAAGTCAATCTAGCAACACTTTTAATGTATGATTCACATAACTTATGATTTACAACATTTCCATTTTTGTCAACATCCATAATACATGATAATGTTAATCTTTCTTCATTTTCCTTCAAAGAACAAATGTCATTTGATAATTTTTCTGGTAACATTGGAAGAACAGAATTTGGGAAATAAACACTTGTTCCTCTTTTAAAAGCTTCTTCATCAACAGCAGAATTTCTTTTTACATATTCCCCAACATCGGCAATATGAACACCAAGTTCATAACCTATATCAGTTCTTTTTATTGAAATAGCATCGTCAAAATCTCTTGAATCTTCTCCGTCAATTGTAAATATTCTTTCATGAGTTAAATCTAAACGATCTTTCTTTTGTTCTTTTGTTACGTGATCAGGAATTTTTGCAACTTCATCAAGAACTTCTTTTGGAAAAGCTTCATAAAGACCATGTTGTCTTATAATAGAAAGTTCTAAAGTCTTGACATCACTTTGTTTTCCTAAAACTTCAACGATATCACATTTTATATTTCCTTTTTCAGAACGAGTAAGCCTTGCAACAACAACATCTTCAACTTCAAACTTATTAGGTTTTGTTGTAATAGGAATCTTGAAACAAATTTTTGAATTTTCAGGTTCAAGATAATATTGTGAACTAACCTTTACAACAGTACCAACAAGTTTTTCGACTTGATGATATATTTTTACAACTTCAGCATCACTACCTTCACTTGAGGAATTGAGAACTTTGATAATAACGCTATCACCATCAATTGCACCAAAGCACTTATCTCCTGGAATAAAGAAATCATCAATCTCATCACTCACTTTACAAAATCCGTAACCTTTGGTACTACCAAAAAATCTACCTTTAAAATAATTTCTTGAAGGTATAGTAATAAACTTTCCTTTTCTGATTTCAAATATATCTCCATCAGTTAAAAGTTTGTTAAATTCTTTTTTGATTGTTTCCAAACTCACATCAAGAGTATTGGCCATAAATAAAAAAAGCTTGTCTATACTAGAATAGACCAAACTTTCTTTTTTAATAATATTTAATATACTTTGTCTTATTTTCATTCACTTAACCATTAATCAATTTAGTTATCATATACAAAATTACGCAAACAAGCATTACACAAGCCATTATTATTGTAATTTTTTTCAATTTACCATCTCTTGAAGAACTCTTGTTTTGAGAGTAATAACTTTCTTGAGAACCGGTAATTACATTTGAACTTGTTCCTTCTGTATCATTAGATTGCATTAAAACAGTGATTATCATAGTAATAGCACAAGCTATTATTATGCAAAACAACACTATTCTTATAATCGGGAATGTTTTTGTAATAAAATCTGATTGCAAATCATCAGCAAGCATAGGTAAAAATTTCACTTTAATTCTCCTTAATCTAATTTCTCGCTATACTTACAACCACCACGATTGCTATGGCAATAGCTGCAAGGATAACAAAACCTATATGAAATCTTTGATCCCCTCTATTATAAGTCCAGAATAACATTCTCATAATAGACATCAAAGCAATGATAGAACAAATACACATAACTGCAAGATAAAGACCAGAACTCCATCCATTAACCCAGTTAACGATATCATTCCACATTGAACAAACCATATTCATTGTCATATAACACCTCACTTTCGTTGATTAATTATAACATAATATATATTAGATTTCAAGTATTTTATTTAAATTTGTTTAATTAATATCTATGTTATTATAAAATCTACAAAATATTGCAAAATGACATAAACTTAATTTGATAAAGTCATATTTTTGATTTTCTTATAAATTTGTTTCCAAGTTTTTACTCTTTCAATCCTGTTATCTTTAAAATCTTTATTATGAGGATTTGTCATTATCATTAATTTGATATTTGTATCCTTAAATTCCAACAAAGTTTTAGGCATATCATCAATAAAAACATCAATACCTAATTCTTGACTTATTCCTGCTTTTTTTTCATAACCGATTAAAATTTTATCATAATTTATTTTTTTTCTATGTAACCACCTAGCAGACATTCCTTCAGGATCTTTTAAATGTCTTTTATCTCTTGCAGTAATAAAATAAATTTCATGACCAAGTTCTTTTATTTTGTTGATATATTTTGAAGCATTTTTTCTTTCAATAGCATCTTCAAGCATTATATCAGCATATTGCTTCCAAAAAGAAATCTTTTCTTCATCACTTTGCCAATCAACCATTTCTGTTACATAGTTTGTTTTTTTATTGATAATTTTTCTATCAAGTTTATTCATCTTTAAATAGTTTTTAACAGTCTTGTAATACACAGGATAATTAGCCGTTGTTGTATCGTCAATATCAATTCCAATTTTCATAAAAAACCTCTTAAAAAATTTATAAGCAATTTATTATATCATAACTTAAAAATAAAAACCAAATTAAAATCAAAGAATTATTTATGTAAAACAATATTTTGATTATAAAAACAAAAAAAACGAGATTATACTCGTTTTTTTAAAATGTATCTTACATATTTTCGATTTCGGAATTCTCAATTTTTGGTTCTATAGGTTTTATCATTTTCTTTGATAAAATAGCACCTACCATTCCCATAAGACCTGTCAAAACAAAGAATAATCCAAAACTTGTTAAATCATTGTATAGTATATTACTAAAACAACCTAAATTTATTACGAAAATTACAACAACACCAATCGCTGCTATCATAATAAATACAAAAAATTCAACAGGATATTTAAACAACAATGAAAACAAAATTAAGACACTTGTAACTATACAAACAATAGCTGTATATAAAAATATGTTTGTGTTATAAACTTTTTTAAATTCACCTTCATCATTTACAAAAATTTTTAATTTTGAAACTTTTACCATTTCCAATGGAATAATTGTTCTATACTTTACATCATCTAATTCATATTCAACAATTGTATCATATTTAATTGTTGTGTAAGTTGTAGAAACTTCTTTTCCATATTCATCAATTTTTACTGTTTCTTTATATTTTTTATCACCTTTTTCTATTTTTTGTTCAACAATAGTTGCTGTTACAACATTATAATTGTCTTTTTTATCCTTATAAAGAAAACCAAATATTCCAGCTATAACCAACAAAATAATTAAAAACACTACTCTAACAATTACATCTGTTTTTTTAATAGGTTTTGTGCAATCAAATATTAAATTTGTTTTTCTTCTACTATTAACAACTTTTTTTCCAGAATATTCTGTTGGTGAACCATTTTCAAATTGATCTAAAACTTTTTCTTTTAATAATCTTTTATTGTTAATAATGTTGAAAACAATAATAACGACAACCATTACTAACGGAATTATATTCCATATAGTAAAAATTTTATTACACAATTGAAAAATAACAAAACCTAGTTGTATTAAATACAAAGAAAAACTGATAAAAATTATTTTAATTGATTTTCTTAATACCTTATCATAATCTTCTTGACTTAATTTTTCTAAATCCATATTCTTCCTTCTAATTGCTTATCTAATAATAACAGATTCAAACCATTTTTCTTGAAAATGAGTTAACTCCCTTATTTCATCATCAGTAAAAGTTTTTCCATTTTCTACAACAATTAATTTATCATCGTCATCATCTAATCTATGAATTATTGCTATAACTTTTCCTTCAAAAGTTTCAAGAGGTTCATTTTCCCCAAGTACATAAACATCTAATTCTTCACCATCACCTGAAATT
The DNA here is from genome assembly GCA_017464845.1 of Clostridia bacterium. Classification (GTDB taxonomy): domain Bacteria; phylum Bacillota; class Clostridia; order Christensenellales; family UBA1242; genus Caccovivens. The sequence continues at coordinate 53,132 of JAFTYD010000011.1, forward strand.
GTATTTGGAATATAACCATAATTTACTTCATATTTAAAATTATGTTTTGGGTGAAGTGAATTTAAAGGTCTATCAATAAATACTTTTACCACCTTACCTAAATAATCTTTGTTATCCACATTATCTCCTTATTTACCTAAATTTGGATGCATTTCAACAAAGGCAGTTGGTTTTGAAATTTGAATCTTATCCATTCTATCATAACCTCTGTTTGACATTTCACTTCTTGTATGTTTTTGCTTAAACATTTTATTAACTTCTCTAATAGTAAAAACTCTTGTTGTAAAATGTTTGTCATAAGTTATTACATCATAACCTAAAATTGAAGCTTGTGCCATAATAAAGGCATCATTCATTCCATTGAATTTATTAGGGTCATAATGAAAAGCATATTCCCCTGAAGATGTTTGAGTATTAAAATAATCATTTCTTAATTCATAAGCTAATCTTATTTCATCTTGACTAAATACATGGAGTTTGATTTTTTTATTATTTTTAATATAATCTTCAACCAATGGTCCAAATCTTTTTGTACCTTGTTGAATTTCATTCAAAATAGTTGGTGTAATTTCAGCAATAATTTCTCCACGTTCAATCATGTTATAAAGTTTTTCAATACTTCTTGCATAATAATAATTCATATTATCAGAAGCAGCTAACTTTTTATAGTCTCTTACTTTATCATACTTTGCAAGACTAATAACAATATTTGTATCCAATATATATGGTCTGTCGTATTTCATTAATCATTCCCTCCTTCGTCTGAAGTAACAATATCAAGACCTAATTTTTTCGCATAATTTATTGCTTCTTCTTCTTGTTTTTTATAATATTCAAGCACTTCATCTTTAGTCATTTTTCCAACAACTTGGTCTTGCTCAGCTCTATATTCTTTATAAGCTTCGCACATTTCTTTTATTGTTGGTAATTTTTCTTCTTTTTCCATAATGCACACTCCTTTACATTTCTATAATACATTAATCTTTTCTAAAAGTCAATATAAAATAAAAACAATATATATAATATATTAAACAACAATCAAAATAAAAAATCGAAACAAAAAAGTTTCGATTTAAAATTTTATCTTTAATTAACACCAACTTTAAATGAAATTTTACTTTAAATTATTTATTGCTTTTCAACAAAAATTCTTTAACTATTTTGAAAAATTTTGAATGAGAATCATGATATGTAAGATTAGTTGGTTCATCATCAAAAAACCCAATTTTTTCCATTTCATATTCATTAGGTAATTCTTCTAATTTTTTAACCTCTGCAAAAAGTAAAATGCCATAAGATGAAATACTATAAACACAAACAGGATAAATATCAAATTCTGTTGCACCTGTTTCTTCATATAACTCTCTTTTTGCAGCAGACAAATAATCTTCTCCTTCCTCAATATGCCCACCAGGAATTTCCCAAGTTTCTCTATCTTTATGTTTACAATAAATCCACTTATTGTTATATCTACAAACAATAACTGCCCTTGTAAATAACTTTTCATCAACTGTATCTAAATCATAAAAATTAACTTCAAACATAGTATTTTCTCCTCATAAAACAACAACTAAAATATTTTGTTTTTTATAACAACATTCATATTATTTTTATAAAATCGGTAAAAAACTATAATTTTTAAATATTTTTGATGATATTTTTGCCATTTTTTGTTATTTTATTATTTTCAATAACAATTCTATCACCTGTATCAACAACATTTATTTTTAATTCCTCAGCATTAAAAAACACCTTATTAATACAATGTATTGCAAAAAAAGTTTTATCTAAATTTTCATTTTGAAATTTTGAATACCAATCATAACCTAAATGATTTTCTGTAGTTGATTCACCACAACATTCCAAAAACATAACATCACATTCGTTAACAAAATTATCTAAATTTGGTGTGTAAGTACAATCTCCAGAAAAACCAAATTTTGTTTTTCCATCATTGAAAACATAACCAATATCAACAAGTCTTCCATGCTTTAATTCATGCATTGTAACTGTGTAACCATCAATTTCAATTGTCTTTGAAAAGTCATCAATTTCTACAATATTTATATATTTTTCAATATCATCATTTTCAAAAAGAACTTTAAATAAACTAGCCATATCAGTTAAAAACTTCTTAAAATTTTTTGGTCCATAAATTGTTAAAGTTTTATATTTTTCAGCAGGATTATATTGAATATGTTGACATAAAAACTGTAATAAAGAAACACAATGATCTGAATGAATATGTGTAATAAAAATATGCTTAACTTTTAAAAAATCAATTCCATTTTTTTCTAAATATTTTGATGTCCCCTCACCACAATCAATTAAAATATCTTTTCCAAGTGCATAACAACTAGCAGGTCTATCTGTCCAAGATATACTTGAACCAATAACAGTAACTTCCATAATATCTCCTTTGTTAAATTATTTTTACATTAATTCATAATATAATAAAAATCCTTTTTAATTATAACATATAATTTTCTTTTGTTAAATAATTTTTTATATTTTTAAAATATAAATAAAAATAATAAATAGAAGGATAAAAATTTTAACATTTATTGCTATTTTTATTCAATTTTATTGACAATCTAATTTTTATACCATATAATAACATTGCAGAATTAAAAGGTATTACTTTTTTGTGAATACGGAATAAGTATTGCTATGTTGAATACAAGATGTTGATATTCAACCCGATTTTTCAAAAAACTATCGGTAACGACATTATTAAATAATCTCGAAACCTCCTGATAATTCTGTAAAGCTACGGGAATTTATACCGTTTTATTTAACTAAACAGAATATGCAAAAGGAGGACTATTTTATGTCTATACACAGACATGGGGATGGTCTATTTTGGCCATCCCTATTTTCTATTTCAAATGAAATAGAAAAAAAACAATTATTAAATTTAATTGAAGAAAAAACAATTGTTAATTACACATCTCTTCAACTTGCCCAAGAAATGCTTGAAATATCAAATATGCCTTTAGATTACAGAATTGATGATCCTTGTGTACAATTAGCTTGTGAACATGTTGCTCTCAAATTTATGCTTCAAGATTCAGAACTTGCAAAAGATTTACTAAATGAAGATGACTTTTATAAAGCAAATGAATTAATTTCAAGAAAACAATATAATAGCAAGCTATTACAAAAACTTTTACATAGTTTTTTAAAACTTTTAATATCTAAACAAAATGACAACTTAAAAAATTTGTTTACAATCTCTATTATTAATGAGTATAGTAAAGTACAAGAAGATGAAATCAATCATTCTTATGGAGTTTTAAAAAAAATAATTGAAAAAAAAACATCAGGTGTTAAAAATAACTGTTATTATAAGGCTGAACATTCTTTACAAGCAACTCCATTAAATGACATACTTAATCAATTTATTTTAAATAAGATAAATTATAATTTTAACCAATCAAATGAATGTAAAGTAAATAACGAAACAAGTACTCTTTTTTGTGGTTATGAACAAAAAGTAAATAATAAAATTTTACAAACAGCACTTATTAATGATGATAAATTTTGGGCAGAACATAAAAACTTTAATATCGTAACTTTTCTTAATGAAATTGTAAATCTGAACGATATTCGTCATGCAGAAAAAGTTTTAGAATTAATTATAGAAAATTTACAAAAAATCCCACATATAAACCTTATTTTTAAACACAACTTTCCACTTTATATGTCAAAGTATGATGAACTTGTAGAAAAACTCGAAGAACAAACATTTAGATTTTGTTTCAAACGATTAGAGCCTTATTGTGATTTATCTATATTAAAAACAATTCATTTTTGTTATCCAATGAACAAAGTAGAACCTAATTTTTTTGAGATCGGGCAAAAAGTTTGGAATAACTTCATTTGTAAATACAATTATCCTAACAACTTTGATGATGTTAACAATTTTCTTAATAATGAAATTAATCGCTTCATATCTGGAGATACTCATGAATATAATGATATCGCAGTTATTCTTGATGCAGCCCCATTTAGATATTCAGCCGATAATGATGATAGAAGATTATTTACAGCTTATCACCCTGATTGTTTCTCTTTTGATAATATTTGGAAACGTGTGTATCTAAAAGCTTATGCTGTTACTCTTCTTTCAAAAGACGAACAAACGCAATTTTCTTATTTACAAAGAATTTTTGTAGATTTGATTAAAACAATTGAAAAAAGAATTGGAATTTGTACTACTCATCAACTTGATATTTCAACTCGTACAAAACATTATGAAGAACTTAAAAAAACACTTAACTTATTTGATATCAATGTAAATGATGAACATAAAAATGATTATATCATCTCTTTACTTGATAGAGATTCTGCACTCATAGAAGAAGCTGATGTTTTCCCAATCCTTGAACAGATAGGTGACGCTATATATGGATTCGCTGTTGCAGAACTTTTATTCTACGATCCTAACACTAGAAATATGTCAGAAAAGTTTGAAAATCTTACTCGTGCTGAAGCTCAAGTATTAATATCTAAAAAACATAGATTTGATAAACTTTATTTACAAATAGGCATCCCTGCTAAATACACTGAATATGATTCTATCTTTTTTGATTACGAAAACATTAATGAAGAAAATCTTCAAATTCTTAATCAAGAAAAGTATCTTGCAGATTCACTTGAAATGATAATAGGTTCTATTTACCGCGATGTAGGTATTGAACAATCTATCAATTTCACAAAACAACTACTTCTTACAACATTCCCAGAACAACTACATAAAGAAGTTTTCCCAACAGAAGAAAATAAATTTAACAGAGATATCGATATGGACTATTGGTCAAAAATACTCCCTTCTCCTTACTCTGTTATGAATAGTGAACTCATAACTCTTTGGAATGCTCTTAATAAAGTCATTCTAATTACTTCGCTTGGTACTGAGACAAAAGAAAAGCGAAAATACATTACTAATAGCTTTGGCAATACTGCTATTTATGGAGAAGAAAGCCTCAATCATATTGTAACATGGGCTTTCCATAATTATCTGAATAACGGACTTTATTCCGTTTTACAGAAATATAGCGAAAAAATTCGCAATAATTACGAAAACAATAAAAATTTTAATTAAAATAAAACGGTATAATTTCTCCTAATTTTTTATAAAAAGGAGAAAATATTATGAAAAAATTTAATGTGATAAACTATCACATAACAAACAAATGTAATTATCATTGTACATACTGCTTTGGCAAATTTAAAGGTCAAGACCCATCTATTGATGAAGCAAAAAAAATTATAAACAACATTGCATCATATTTTAGAAAAAACAAAATTAATGACGGAAGAATCAATTTTGCAGGTGGTGAGCCAACTTTATATAAACATCTTGATGAATTAATAGATTATTCAAATTCACTTGGAATTACTACATCAATTATTACAAATGGTTATTTACTCACTCCTGAACGTATTCGCTCTTGGAAAGGTAAAATCTCAATAATTGGAATAAGTGTCGATTCACTTTCATCTGATTCAAATAATAAAATTGGTAGATGCTATCTCAATAACTCAATATCTCTTACACAACTAAAAGAATTATCTAACTCTATACACGAATGCAACATTGATTTAAAGATAAATACCGTTGTTTCAAAACTTAATATTAACGAAAATTTTTCTGAATTATATCGTGCTTTAAAGCCAAAAAAAATTAAGTTATTTCAAATGCATTTAATTGATGGAATAAATAATAAATCAAAAAAATATGAAATAACTAAAAAAGAATTCGATGAATTCTGTAAAAAACATCAAGAATTTGAATCTATTATTATTGCTGAACCTTGTGGAAGTATGGAAAATTCTTATTTAATGATTAATCCAGAAGGTGAATTTCAGTTAAATAACAATGGAAATTATAAAACTTTTGGAAATTTAAATACAAATTCTCTTTATGAAATACTAAAAAATGTTCCACTAGATTCTAATAAGTTCAACCTTCGCTACTTAAAAGAAGGTTCAAGATGAGTAAATATATAGAACTTAATATTAAAGATGGAATGCCTCCTGCTTGTGAAGCAATGGATTGTTTAAAAAATTTATTTGAAAGATGTCGCGTTAATAAATACAAATGTATACTTATCATTCATGGTTATGGCAGCACAGGTAAAGGTGGAAAAATCCGTAAGTTAACTCGTACATGGTTAGAAAAACAAAAACAAAAAAGAAAAATCAAAACTATTATAATTGGAGAAGATTTTAATATTTATAATCCAAAAGCATTAGAATTAAAAAATAAATACCATGAACTCTCTCCACTACTATCTGTTTGCAATCATGGTGTAACGGTAATAGAAATCTAATCTAAAATACAAATAAAAATGTCATTAGATGATTAATTTTAAAAATAAAAACCTATTAGAGAAAACTAATAGGTTTTTATTTTTATAATATAATTTCATATGAAACTTAAATATATACAATCTCCTACCAATAACTAATGTCTAAATAAATTATTTTATTTTCAAAATCTACTCTTTTTATAAGATAACCATAATCTCTAAAAAGATTTGTATAAAAAAACATCTGATAATCAAGTTTTTCACCTAAAATATTTTCTACTTCTTTAAAAGAAATTGTTTCATCTACATCATATTTATCTTTATTTCTTAAATAATCAGCAAATTTTTTATATTTTTCTCTAATCGAAGGTAAATTTTGATAACTTATATCTGTCAATAAAATAAAATTTCTAACAATATCTTCAAGATCATCACAATTGCCATTAATCAAATAAATAGCATACAATACAGCTTTAACAGCATCAGCAAGTATTGTATTGTTTGTAAATTCATAATTTTTTGGCTTAAAATTTTCATCACACAAAATATAATCAATCAAATTGTATTTTTTAGCGATTATTTCAGTCAACTGCTTATCAGTTAAAAATTCAGGAAGAAAATAATCTAAATTAATCATTGAAGAATTATAAAATTGAAATAAATAGTTTACTTTTAACAAATCGATTAATTTTTGACCAGCTGTAACCATATCAAAATTATATTCATACTCACGCAAGCAATTTTTTGAACAAGCATATGACCCATCTGTTAATGCTCTTTTTATAAACTTATTATCGCATTGTAAATATTTTAAGAATAAATCTTCAAAAATTTCCTCATGTGTCTCCTCATTGTATTCATAAAAAGCAATATCTTTACATTTTTTCAAACTTATCCAACCACAAGTCCCTATTTTTGTACTACCTTCAAACCATATCATTCTGCATTTTTCAGGATTAATAAACATATCAACTTTTTCATATTCAGGACTTTTTGAAATCGCTAGCAAATTTTTATATTCTTCCAAAAACTGATGAGAATTTTCAACATCATAGCATTTGTCTATATTTAATTTTTCTGAACGAATCAATATTTTATCAGGAAAACTACCATTTAATAGAAATAATTTTTTAATATTATTCATATTTCCTCCCGTTTTCGTTTATTATATCATAAATTGTTAAATTTCAAAATTGTTATTTTAAATTACAAAACAACTATTAAATTATATTTGAGATATAACTGATAAACTTAATACCAAAATTTTGAAACTCTAAAAAAATAAATATTTTATATTTTGCATTATAAAAGGAGATTTGTTATAATATTTTAGTATTTGATAATTTAATCAATATTGATGAAAATCTAATAATGAATTATGATAGATGAGTTATTGAATGGTTATACCTAAATAGATAACTACCAATAATATCCTTGGCTGATTTAAAGGAGAGAATTTGAAATATTTAGATTTGGTTGAATTAATAAAAGAAAAACCAGCTTATACAAAAGCTGGAGTTAATGTTGGAGATTTTGGTGCCATAATGAGTAAAAAACCAATCAATGGAAAGTGGCAAGTTGTATTTTCTGAGTTTTATACAGGAAAAGATATTGCAGATATCATGGTTGATGAAGAAGATTTAAAAGTACACGATAGTGTGCCAAAAGACAGATATCCAAAAAAATAATTTGACACCTAATATTTTAGGATAAAAAATTAAGTAAAATTTTGAAAAATAAAAAACCTTTGAAAACACCCGATTTCAAAAGAGTTTTCAAAGGTTTATATTTGGAGCTGATGACGGGACTTGAACCCGTGACCTCCGCCTTACCAAGGCGGTGCGCTACCGACTGTGCCACATCAGCATATTATAAATTAAAAAGTTAAATTATTTTTATTACTTACATATCATATCATAAACAAATTTATTTTCCAAATATTTAATAAAAATATTATAAAAAATTATTTTATTTATATTTTAAATTAAATTTTTATTGAAAATACACAATTTATTAATAAAAAAT
>JAFTYD010000012.1 GCA_017464845.1 Clostridia bacterium
TTCAATGTTTCAATAACAGAAAAAGGTGCAACAGGCTTCCGTACAACTGGTAAAAGTCTTTTGGATCTTAATTTTTCTGTGTCTTCATTGCGTAAAGCTAATGTCGATGAAGTTTTTGATAAGTTTGCAAAAGCATACTTTGAAGATAAATTGACTGCAATCAAATGGTTATTCTTTGCCGGTGATGTTCGTGGTGGAATGGGCGAAAGAAGATTTTTCCGTTTAGCTATGATTTACCTTGCTCAAACTGATACAGAAATCGCAAGAAAACTTTTGCCACTTGTTCCAGAATTTACTCGTTGGGACAATTTGTTATACTTACTCAACACAAAAGTTGGAGATGATGTTGTAAAGATTATTGAAAAACAACTTGCAGAAGATGAAGAAAATATGCTTGCAGAAAAACCAATCTCTCTTTGTGCAAAATGGTTGCCATCTGAAAATGCCACATCAGAAGAAACTCGTTCTATTGCAAAATTCCTTATTTCAAAGTTAGGAATAACAGCATCTGTTTATCGTAGAAGATTAAGTAAACTCCGTAGATATCTCAAAGTTATTGAAGTTAAGATGAGTGCAAACGAATGGGAACAAATTGAATATAGTGAAGTTACATCAAAAGCTAACCTTATTTATAATGAAGCATTCTTAAAACATGATAAAAAGAGAAGAGAAAAATATTTAAAGGCTCTTGAAAAGGGCGAAACAAAAATTAATGCTACAACTTTATATCCTCATGAAATTGTTAACAAATACACTCATGGTTCATATCACTTAACAGAAAATGAAAACAAAACTTATGAAGCATTGTGGAAAGCATTACCAAACTATGGTTCTGAAGATGATTCAACAATGGTTGTTGCCGATGGTTCAGGTAGTATGACAGTTCGTGCTGGTCGTGATTCAACTGTAACTGCTTTGGATATAGCAAATGCTCTTGCAATTTACTTCTCAGAACGTGCAAAAGGCGATTTCAAGGATAATTACATCACATTTAGTGAAAACCCACAAATGGTTGATTTTTCACATTGTAATACTTTGCATGATAAAATCGGTGTTGCTTTAACTCATAACGAAGTTGCAAATACAAATATTGAAAAAGTGTTTGACCTTATTCTTACAACTGCAATAAAAGGTAAGCTTAAACAAAAAGATATGCCAAAAAATATTTTGATTATTTCAGATATGGAATTTGATTACTGTGCAAGTTCTTCAGTAGGTAAACCAAATCAAAAACTTTTTGAGACATTAGCAGAAAGATTTGAAAACAATGGCTACAAACTTCCTCGTTTGGTATTCTGGAATGTTTGCTCAAGAACAAAGACAATACCATTAATTGAAAATGATTTAGGTGTTGCTCTTGTTAGTGGATATAGTCCATCAATTGCAAAAATGGTATTCTCAAACGAACTTGACCCATTTAAGGCGTTGCTTGACCAAATCAATACAGAACGTTATCAAGTTGTTGAAGATGCTGTAAAAAGCGTAATAAAATAAAAAAAAGACCATCTTACAAAAAAAAGTAAGATGGTTTTATTTTTTGCAACAAATGTCATTATGAAGTATTAGAGAAGATACAATTCATTATTTGTCATTTTAAAGACAAAGTTGAAGAATCTCTAAAAATAATACAAATAAAAAAGATAAGGAAGTTAAACCTTATCTTTTTTTGTCAATCTAGACCCCGAGAAGGAGGTAGAATCCTTTCTGTCTAGATTGGTTTGGTCTTTGGAAGATTTTTCCCTCTAGGGTAAGTTTTTGGTGTTAAAGAGTTTTTCTTAACGACAACAAAACTTCTTGTTGCATCAATTTCTTTAACATTTATTTCCTCAATAGTTTCAATCTTTCCACCAAGTGTAGAAATTGCTTTTTGACCTTCGTTAATTTCTTCATTTGTTTTTAGAGATTTGTACATTATAGCAATTCCACCTATTTTGACATAAGGGAGCATGTACTCAGACAATGTGTTTACTTTTGCAACAGCACGAGAAGTTGCCACATCAAAAGTTTCTCTTGTCTTTTTGACATAATCTTCTGCTCTATCATGAACAGCAGTTATGTTCTTTAAATTTAAAAGTTGTATGGTTTGATTTAAGAAATTAACTCTCTTTTGCAAACTATCAAGCAAAGTTATTTCAAGGTCAGGGCGTAAGATTTTCAAAGGAATACCAGGAAAACCTGCGCCAGTGCCAATATCTATCACTTTTGCATTTTGCTTAAACATCTTATGAGGCAATACAGAATCTAAAAAATGTTTATAGATAACATCTTCTTCTTCAGTAATCGCCGTCAAGTTTAAGTTTTTGTTTACTTCAACAAGATACTTGTAATAATCTTCAAATTGTTGTGCTTGGGTTTGGTTTAAGTCAATATCATAAGAACTGAAAACTTGCAATAATCTATCTTTCATACGATTCACCTATTTAAACCTTTTAACATAAATAGACAAAACACCTATATCAGCAGGAGACACACCAGATATTCTTGATGCTTGACCAAGGCTTATAGGGCGTATTTCGCTTAACTTTTGAATTGCTTCAATTCTAAGTCCTTTGATAGAATTATAGTCAAAATCTTCGGGTATTAAGATTTCTTCGTTCTTCTTTGCTTTTTCAATATCTTCTTGTTGTTGCTTTAAGTATCCCTCATACTTTACAGATATATTCATCTTTTCTATTATGTCATAAGGGAAATCATTAAAGATACCAAACTCATCTTGAATCTTAAAAGCATCTATATTAGACCTTTTGAGCATATCTTTGACTGTGATACTTTCTCTTGGTACACTTTCGCCATTCTTTTCAAAGAAGTCTTGAATTTCATTGACTTTCATCTTAGTCTTTAATGCTTCTTCAAATTTTGACATCAAATCAAGTTTTTCAAGATACAAGTTGTATCTCTCATCTGTAACAAGTCCTACCTTTCGGCCGATTTCAGTAAGTCTTATATCAGCATTATCTTGACGGAGCAAAAGTCTATACTCTGCACGAGATGTCATCATTCTATAAGGTTCGTTTGTACCTTTTGTTACTATATCATCAATCAAAACACCTATATAGGCATCACTTCTTTTAAGTATGAGTTGTTCTTTTCCTTGAAGGTATAAGCTTGCATTAATACCAGCAACGATACCTTGTGCAGCAGCTTCTTCATATCCACTTGTACCATTTATCTGTCCTGCAAAGAAAAGTCCTTTGATAGATTTAAGTTCAAGTGTAGGGAGAAGTTGTGTAGGTTCAATACAATCATACTCAATAGCATAGCTATCTCTCATTACTTCGGCGTTTTCAAGTCCACTAACAGAATGTATCATTTCTTCTTGCACATCTGCCGGCATAGAAGTTGAGAAACCTTGAATATACACTTCTTCAGTAGAGAGTGCTTCAGGTTCCAAGAATAGTTGATGTCTGTCTTTGTCCTTAAATCTAACAATCTTTGTTTCAATAGAAGGACAATATCTAGGACCTATACCAGTAATTTCGCCAGAGAGAGCAGGAGCTCTATCTAGGTTCGCATTTATTATATCATGCGTTTTTTTGTTTGTATAGGTAAGATGACAAAAAGTTTTGTTTTCTGGTCTATTCTTTGTTAAGAATGAGAAAGATGCCAAGTTTTCATCACCTTCTTGAATTTCAAGTTTTGAATAGTCAATACTTCTTGAATGAATTCTTGCAGGAGTACCAGTCTTAAAACGTAAGAGTTTTATACCAAGATTTTTTAAACTATCAGAAAGACGTTTTGAATTCATAAAACCATTTGGACCAACATCGTTTGAGTATTCACCAATAATAATTCTACTTTTCAAATATACACCTGTGGCAAATACAAGAGCTTTTGCTCTGTAAGATAAACCGACAGCTGTTTTAACTATCTTATATTCTCCATCAAGAATTATCTCAACACTTTCACCTTGTCTTAAATAAAGATTTGGAGTGTTTTCAATAGTCTTCTTCATTTGTATATGATAATCTTCTTTATCTACTTGTGCTCTCAAACTTTGAACAGCAGGACCTTTTCCTCTGTTAAGCATTCTGAGTTGAATTAATGTTTTGTCAGCATTGACACCCATCTCTCCACCAAGAGCATCAATCTCACTTACGAGTTGACCTTTTGCAGTACCACCGATTGAAGGGTTACACGCCAAGAAAGCAACAGCATCAAGACTTAATGTCAAGAGCAAAGTTTTTTGTCCAGTTCTTGCAAGAGCAAGTCCAGCTTCACAACCAGCGTGGCCAGCTCCAATTACTATCGCATCAAAATTTTCCATAATCACCTTATTCTTTTTCGCAAACATAAACTTCACAGTTTCCAAGTACATGGATTTTTTCATCTATGTCAAGATTGTTTAAGTACTTGTAAATACAAATATAAACACCACCATGAGAAACAATCAATGTGTTACCATCAAGCTTTTCAATTTCTTTGTAAGCTTTTATGCATCTGTCATAAAATTCTTGTTTTGTTTCTGCACCATAAAGTTTTGGGTTAGCTTTAAATTTTTTTATTTTTTCATAATCTTTATAATAAGTTCCAGAGAAACTACCTTTGTCAATTTCAAGTAATCCATCATCAAAAGTAATTGGAATATTAAAATTTTCATTAATAATTTCTGCCGTAACTTTTGTTCTAGAAAGTGGGGAACAGATTATTCTATCAAAAGTATATTTTGACAAAACTTCTTTCAAACTTCTTGCTTGATTTTTTCCATCTTCAGTCAAGGGACTATCAAATTGACCTTGATGAAGACCTTTTCTGTTGTATTCACTTTCACCATGTCTAACAAATACAATCACAATTTTTCTCCTATTTACCTAAGCAGAATTTTGAGAATATCAAATCAATAATATTTTCGTTTTCTGTGTTACCAGTTATCTTACCTAAATTGTTCCAAAGTTGTTTAAGTAACATTGAGATAACATCAAGACTAAACTCTCTTGCATTTTCAAGTTCAAGCACAGTGTTATAACAAGTTTTAAGTTCATTAAGTTGGCGCTCGTTGGTTAAAATAATTTCATTAAAATTAATTTGATTTTTTATTATGCTACTAAATATAACTTCCTTTAAGTAATCAATATTTTTATTTTCAAGAGCAGAGATTGAAATTTCATTTTCAAGTTTTTCAACTTTTCTTTCTTTGTCGCTCTTGTTGATAACAGTAATAAAAATTTTGTTTTCAAGAAGTTTCTTAATTTCCAAATCTTCGTTTGAAAGTTGTTCAGAAGCATCAACCACAAATATAACCATATCAGAATTTTCAATTGCTTTTTTACTTCTTTCAATTCCAAGATTTTCAACGATATCTTTTGATTCTCTTATGCCTGCTGTATCGGTAAGATTTATCTTTATTCCGTTATAGAAAAAATGTTCATTTATGTTATCTCTTGTTGTTCCTTCAATGTCAGTTACAATTGCTCTTTCTTCTCCTAGGAGTGCATTAAGCAAACTTGATTTTCCAACATTCGCTCTACCAATAATTGCAACATTAATTCCGTTTTTAATAAACCTTGCTTGCTTTGAATTTTCAATGTGTTTGTCAAGTTCAAATTTAATTTCTTTTATCTTGTTATAAATTTTTTCTTTCACAGTTTCTTCAATATCATGTTCAGGATAATCAAGAGTAACTTCAATGTCTGCCAAAAGTTCAGTCAAGTTTGTTTGCATAGAAGTAACTTGTTCAAACAACTTTCCACTTGCAAGAATCAAACTTGCTTTAAGTTCACTTTCGCTTTCAGCATTGATTTCATCAACGATTGCTTCAGCGCTATCAAGACTAAGTTTTCCATTCAAAAAAGCACGCTTTGAAATCTCTCCAGGTTCGGCAGGAGAAGCTCCACAATCTAAAAGTTTTTCATACACTTTTTGTGTTACAATAATTCCACCGTGAATTTGAAATTCTATCAAATCTTCACCTGTATAAGAGTTAGGTGCTTTAAAGTAAACCATCATACATTTTTCTTTTAAGTTTTCATCAAATGAAAAATCACCAAGATACATATATCTAGGTTTGATGTTTTCATAATCTAAACTTTTTGAGAAGAAAACTTTTTTAGCAACTTCCAAACAATTTTCTCCACTCATTCTCACGATAGAGATTGCACCTTTTCCAAGTGGAGTTGATATACACGCAATAATTTTTTCCATAGCCTATATTATAACACTAAATATAAAATGATACAAGAAAAATTTATAAAGTTGTTTATATATTATTTATATAATAAATATACATACAACTATCTTAAAGTCAAAAAAAACAGGAAATTGTGTTTTTTAAAAATTAATTAAATAATTTAAAAATAATATAAAATAATTACCAAATAATATTTAATTAATTATTTTTTAATTATTTTTGAATTAAATAATAATTATTTATTAATTAAAATTATTTATTTAATAATTATTTTAATATTAAAAATTAATCAATTATTTATTTTTAAATAACAAATATTAAAGTTTAAAATGCAGACAAACTATTATTTAGGTAAGTATTTTTAAAAGCAGTGAAAATAAAATTTTTTAATAAGTATATAAAAAAGACTAGAAAAAAAAATTTATATATATTATAATAAGTCATATTTAAAAAAGGGAAAGTATATTATATATGGAAGAAGAAAAAATTGCAGTTATGGAAAAACCCGTAATAGAAAAGCAAAAAGAAAAGGAAGAAAAACAAGAAGTTGTAACACAAGAAGTTGTTCAAAATACAACTGAAAGCCAAGTTCAAAAAGAAGAAAAAATTGAAATTGATTTGAGTCAAAGAAAGAAAAGTTTTGATTCTTCTGATGATGAAATCTTTATTGAAAGTGTTACAATAAAAGAAAAAGAAGAAACAACTGAAGTTCAAAATCAAGAAGAAGTAAAAGAAGAAAAGCAAGAGAAAAAAGAAAATAAAAATGCTTCTCTTACTTTAGAAGAACTTACAAAGAAATACAAAGATACAACAGAGAAAGAAGAACTCTTTACAGAGGCATTACAAAATCGTGATGCAAATAAGGGAAGTATCTTATCTAGCAAAGTTCAACAAATTCAAAAAAATAGGGAACTTCAAAAATCTCAACAAACTGAAAAAATTCAACAAACTGAAAAAGTTGTTAAACAAAAAAAAGAATATCAAAAAGAACAAATTCCAGAAAGAACAAAATCTGCAAAACACCCTTCTTCTATCATTATTGAAAAACCAAACTATTACAAATCATCAAAATTTTCAAGAAAGAAAAATACCGAAGTTACACCAGAATCTATTGCAAAATCAAAACAAAAATTCAAACAAGTTGTACTTGCCTTGGCACTTTGTTTTTGTGCAATATTCTGTGTTACAAATTGTATAGTAATTGACAAAGCACAAAGTAGTATTTCAACAGAGCAAGATACCTATGATATCAATTTGGCAACTTACTTTGAAAAGATAGCAACACTTGATGAAACAAACAAAGCTATGGATATGTTTGAGACTTATCCAGAAGAATTAAACATGCCATCTCAAACTGCAAAAAAGAGTAATTGGTTTGATAGATTTTGTAATTGGGTTTCAGGTATATTTGGAGGTTAAACTTGCAAAGACCTTTTACATTACATTCACTACAAAAGAGGATATTAGCAATCACAATTCTAATATCCTTTATTTTTTGTTTACTATTTGTTAGATTGTTTTTTATTCAAATTATAAACGGAAAAAAACTTCAAACAAAAGCTACAGACCAATGGACTCGTGATTTAACTTTGGTTGCACCAAGAGGAACAATTTACGATACCACAGGAGCAGCACTTGCAGTAAGCCACACAACTTACAATGTTTATGTGAGAGCAAGAGAAGTTGAAAATCCGTCTTATGTTTCTTCTTTTTTATGTGAAGTTCTTGACTTGAAATTTTCAAATGTGTATGAAAAAGTTACAAAGAAAAATATTTCAGAAGTACTCATAAAAATGCAAGTTGACATTGAAACTGCTGAAAAGATTTATAACAAAAATTTAAGTGGTGTTTTTCTTGCAGAGTCGGTTGGAAGATATTATGTTTATGGAGATTTATTAACTCAACTTTTAGGTTTTGTTTCTGTTGACAATGTTGGACAATCAGGTATAGAAGCATATTACAATGACTTACTTTGTGGACAAGATGGATATAGTTATGTTCAGAGTGATTTGCAAGGAAAAGAAATTAGTGGAAAAATTAGATACTATATTCCAGGAGTGAAAGGAAGTGATTTGTATCTTTCTATTGATAGTAAAATTCAACTTACACTTGAACAAACATTAGAAAAAATTATGGTAGAGCAAAGTTCAAAATCTGTAACTGGTATGGTTATGAAAGCAGAAACAGGAGAACTTGTTGCGTTATCTTCAAAACCAAGTTTTGACTTAAATGAAATTCCAAGAGATGACCTTGAAACTTTGTTTTCATCATCAAAGGTAAAGGCAGTAACGGATACTTATGAACCTGGTTCAACTTTTAAAATTTTAACTGTTGCATCAGCACTTGAAGAAGGGGAAACTTCTTTTGAAGATAGATTTTATTGTCCGGGTTATCGTATGGTTGATGGTCAAAGAATCAAATGCTGGAAAACATCAGGACATGGTAGTCAAACATTAGTTGAAGCTTTTGCAAATTCTTGTAACTGCTGTTTTATGGATTTGGCATTAAGACTTGGAAAAGATAGGTTTTATGATTATCTTGAAAGGTTTGGACTTGGAAAAAGTACAGGTATTTCTATTTCAGGAGAAAGTGGTGGTATCCTTATGAAAAAGGAAAATGTCAAAAACGTTGACCTTGCAAGAATAGGTTTTGGCCACGCTGTTGCAGTAACTCCTATTCAACTTATGTCAGCAGTAAGTGCAATAACAAATGGTGGAGATTTGTTTACACCATCAATAGTCAAAAAATCGGTGGATAATAAAGGTAAAGAAACAAATTTGATAAATACTTCTTGCAAGAAAGTTATAAGTCAAAAAACATCAAATTCCGTCAATTTTCTTTTAGAGAAAGCAACCAACAAAACAGGAGACTTTACATTTGTTGAAGGTTACAATGTGGGAGGTAAAACAGGTACAGCACAAAAGTATGATGAAAACGGAAGAATTGCAACGGGGAAATATATTTCAAGTTTTATAGGAACATATCCAGCAAATAAACCTGAGTACATAGTTTTCATTATGGTTGATGAACCAAGTGCTGGTGCTTATTATGGTTCAATCGTTGCAGCACCTTATGGTAAAGAAGTTTTTGGTGGGATATTCAATTATCTTGATATACAAAAGCAAAAGGAAGATGTAAATATAGAAGAAGTAATTATGCCAGACCTTGTTGGTAAAAGCCTTTCAGAGGGTGGAAGCGAACTTAAAAAAATAGGAATATTTTATGAGGTTGATGGTGAAGGTGGAATTATCTTAAATCAACTTCCACCTGCAGGAACAACTTTAAAGAAAGGAGATACTGTTATTTTGATAACATAAAATAAAAAAAGACTTACTAAAAAGTTTAGTAAGTTTTTTATTGATAATAAAAAATTAAATTTTCAAAGTTTAATTGAATTATAAAATAGACTATGATATAATGACAATGCTTAATAGGAGGAAGATTGTGAATTATATACTTTCACAAATATTCATTATTTTTAATTATGTGTTTTTGGTATTTAGTTACATACAAAAAAATTATTTAAAAGTTTTACTTCATAGTTGTTTAGCAATGGTAGCAAGTGGATTAAGTTTTTTATTCTTAGGTGCTTACACTGGTGCAACAATGCCGATTATTGTAATTTTAGCAAATATTATCTTCTTTATGGTTGAAAGAATGAAAGAGGGCAGAGCAAAAAAAGTTTTTTATTTATCGTCAATTATTTTACTCTTTTTAGGAATGTCTCTTTTCACATATTTCACTTATGATACAGCGATGAGTTTGTGTCCAGCTTTTGGAACTTTTCTTTTTATTGTATCACTTTGGCAAAAGAATAGTATTGTGTATAAATTATGTGGAATTTTGTCTTGCGTAGTCTATGTTGCTTACAATATATACTTCAAATCACTTTTTGGAAGCATACTTGAATCAATGCTACTTATATTCTTGTTAGTAGGTATGATAATGGATATTGTTAAGAGAAATAAAAAAATTAATGCCGAAGCGTTATTGTTGCAAAGAGGTAAGTTAGTATGAAAAAACCGATTATTGGTATCGTAGCAAAATATGAAGATATAAATTTTTATGGTTGGAGCAATGATTATATCAACAACTTAATTAGATATGCCATAATCAAAAATGGTGGAATTGCTATTGGTCTTTTACCACAAAGCAATGTCATAAAGTTTAACGAAGATGATGAAGGAAAAGATTTAGCAGTCATAACAAAGGAAGATGAAGATGCTTTAAAAGAGGAAATTAAACTTTGTGATGGAATTGTGTTGCAAGGTGGACTTGCAAGTGCAAAGTATGAAGAGGTTATCGCAAGGATAGCAATTGAGAACGATATTCCACTTCTTGGTATATGCGCAGGTCAAAATAATATGATAAGAGCATTAAATGGAAATACTATTCTTGATACAAACCCAGACAAGCATGATAGACCTGACTTGAAATTTGCACACAAAATGAAGATTGACAAAAATTCAAAATTTTATAATATCGTAAAACAAGAAGAAGTTGAAGTGAATAGTATTCATAACTATGTTGCAAACGATACAGCAGACTTCAAGGTTGTAGCATTTTCTGATGATGGACACAAAGAAGTTGTTGAACTTCCAGAAAACAAGTTTTGTCTTGGAGTTAAGTTTCACCCAGAACTTTTGGTTGATGAAGTTATGTGGTGCAACAATATATTTAAAGAATTAGTTGAAGCAAGTAAAAAGTAGTTTTTGAAAAAAGTTATTTTATTAATTATCAAATTCTATTTAATATCATTTAGAGTAAAAGAAAAATAATTATATGTCATTCTGAATGTAGCGAAGAATCTATTTATAAATTTAAAACACAAAAGGAGAAAAATATGAAAGTTTATATTGCAACAACAAATGCAGGAAAAATTGAAGGGGCAAAACTTGCATTTGGTCAATTTTTCAAAGATTTTGAAATTGAAGGATTTAAAACAGAATCTGATGTAAGTGAACAACCTCTTGATGGAGAAACTTTGCAAGGCGCAAAGAATAGAGTAAACAACTTAAAAAAATATGCAAAGGAAAATAACCTTTCAGCTGACTATTATGTGGCAATTGAATCAGGGTTAATCAATTTGTATGGACAACACTTTATTATCAATTTTGCAGTAATTGAAGGGGAAGGAAAGGTATGTTATGGTACAAGCTGTGGTTTTCCTATTGCAAACAGATATGTTCAAACAATAAAGGATAAAGGACTTGCAGACTTTATGGACGATTTCTTCTTTGAAGATAAGGATAGAAGAAACGGTAAAGGTGGAATTGGAATGTTGACTTTGGACAATTACACAAGAATTGATTTAAACAAACAAGCTTTCACAATGGCATTAACACAAATTATCAATGAAAATTGGAGCGACTAACTTAAAATTTTAAAACATTGACTTAATGGACAAACTATGTTATAAGTTAAATGTAAGGAACAAAGGAGTAAATTTATGAAGACTTATAAAAACTATATTTGGGATTTTGACGGTACACTCTATGACTCATATCCTGTTTTGACTTACTATGCTATAAAAATGTTTAGACATTACAACATAAACGCAAGCGATAAAGAAATTGAAGATTATCTCAAAGTTTCTTTTTCAACCTTGGCAAAAAGATATAATTTGACAGACGAACAAATGAAATATGTTCGTGATTTAAAAGCAAACGATGAACATTTTTTGGATAAGGTTAAACCTTTCAAAGAGATTTTTGAAGTTTTGAAAAAGATTCACAAAGCAGGTGGAAAAAACTTCTTGTTCACTCATAGCGACAAAGAACATTCAGTTGTTTTGCTTGAAAGAGATGGAATTGACAAGTTGTTTGATGGTTATGTAACTAGCGATATGCAATTAAAACCAAAACCATCACCAGATGGAATTAACTATATTTGCAGAACATACAACCTTGACAAAAGCGAAACTGTTATGGTTGGGGATAGAATGATTGATGTCAATAGTGGAATAAATGCAAATGTTGATACAATTTTGTTTGATAGTGAAGAAAGAGTAAAGGACAAAGGTTATACTTTCAAAATAACCAATCTTTCATCAATAGCACAACCTTTTGATGAATTGAACCTTTCAAACACAAAGTAGATTAAAATAAAAAAATATGTAGAAAGATATCTACATATTTTATTTTTGTTTAGTTTAAGATTAATCATTATTTCTATTTAAGAAGATTTTGATTTCATCAATAAGATGATTAAGTTTGTCATTAAAGTTGATTTTACTTTCAATCATTCTAAAATAGTCATGACCTTTATAACATTCTATCAAACGGTCATCTTGTGCAATTGCTTCATCAACACCTTCAGTTCTTGCTTTATTGTTTTCAAGAGTATAGAACTCAGCGAAACCTTTTGCTGTTGTATGTAAGTGGAAAATTGCATCATAACGATTTAAGACATCGTCAAAAGACAAATTATTTTCTTTCAAAATAATATCATAGTCTTCTTGAGTTAAGAAGGCTCTGTTATCAATCAAACTTCTATCAAATACCACAATAACTTTTTCTTGTGGCAAAGTGTTTGCAACTTGTGTTGAATAAAAATCTTCAAGAAGTCTTTGCATAGCAAAAATATTTCTTTGGAAATTAAGACGGCTACCAAAAGAAGGTAAATCACCACCACTAGAAATAAGGATTGTGGCAGTTTCAGGAATCAAGATAACTTTGTAACCTTCTTTTTCCATTTCTTCTTTAATTTTTCCAAGTCCTGTTGTTTTACCTGCACAAGGACCACCTGTAATAACTAATTTATATATTTGTTTCATAATTTTATTCCCTATTTCGATTATAACATAAACAAGTCTAATGTCAAACAAATTGATAAAAAAATATTATCAAAATTCAATCAACAAATTTTTGTTTAAATTAATATATTTTTATGGTATAATAAAAAATATGAAAGAGTTTAATATAAAGATAAACAAATGGAAATGTCTTTTGTATGCTACAAGTTGTCTTATGCTTGTGGCAATGTTTTGTTTGCCCATTATCTTTATTAGGATAAAAAATTATGCTTTGGCAACTTTGCTCTATGGCTTTTCAGGAATCTTTGCACTTATGTTTTTGCTTTTGGCTTTTTTCTTTATAATCAAAATATTCAAGTTTAAACCTTGTATGGTGATTGATGAATATGCAATTCATGACTTTTTTACCATAAACAAGATTGGTCAAATTTTATTCTATGATATTTCTTCAATAAGACTTGATAAATTCGGTGGAATGGATTTGCTTGTAATAAGAGTTAACGATAGAGATAAGTACAAAAATAGGGGAAAATTTGCATTCTTAAATAGAATCAATAAAGATGTAGCAAATGACAAAATACTTATTCCTTTGGCTTTATTAAAGATAAAAGGGGAAGAACTTGAAAGTGTTGCAAACTCATATTTTGAAAATTATAAAATAAATATACTAAAAAAAGATTAAGGAGTGAATTTTAGCAAATAAGATTCTTCGCTAATACTTCAAAATGACAAAATGGTATAAATTAATATAACAAAAAAGAACTTTATCTAAATTACGATAGAGTTCTTTTTTATTGCATTATTTATTTAAAACTTTTTTGCACCAAGATTTTTTGTTACATTTTGGACATCTCATATATCTTGTTCTATTTACATGCATCGCTAGGTTTACCTGTTTGAAAGTGGGGATATATCTGTGTTTACATTTTGGACATTCATAGAAACCAACAACTTGTTCTATCCTTAAAGCAATTAAAGAAGTTATGATGGCGATAATTACTCCATATAAAATCAAAACAATTCTTAACCACATTGATATTTTTATTAAACTTGCAATAATAATCAAAGTAAAAGCAAATAATATTCCCATAAAACCAATTGCAATTTCCAAACTTAAAAGTTTTTTATTGTTTTCTTCTTTTGTTTTTTGAAGTTCAAGCATAAGTTTTTCTGCCTTGTTTTCATAACTATCTGCAGAAAATCTTTCTCCGTTTAGCAATTCATTTATGGTTATTTCAAAAATTTCACAGAGACTTGGTAAGATGTTCGTATCCGGAATACCATTTCCATTTTCCCATTTTGAAATTGTTTTTTCACTAACAAAAAGTTTTTCAGCAAGTTTAGCCTGAGTTAGTTTCTTAGCCTTTCTTTCAGACATTATAAAATTTCCAATTTTGTTATAATCCATATTAATTCCTTATTTTAAATTTAAAAAATCTTCAACTTGCTTTTTTGTTCCTTCGTGAATAGGATTTTTAGCAAGTCTTTTATATTGCTTTTGAACATTTAAAAGACTATTATCATCATCAATTTCTTTTAACATATGATTTACATTTTCTGGTACATATGTAGTAACATTTTCAAATTCAGCAATTCTATCTAAACAAGTATAATCTGCTTGCAAATCGCTTTTTCCAGTTATTGCCAATACTTTTCCATTATATTCTTCAATCATCTTGATATAATCTTCATCTGAAAAAGAGCCGTGTTCTTTTATCCATTTTGAAGGAAGAAAAGCACCTCTGAAAAAGAATGTGTCTTTTTTAGACTTTTTTGCTTTGTCATAAAGAGAGGTTAATTGTTTTTCAATTTTTTCTTTAGACAATGTTTTATTCAAAATCCACGCAAGCAATCCTTTTTTATCTTTGAACTCATCTAAGACTTTGTAGTTTTGATATTCCATTGCACTTTTTAAGCACATACAAGCACCACCAAGCAATATAACACTTTCCAATTTTTGTTGCTTTGTGAGTAAGGTTGCAATCATTGCACCTTCGCTATGACCACAAGCAATTATACGATTTTCGTCAACGCAAGGTAAGTTTTTTGCATATTCAATAACAGTAGCAGAGTCATTTACCAAATCAGAAAGTCCTGCAGAATTAAAATTACCAGTTGATTCATGTGTACCACGCTTGTCATATCTTATACAAGTATAACCCATTCTAACAAACATATCAGAAAGGTCTTTGTAAAGGTCAGATTTAAAACCTTTCATATTTCCATCTCTATCTAGCTTGCCTGTTCCCATAATAAGCAATACTAGTGGTCTTTTTTTGAAATAGTCAGAATAACTAACTGTTGCACCAATTTTGTTTTCTCCATTGATTATAATTCTTTCGTCAAATATATCCATAAAAATTCTCCTTAATCTTTAGGTATTTTATCATATATTTTTTGTTTAGGATATGTTAAATCAAATAAAAAACTCTACAAATTTTCCGATTTTAATTTTGGTTAAAAAAAGAATTGGAACTTTCATTCCAACTCTTTTATTTGTTAGTTAAATTTTATATTAATTTTTTATACAATTCAACAATATCTTCAACGCAAGTGTCTTTTGGATTTCCAGGACGGCAAGCATCATCAAAAGCAGATTGTGCAAGGAAAGGAATATCTTCTTCTTTGACAATATCTTTCAAGTTTTCTGGAATGCCAACATCTTTTGCAAGTTGTCTAACAGCATCAATAGCACTTTGTCTATATTCTTCTTGAGTCATATTTTCAGTATTTTCAACGCCCATAGCTTTTGCGATGTCTCTATACTTTTCACCTGTTGAACTTGCATTATATTCCATAACAGTTGGAAGAATAATAGCATTTGCAATTCCGTGTGGAGTATCATACAAAGCACCAAGAGGGTGAGCCATTGAGTGAACAATTCCAAGACCAACATTTGAGAATCCCATACCTGCGATATATTGACCAAGAGCCATACCTTCTCTACCTTCGTCAGTGTTTTCAACAGCACCACGGAGAGATTTTGCGATTTTTTCAATAGCCTTAAGGTGGAACATATCAGAAAGTTCCCAAGCACTTTTTGTTATATAACCCTCAATAGCATGAGTGAGAGCGTCCATACCAGTTGCAGCAGTAAGAGCTTTTGGCATAGTTGACATCATATCAGGGTCAACGATAGCAACAACAGGAATATCGTGAACGTCAACACAAACCATTTTTCTGTTGTTTTCAACATCAGTTATAACATAGTTAATAGTAACTTCAGCAGCAGTACCAGCAGTAGTAGGTACAGCGATGATAGGAACACTTGCAGTGTTAGTTGGAGCAACACCTTCCAAAGAACGAACATCTTCAAATTCAGGGTTGTTGATAATGATACCAACAGCTTTTGCAGTGTCAATTGAAGAACCACCACCGATAGCGATAATAGCATCAGCGCCGAATTCTCTATATTTTTCAACTCCGTTTTTTACATTTTCAATAGTTGGATTTGGTTTAATGTCAGAGAATATATCATAAACAATATTTGTTTCGTCTAAGATATTTGTAACCTTTTGAGTAACACCAAATTTAATAAGGTCAGGGTCTGACATAACTAAAACCTTTTTAAAATCTCTAGTTAAAATTTCTTGAGGAATAGCATTTATAGCGCCTTTTCCGTGATAAGAAGTTTCATTTAATACGATTCTATACATATAGCCTCCTTGTGTAATTATAGCACATATAAAAAATTTTTCCAAAAAAAACAATAAAAATTATTTTGTCAAAAAGTAGGTATTGAATTCTTAATATTTATATGTTACAATATATATTGAAAATATATATAATTTGTAAACAACTTAATTTTTGTTAATATTGTCTAATATTGTCTAAAACTTACTAAAGTTGTATTTTTTATAATATAAGTTTTTTGGTACTTTGTACTTTATAAAAAAAATGATATAGGAGAAAAGAATGTTTGGAAGAAAGAAAAGAAGAGATATTCAAGTGCTTAAAGGATTTTTAAAAACAAACACATATCCACCATGTCGTTGCATTACATATCCAGTACAATTATTTAATAGTATGAATCATAATTGTTATGCACACATTTGGGGACTTGACGAAAAACAACTTTTAAATTTAAAACGATCACAGATATTTCAACTTGGTTTTTCTGTAAATTATGATTTTGACAATATCTTTGGTTTTACAAGAATTCCTTCAGAGAAAAAAATGGAAAAACTTTTGTTTAAGGATATGAAAGCCATAGGTGTTGATATAAAGGTTTCAAATGAAAAAGAAGAAGTTAATGAAGATGAATGGAAAATAGCATTATATTACAACGACAAAGATTTTCATTTTATTAGACAAAATTCAGATAAATCTTGGTCTGGTAAAAATGGTTTCAGTGGTCATTATCAAATTATGGAACATGGACCACGCAAGACAATTCATACAGCAACAGGAAATGTTTACCATTTAATTAAAATTTACAAACTTAATATTAGTAGTCTTAAACAAGAAACAGCAAAAAATAAAAAAGTAATTGACAAAGTAAAAGAAAAACTAAATGTTGTTCCTTTAAAAGAAATTTCAATAGGGGGAAAATAAAATGATTAATGAAAAAGTAAGAAAAATTGAAGATGTGGTTTTACTTAAAAGAATCTTAAAGTCAAAAAAATATCCACCATATTCTCCATACCTTGCAGATGGTTTGGAAGAAGTTGCTGGAAAGTATAATTGTTATGCTCATATTTGGGGACTTGATAAAGGGGAAATTGAACAATTCCCTGAAAATGAAGTTTTTGATATTCCAGGTTTCTCTGGACTTGAGTTTGAATTCCCTTCTAGCGAAGAA